>CAZUIE010000145.1:2203-9300 GCA_964620945.1 uncultured Maribacter sp.
TAGCAACTTGGCCTACATTAGTATTCTGATTAATGGTTTCTTTGGATGGCGACCGGCGCTTGTGTTCTGCAATAATTCCCGTATGGCTATTTCTCAATGCAGTAGCTAAGGACAATCCTTTTCTGCCAAAAAGAACAGATGACTCCAACTGAGAAGTAGGAATAAGACGTTTCTTCAGTTCAACTTCTTTGTATTTGTCCGCAACTATTTTATCTAAAATATTCATATGCTAAAATTGAATTCCTACCTTTCATAGGTAAACCTACATGCTTAATTCCTGTAGTTTTTTTAATGCAACTAATCCTTTTCCGGCTAACAGAGACTCTTTTGCTTTGTAAAAACCTTCCTTTGGTGTTTTGTTCGTAACAGTAGCAATGGCAATACCTGCATTCGCACACACTACGTTATTTTGTGCTTCTGTTCCTTTACCATTCAATACATTGATAAAAATTTGAGCGGACTTTGGGATGTCATCACCTCCTGCGATCTCATGGGCTAGAATGGTGGGCACACCGAAATCTGAGGGTTTAATAATACCTTCGGAGCCGTTCGAAATTGTTTTGGTGTCGCCCGTTAAACTAATTTCATCATATCCATCCAAAGCATGTAAAACTGTAAAGTTCTTATCTGTATTCTGGTATAGATAGCCATACATTCTAGCCAGTTCTAGATTAAAAACACCAACCATTTGATTCTTTGGGAATGCAGGGTTTACCATAGGCCCCAACATATTAAAAAAAGTTTTTACGGCTAACTCTCTTCTAATTGGCGCTACGTTTTTCATAGCAGGGTGGAACAATGGTGCGTGTAATACGCATATACCAGCCTCTTCTATACATCTAGTTAAAAAATCGGCTTCATTGCTAAATTTGATACCTAAGAATTCCATCACATTACTACTGCCACATGTAGAGGAAACCCCATAATTTCCGTGTTTAGTAACTTTTACACCAGCTCCTGCGGTAACAAAAGATGCTAGTGTAGAAATATTGAATGTATCTTTTCCATCGCCTCCCGTACCACATAAATCAATAGGGTTATAGGCTGATAAATCTACTGCTAGACATAGTTCTAACAAGGCATCCCGGAAACCCTCCAATTCCTCTATGGTAACACTGCGCATCATGTAAACCGTCAAAAATGCCGCAATCTGACTGGTATTGTAATCACCCTTGGCAATATTGACCAATATTTTTTTGGCATCCTCCTTTTCAAGGATTTCATGATTGATTAATCTATTTAAAGTTTCTTTCATTTTATCTAATGTCAAAATTCTAGCATCCTTTTACCCAATTCTTTAAAATATGTTTTCCATCTGGAGTTAATACCGACTCTGGATGAAATTGTACTGCTCGTATATCAAACTCCCTATGCCGTAAGGACATAATTTGACCATTTTTATCAAATGAGGTAGCTTCCAAACACGCTGGTAAATTGGTATGGACTACCCACGAATGATATCTTCCAACTTCAATAGTAGTTGGTAATCCGTCGAAAATATAATCCTCTTGTACAATATTTATTTTAGTAGCTACACCATGGTACACTTGGTCTAGGTTTACTAAACTACCACCAAATACCTCACCAATTGCCTGTTGACCTAAGCAAACCCCGAAAATTCGTTTGCTACCGGAATACGTCTTAATAATTGATTTGAGTAAACCTGCCTCTTCCGGTATTCCTGGGCCGGGAGACAGCACTATATGTTCAAAAGCGTCTACTTCTTCTAAACTTAATTGGTCGTTTCGTTTTACGATTACGTCACAATCTAAATCCTCTAGATAGTGCACTAAGTTATAGGTGAAACTATCATAATTATCGATCATTAATATCCTCTGTCCCATTTAGATTGTTTCAGCGATTTTTAGTGCTTTGTTCAAAGCACCAAGTTTGTTATAGGTTTCCTGTAGTTCATCGTCTGCGTTAGAGGCAGCTACTAATCCAGCACCAGCTTGAAAATGCAATTCATGATTTTTACTCAAAAAAGTTCTGATCATTATGGCATGATTAAAATTGCCCTTAAAATCCATAAATCCTATGGCACCGCCATAATATCCACGACTGGTTTTTTCATAGTCCTCAATTAATTGCATGGCCCTATGTTTTGGTGCACCACTTAAAGTACCTGCGGGAAAAGTATCTGCTACAATCTTCAACGTAGAGATGTCCGGTTTTTTCATTCCGGTTACTTTGGAGACCAAATGAATGACATGAGAGAAATATTGAACTTCTCGATAGGTTTCTACATTTACAAGGTTTCCGTTTCTACTGAGGTCGTTTCTAGCTAGGTCCACCAACATGACATGCTCGCTATTTTCTTTATCGTCCTGTGCCAATTGTTTAGCTAGCTCCGCATCTTGCTCATCGTTCCCTGTACGTTTGTACGTTCCAGCAATGGGGTGTATTTCTGCTTTCCCGTCTTTAACAATGATCTGCGCCTCTGGGGAGCTACCAAATATTTTAAAATCACCGTAATCAAAAAAGAAAAGATAGGGTGAGGGATTAATGGAACGCAAGGCACGGTATACATTGAACTCATCCCCTTTAAACCCTTGTGAAAATCGTCTAGACAGCACCAATTGAAACACATCTCCGCGTTGACAGTGTTTCTTAGCAATAGCAACTTGCTCTTTAAAAGCGTCATCCTCTAAGTTAGTGCTTACTTCTCCCTCTTTTGAGAAATTATAGGAGGCAAAATTACGCACTTTCAAAACTTGTTCCAGTTCTGGTATGTTGTTCTCGGTTTCATAGCAATGGGCAAAAAGATAGGCCTCATTTTTAAAGTGATTAATAGCTATGATATTTTGGTAGACCGCATAATAGATATCTGGTATCGTAACCGAGTTGTCCTTTTTAGAAATCTCAACAGCCTCAAAATACCGTACGGCATCGTATGCCATAAAGCCAAAAAGTCCGTTAGTTATGAATTTGAAATCCTGGTCGGCTACAGTGAATAATTGGCTAAAAGCATCAATTTCTTTGGTGACTGCTGCTTTGTCAGTAATTGGTGTTTCACTTTTTGTGCCATTAGGAAATTCTTTGGTAATGATTTCATTTTCAACCTTAATTGAAGCAATAGGGTTGCAGCATATATAGGAAAAACTATTATCGTTAGCATGATAATCACTACTTTCTAAAAGAATACTATTTGGGAATTTATCCCTAATTTTTAAATAAACACTAACAGGTGTAATGGTATCTGCAAGTATTTTTTTGAAATGCGTTTGTAGTTTAAATGACATAGTAAAAGCTATAAATTAAAAAAGGCTTGTCGTGATGACAAGCCTTTATATATTTTTCAATAGGGACTAGTTCACGATGTTTGTCGTAAGCTGTTCCACCACCATATGTTGTTCAATAGTTTCATTAGGTCAAAGATAGAAAGGAAATTTTAAGCCACAAATTTTCTACGCTTAAAAAGTAAAAATCCCCTTAAAATTTATTTCAAGGGGATTTTCAAACACTACTTGATGTGTAGCGGTCTTAGAACTGTTTAAAGTGCTAAATCAACTACTAAATCAAAATCGTCATAAATAGTTTTGTCTCCTAAATCGTCAAAAAAGCTCCCGGAGCCATACCGTACATCAAACTTTGAGCGATCTACCTTCATTGTTGCAGTCGCCTTATTTTCAAACATAGATAGCACGAAGGTAACGGGTTTTGTTATGCCTTTTATGGTTAAGTCTCCTTTTACCGTATAAGAGTTTTTATTAAAGGTTTCGGATGATTTGATAACCAACTTGGCGGTAGGATGATTTTCCACTCCGAAAAAATCATCTGATTTAAGATGGCCTTCCAATTTTTCCTTACCGTTTCCGGATGTCATATCCGTATTGGTAATGCTGGTCATGTCTATAACAAATTCTCCTCCAGTCAATTTGTTACCGTCCATCATTAAAAAACCTGATTTTAGGTCAATGGTTCCATCATGGGAACCTGTAACTTTATACCCTTTCCAGGTTACTTTACTCTCACTAACTTTTACTTCTTTTTTTTCATCATCAATTGGCGTAGTCGCTGTTGCCGAATAGCCGAATAATAGCGCTAAAAAGATACTTGATACTGTTTTTTTCATGAGTTTAATTTTAATAGTGTAAATTAATGTTAAATGTGTGTAAATAATTCTTCTTTTGATTTGCGTACTTTTGGTAAATCTTGGGTAACATCTTCCGCTGATCGATACCCAATAGGTAATACTACTGACGCTGTTAAGCTTTTTCCTTTCAGCCCTAAGATGTCATCATAGGCCTTGGCTTCAAAACCTTCCATAGGACAGGTATCTATTTTTAATTCCGCTGCTGCCTGCATTAGATTTCCAAGTGCTATGTATACTTGCTTTGCGGTCCATTCTTCCTTTGTTTTCTGTGGAAGGTCTACCAGTTTTGATTTTGTAAAATCACTATAGCCTTTTAAGTTTTCGCTAGGAATTTCCCTTGTTTTGGCTGTGTTTTTAATGAAGTCATCTACCAGCTCCTCACCAAAATTCGTTTGATTAGCAAAAACGATTAGGTGAGATGCATCTGTAACTTGGGATTGCCCCCAAGATACCGGTTTTAATTGTTCCCTAATCGCTACGTCCGTAATAACAAATACGTGGTAAGGTTGCAAACCGTAGGAGGATGCACTTAAGCGTGTCGCTTCCAATAATAAATCTAGGTTATCTTCAGAAATTTTTTTGCTACTGTCAAACTTTTTAGTGGCGTAACGCCAAGTTCTGTTCTCTAAAATTGTATTCATTCTTAGTTCTAAAATTTATCCAATAATATATTTAAATGCTCTAATTCTTGGTTAGTAAAATTCTGAAGAATCTCTTCTTCCTTGGCAAATAGCATGCCATCAATTTCATTAAGAAACTCTAAGCCTTGTGTGGTAATACTTATCTCTACTTTTCTTCTATTATGCTTACATATGGTCCTATGAACATAACCTTTTGTTATAAGCTTATCTACTAACCTTGTCGTATTACTCATTTTGGTAACCATTCTTTCGTTAATGGTCGAAAGATTTGCCGGCTCCCCTTTTTGTCCCCTTAAAATGCGAAGCACGTTAAACTGCTGTACAGAAATATCAAATGGTTTAAGTGTTAAAGCCACTTGTTCATTTACCTTATTGTAGACCAATGACAAATGAATAATCGTCCTTTTTTTTAAGGGGATTTTAAAACTTGTTTTTATAGCTTCTTCAACATTCATGTAGAAACAATTATTGTTTATACAAATGTATAGTTGTTTTGGTGATTCAAATTTATTTTTGAATTAAATTTTTGTTAAAAAAATTAGGACCTTGATGTTGCCATATTTTGGGTTAATCAGCTTAATTGGATGGTGTTAAAATGAAATGATTTTATCGTCCGCTGTAAGGCCTGGGAAGGTTAAAGGCACGTATGATTCCGCCTTTAGTTTAGTAGTTGGCTTATTTTTTCATGAATAATAGAGTATGACCAAAAGTACCTTCATGGTTGTTTTTGTATCTGACACACTGTATTTGGTGTAGTTTTCTAGAATCGCTTATTTTTGACTTCAAATATTAACTTTATAGTATTATGGCAGATTTATCACAAGAAGAGTGGGTAGAAAAATTAAACGAGGATGAATACGCAATTATCCTCGATGTGCGCACCGAAGAAGAACTCGAAGAGGGTCGTATTCCTGAAGCAAAGAATATAGATATTTATCAAGGTCAAGGTTTTATTGATGAACTTGAAAAACTGGACAAGACAAAAAACTATTATGTCTATTGCAGGTCTGGAAACCGAAGTGGACAAGCATGTGCAATAATGAATAGTATTGGTTTTGAAAATGCCTTTAATTTGGCCGGGGGTTTTATGAATTGGGAAGGTGAAGTTGCCGAGTAAGCGTCGATTTAATCAAATAAATGGCCCGCTATTGAGCGGGTTTTTTATTTTTATAGCATGAAGGAAGACCTTTTGCATTACATCTGGAAGTACAAAAAGTATCCGATTGCTTTAATCAGGACAACTAAGGGTGATGGTATTTCTGTAGCGTCCTCCGGAACGCATAATCATTTAAGCGGCCCCGATTTTTTTAATGCCAAGCTTGTAATAGAGGAACAGTTGTGGGCCGGAAATGTGGAGATTCACATAAAATCGTCAGATTGGTACGCCCATAGTCACGAAACAGATGCCAACTACGATTCTGTTATACTTCATGTGGTTTGGGAACATGACCTTGCCGTTTTTAGGTCGGATGGTTCTGAAATCCCAACTTTGGAACTCAAGAATTACATCAGCGACGAAGTATTATCAAATTATAAAAAACTATTTCAAGAGCGGCCTAACTCATTTATCAATTGTGGTACAGATATTACTGCCATCACTAGTTTTAAGTTTAACATTTGGAAAGAACGCTTGTATTTTGAGCGATTGGAAAGAAAATCCAAAGTAATTTTTGACCTTCTGCAAGACTCGAATAACGATTGGGAACAGGTACTATTCGTATTGTTGCTTAAAAGCTTTGGGTCTAAGATAAACGGTGAGTTTTTTTATGAGCTTGGTTTATCTATAGACTTCTCCATTATCAGAAAATTACATAATAAGCCATTGGAATTGGAGGCACTTCTTTTTGGCTTGTCAGGGCTCTTAGAAGATGATAATCAGTCTAACAGGTATAGAACAGAACTTCGCCAGGCTTACGATTATATATGTCATAAATACGAATTGGATTCAACGATATTGTCCAAACCACAATTTTTTAAGTTGCGACCATCCAATTTCCCAACTATCAGGTTATCTCAGTTTGCACAGTTATATGCATCTGAATATGCTTTGTTTAACAACGCGATTCAAAGAGAGGAAACAGACCTTTATAATTTGTTTATGGTAAAAACCAGTCCCTTCTGGGAAACGCACTTTACCTTTAATACAGTGTCTAAAAAGCGTATAAAAAAAACGACAAAAAAGTTTATCGATTTATTGGTTATCAATACCATTTTGCCTTTAAGATTCTGCTACTTAAAACATCAGGGAATTACGTGGGAGGAAACGTTTACAAGGCCGATTACCGATATGGTTTCCGAAAAAAACAGTATTCTTAAAAAGTACCAAGAGCTAGGCGTAAAGATGGACAATGCAAAGGATA
>CAZUIE010000146.1:0-6418 GCA_964620945.1 uncultured Maribacter sp.
ATAGTATCACCGGACTTAGCACCAATACCTCCTATATTTTTCAAATAACGGACGTTAACGGTTGTATCTACACAGAAGGATTTAGTCCTGCAGTAATTAGTTCTGTTCGTTCAAGAGTACAATCTGGAGGAGACTTAAGGGTCTGCAATGGTGCTTCCGATGGTTCCGGAACTTTTATTATTGACGGGTTTGGAAATAACTATACCTATGACATCAATAGCGGTCTTTATACAGGCGGTCCACAGAATGATGCTCAAGTTATTCTACCGCCATCCGGAGTAGGCACTTATACTATAACGGTTACCGATGTAGACACGGGTTGTACGGATACTGCTTCGTTTGATATTCAGGAAGCGGCTGTATTGGATATAAGCACCAGCGATGTTACTCCTATGAGCTGCGCCAACGGAAATGTAGGTAGAGTAAGAGCAAATACTACCGGGGGATGGGGAGCATATCGTTATACCCTTACCCCGCCTTCTGGTCCTGTACAGGGGCCTAAATCAGGCAGGACTTTTAATAATCTTACCGTTGCTGGTACCTATACCCTTTCCGTTGGGGATGCAGAGGGGTGCACGGATACGTTTAGTTTTGATTTAAATCCAGTAGATGCTCCGGTGCTCAGTTTGGATAATGCTGCTTCAGATTTTTGTTATGTACCGGGTACTGGTGCCACTGCTGTAGTTACCTCAACTGCCGGTAGTGCAGCATTAGGGACACATCAGTATAGAATAAACGGTGGTACATTACAACCTTCGGGTACCTTTACAAACCTAACTCCTGGTAACTATACCGTGGAGGTAGTGGACGGTAATAATTGCAGTGACGCTATCTCCATAACCATTGAACAGCAGCTAAGAGTCAACACTAGCATTGTAACAGAAATTCCTTGCGGGGCAGCTTTAGGACAAATTCGCGTGCAAGTGACAGGGGGCTATGCTTCTAGTACAGGTAGTTATGAGGTAAGTTCTGATAATGGAATTACTTATGGCGCGCCAACGCCATATACTTCGGGTGTATTTTTGTATGATACCGCTGTTGATGGGACCTATGTTTTTCGTATAACAGATAATAATGTTACGAATACGGGCTGTGAAGCAATTTCCGCTCCGCTAGTTTTAAATCCACCTGTTAATATCGCTGCAGCTTCAGTTGCTACAAGGCCTGTGAGTTGTGGTGAAACCAGTAATGGTGTAGTTACCATTACCCCAGATGCCACTAGTGGTGTGCCACCTTATGAAATTAATTTTAATGGATCCGGTTGGAGCTCGCAAACCGTATATTCCAACCTTCCCGTAGGCACCTACCCTTATTTGGTAAGAGATGCTAGAGGTTGTGAGACTGCGCCGGATGATGCAATTATAGCACTGGATACTACTACGCCACCGGATGCTACCGTTGTGGAACAACCTGCGATCTGTGATGGTAGCGGTACCTTAAGTGGGGGAATTGTAATTAATGGTGTGACCAATGGTCTTGCGAATTTTGATTTTAGAATTGAGGATAGTACGGGAACTGAAATCGTTAGGCAAGAGAACGTAGATGTTTCATTGTTTCCGTTGACTATTTTGGATGTAGATTTAATTCCAGGAGACTATACGGTTATTACGCTCGATGCCAATGGATGTACTGATATTGATATTGTTACGATCACTTCCAACGAAGTAGTTATAACTCCAATACCACCGCCACTTCCGCCTACCTGTGATGATACCGGGTTTACCTATGCCGTAAGTGTTAGCGGTGGTACCGGTTCCTATGAAATTAAACTGCTTCAGCAGCCTTCCTTCTATCCTTTAAATAACACCCCGGGTGCTAATGACCATACTTTTAGTAACGTGTCTGACGGTATTCAATTTGGTATTGCTTATACGGTTCAAGTGAGGGATACGGGTACTGGATGTATTTATGAGCAAGAAATTCCTCCGATTGAAGCTCCTTCCACTTTAGATATTACTGCCAGTTCTACCCCGGGAGCCTGTGATGTGAATAGGAATGGAGAGATAGCGTATGAGGTTACCGGCTACACTATTGGAGATGAACTTCGAATAGAACTTTTGGACAATGATACCAATGTAACCACGGTTTTGGTTCCATCTGTTATTACTTCAGCTTTACCATATACGGGTAGTCATCCAGAATTGCCTGGCGATTATCAGGTCATCGTCGTCAATGTAACGGATACTTGTAGGGATGCCGTGGGTGTTGTCATTGATCAAAATTTACCGGCCATAGATGTTATCTCAGATGTTCCGGCCAACTGTAATGCCTTAGGGCAAATTACGGTACAGGGACGTGGAGGTGCAGGTGGACCTTATGAATATGCCTTTGTAAATAACGGAGACCCCGAACCGGTATATCCGGCAGGTTATTCCAATCAAACAACCTATGTAGCCGCTGCTGGTGATTATGATATTTATGTACGAGATGCTAGTGGATGTACTTCGTTCGATATTGCTACCGTGATACAGTTAGATCCGGACTTGGTAGCTCCTACTATAACGGTTGTAAATCAGTGCGACCCTACATCCACGGCTTTTGATATTACTGTTCGTATGCCCGATACGATAAATACCCCACGATTTACCTTAGGAGGAGATGAACAACTTCCTACTTTGATAGGAAGCTTTTGGGAACATACGTATACTGTTGGTAGCCCTGGGGACTATATTGTAGATGTGGTAGACGCGAACGGCTGTACAAGTCAAGGAACGGCTACCGTATACAATTTTCTCTCTGCTTTTGGTGAATTTATCACTGATTCTACATGTAACAATGCGGATGGAGAAATTTCGATTACTACTTTTGGTGGTAGTGGGGACTTTAGTTTTGTCCTATCCGGTGTCGACTATAATTCGGGCGCTGTTGGGCCAATCACTCAAATAAATAACGCCCTTTTTACGGGATTGGAACCAGGTAATTATCAGGTGGTGGTTACCGATAGAATTGTAAACGATGGTAGTGGTTTTTGTGAATTCACGGTATCAGATATCAACTTAAACCAAGCTGCCCAGCCGGTTATTACCTCAGAGGTTGTAACGGATATTAGTTGTAGAGACGAAGATGATGGTACCGTGGAGGTGGCAATTGGACCGGCAAACGCCTTGGTTCCGTTCACTTCCGAGGATAATCCCATAACTTATATTTTAAATAATCTTACGACTGCCGCAGAACAGGACAGGAACAATACAGGTTCTTTTGCGAATTTGCCAGCAGGTGACTATCAGGTCCAAGTTGTTACGGGAAGAGGTTGCGAAGTACTTTCAGCAATACATACCGTTAACAATCCTTCCTCATTTTCTATTTCGGCCTCAGCTCCCGATTTTACATGTGAAGTGGGTGCTAATAGGTTTAGTTCAACGATAGTTACGGTTGGTATTGTAGACCCTGGAACAGTTGGATCTGGATATCAATATAGTATTACCGGATTTTCTAATTTCCAAACAGCACCTACATTTGAAATTGTAGATAATGGATCAACCCAGAATATTACAGTTTATGCTATTGATGGTAATGGATGCCAAACCACCTTTGATGTCCCACCTATTAATCCGCCGACAGATGTCGTGCCATCTATCATATCTGTTGATCCTTTAAATTGTAGGGATGATGAGCGGGTGAGAATCCAAGTGGTGGGAACTTCTAATTTTATGGTTTCCGTTATATCGGCTACTCCCGTAGCTTCGGTTTCAAATAATCCTGGAGATGATTTTGCAGATGTTTTCTTACCTGCAGCAGGTGATTATCTTTTTGAAATTACCGATAATATTGGCGGCTGTGTATATCCAATGCCCACCCATACGGTAAGTGAACCCATACGGCCTATTGTGACCATAAGTGAAGCCAAGCCAGTTAGTTGTTTTGGTGTCGATGATGGGGAACTTTTTATGGAAGTTACCGACTATACAGGAGCCTATACGTACACTGTATTTATGGCAGACGATGTGGCTAGGACTACGCCTATTGACACTGGAAGTTTTGATACTACTAATTTTCCGGATGTAAATGGAGATGAAGCAAGAATTACGGGGTTACCCGGCGGTAATTTGATTGTTGAAGTCATTTCTACGGATGTACCTTATTGTTCCAATGAAAGTAATGTGGCCAATATCAGAACACCGAACGGACCTCTGACGGTGTCTGCCATACCAGTAGGTAATGTGGGTTGTAATAATGATCTAGGTGAAATAGAAGCTACTGGTCAAGGTGGCTGGGACACTTCTCCCTATGAATATAGATTGTTGCTAAGTACAGACGGAGGTACGAGCTATACCACCGAGGCTGCTCCCTTCTCTACCAATAATGAATTTACAGGATTAGCCTTTGGTTTCTATCAAGTGGAAATTAGGGATATTGAATTGTGTACTACCACTTTTGACATAGAGCTGGAAGAAGTGCCACAAATTGACGCTGGCATCCGTGAGCCTCAAGGCTTGGATTGCCCTAATGGTAACAATGCTGTATTGGAAGCATTTGACCCCACAAGTGGCGATGTAATTACTGCCATATCGGGAGCAACCGGCGGATTCCCAGGTGCAGGGTATAATTATAGACTGTTATACTTAAATAGCAATGATAATACGGATATTGGTTCTGCCAGTGGTCTTCAAAACTCGCCTACTTTTATAGGGGCTAGTGGGGGATTTATTAGTGCAGGTTGGTACGCTATTGAGGTTTCGTCTAGCTTTGACTGTATTCATGTAACCGAACCATACTTTGTTGATCCACCACCACCTGTACAACCTTTATTGGTACAAACAAGAGTACCTGGCTGTGGAGGCGCTGGTGAAATGAGGTTATCTATACAAAACCCTGATCCATTATTCACATACGAGTACGCTCCAATTGAGAACGGGGTTGTAGTTGGTCCATACCAAACTATGGCAGGTACTTCGGTTTTAATACCGGGTGTTCAAGGGATTACCTATCAATTTGACGTTAGAAAAACGAGTACATTGAGTATTTGCTTGCCGGTACGTTCCAATGGGATTACCATGACCAACGCAACGGGCATTACGATTTTACCTAACCTTCCAGATGATATTTCGTGTGCTTCTGAGTTGGATGGTCGAATAGAATCCTTTGTAAACGGAGGTGTGGGCGATGATTTATTTTACCTTTATGAAGGAGACCCCGTAGATGCTTTTAACCCAGTTGCCACAGCGACAAGAATTAGAGGTCCGCAATCGGATGGTACTTTTGAGGCGCTTCCAGAGGGAACAGACTATTACATTGCCGTAACAAGTGGGGCAAGCTGTATGGATATTGCAGGACCATTTGTTATAGAAAGACCAGAACCTATTGTTTTTGATGCCAATCCTACTCCGGTCACTTGTAATGGAGAGGAAGATGGTAGCATAACTGTTGAGGTGCTTTCAGGTGGTGTTGGTCTTACCCAGTTTGCCATAGCACCAAACTTTAATGAGTTTTTTAGCGATGCCGCGACGCCTGGAGCCTATACATTTGAAGATTTAGCTGCTGGTACCTATGAAATTCTGATCCAGGATGAAAACGGATGCTTTGAAAAAGATTTTATTACCGTACCTGAACCCGATGAGTTGCAGGTGGTTAATATACAGACTACTCCTGAACTTTGTATAGGAGCGAATGATGGCACAGCTACATTTGAAATTTCAGGTGGTACACCATTCAATGACCCATTAATCAGTGCTGTCCCATACTTTGAGTATAAGGTTGAAATGATTGATCCTGTTGATGAAACTGGTACTGGTACTTTTGAAGCTTATACCGGCCAGGTGCTAGAAAACCTTCAGGGAGGCGCATCTTATCTCGTCAGTGTTCAAGATGGTAATTTTTGTACAACTACAGAATTGTTTACCATAGGGATAGGTGTGGATTTAACTGCAGAACCAATCGTTGAATATGGTTGTGAAGGTATCTTTCCAAATAGTACAGTAACCGTTAGATTGCAAGACAATAGTCTTATGGAAGACGTTATGTTTGCAATAGACCCCATAGACCCTACCGACGCTATTACTGCATTGGCTGGAATAGATAATGTTTGGGGCGATTTAACCCCTGGAGATCATACAGTCTATATTTACCATCAAAATGGATGTACCATATTTGTGGAATTCACCGTAGATGCTTATGATCCATTAACCCTAACCGCAGTAAAAACAGGGCCAAATGAAATGGAAGTAACAGCAGAAGGTGGGTACGGAGGTTATGAATACTTCTTTAACGGAGAATCATTTGGCGACGTAAATATTTTTACAACTAATGAAAGCATGACGGTTAATGCTAGAGTCGTTGATGCCAATGGGTGTGTTGTAGAAGTCGCTATTCCTTTTGAATTTACCGGCATGTTGGATATCCCAAACTTCTTTACGCCAGATGGTGATAATCAAAATGACATTTGGTCTGTTAAAAATAGGGAGTTCTTCCCCAATATAGA
>CAZUIE010000146.1:6518-9299 GCA_964620945.1 uncultured Maribacter sp.
GCTAAACTGTATCTACTATGCTTTGTGATTTTTGTGCAAGGATGTTCAGCGCAAAACCAGTCTATACTTTTAGATGAACAAATGGAGACAACGGTGAAAGAAAAGTTAAATTACTATTTGTACTTACCTGATAATTACAAGCCAGATAGTGGAGAAAAATTTCCCCTGTTACTATTTTTACACGGCGGTGGCGAATCTGGCGATAGTTTGGTCGCTATAAAACGCAACGGTCCTCCAAAACTAATTACGGAAGGAAAGAATTTTCCCTTTCTAATTTTGGCGCCACAGAACCCTTATCAAAATAAATGGTGGAATACGCGCGCGGTTAAACAGCTTTTGGATAGTATTGTGGCTACCAATAACGTGGATTTGAATAGAGTATATCTTACGGGATTAAGTAGGGGAGGAGGAGCGGCTTGGGAAATGGCCGTACAGTATCCCCAAACCTTCGCTGCCATGGCAGTGGTATGCGGAATGGCACCATTACCCTATGCTTCATGGATAAATAAGGAAATGCCTATTTGGGTATTTCATGGGGAAGATGATAAATCCATACCTGTTTCCGAATCGGATGATATGGTAGCTAAACTTAAGGAGATGGGCTATGATATTAAATATACAAGATATCCCGGTGTAGGCCATGATTCATGGATACAGGCCTATGAAACGGAGGAGCTTTATGATTGGTTTGTGGAGCAAAGTAAGGATTTGGAATAGGTGTCATTACATATGAATTAATTCCTAACATGAAGTGTACCAATCATATTTCATTGTAGTTTGTATAGATTTTAGAATAAACAGTACCTTTCGTTGCTGACAAAAAGTATAATAAAATGAAAAAAACATACATTGTTACCCTATTTATTTTTATGATCACAAATACGTTTCATGCGCAAAAAAAACAAATAAGATTAGGTGTAATAGGGCTTAGTCATGGTCATGTGGGTTGGATTTTGGGTAGAGAGGATGCTAGTGATGTGGCCATGGTGGGAATCGTAGAGACCGATATGGAATTGGCTAAACGCTTATCACGTGAATACAATTTTTCAATGGATTTGGTTTTTGGTACAATCGAGGAGATGATAGGAGCCAAAGATCCGGAGGCTGTCGCCGCATTTGGTACAATATATAGTCATTTGGAAGTAGTTGAGGTCTGTGCTCCCAAAGGAATTCACGTAATGGTAGAAAAACCGCTGGCTGTAAGCATGGAGCATGCATTAAAAATGGAAGTATTAGCTAATAAGCACAATATTCACTTGCTTACCAATTATGAGACATCTTGGTACCCTACTAATGTAAGAGCTCACGAAATACTTAAAGAAGGTACCATCGGTGAACTTAGGAAGGTCATTGTGCGTGATGGCCATAGAGGTCCAAAAAAAATTGGGGTTAACAAAGAGTTTTTGGCGTGGTTAACAGATCCTGTTTTGAATGGGGGTGGAGCCATAATGGATTTTGGTTGCTATGGAGCTAATCTGTTAACTTGGTTGCACCAGGGAAAAAAACCAAATTCAATCACTGCGGTTACCCAGCAACTTCAATCTGAAAATAACCCAAGTGTAGATGACGATGCAACAATAATACTTACATATGATGAATCCATGGCCATTCTTCAGCCTTCTTGGAACTGGCCCATTGGTCGAAAGGATATGGAATTATATGGTACTTTAGGAGCCGTATATGCAGATTCACGTAACCAGCTTCGATTACGGATTGCTGAGGGGTACGATGGTTTTCAGGAAGAATCTTTTGATTTGGAGGAACGTGTTTATCCATTTAACGAACCATTTGCTTTATTTGCTGCTGTAATCTTGGGGGAAATACAACTAGAGCCTTTTGATCCTTATAGTTTAGAAAATAACATGATAACCATGGAAATTTTGGATGCTGCGGTCAAGAGTTCAAAAAATGGAGAGACCATAAAATTGAAGGAATAGATATGTGATTTGGAGGGCTAATTATCTAGTATGTAGGATGTAAAGTTTTTCTATCAAATGTTTTAACCGTGGTTTGTTATATTTGTTTTAAAGGGATTTTCTTACGCATAATCATTACCTTGCAATTAGAATGAAGTTCATTGTCTCGGATTACTTTTAGTATGATGAATCTACCAATTATGTAAAATACTTTATTACCAAAGCGTTGAAAAAAGTTCACGACAATTGATTTTAAGTTGAATTTAGCGAATGTCACTTCTTCCTTAATACCCTATGGTTTTAACTACAGTTCCAGGTTAAAACTAGGTGAAGCGTTTTATATGAATTTCTTTGCTTATGATGAGGGGATATCAAAATCTTTCTTTAAATAACTGTTATATTCACATATTTTCGTAATTAGTTTATTTAATCATTAATTTTTATTGATTCGCCCATGTAGCGCGTCGATTGGGTTTTTCAATCATTCTAAATTTTAGATGGCATAGATATTGAATAAAGTATATTTTTTATGACAACGGAAGCACTACATAACTTATATTCCAAAGGATGATTTTGTTATTTTCCATACCTCGTATAAAGTATCTAAGAAGTATGTTGTTTAGCATAAGTTTGCTATTCGGTATACTGTTAAGTGCTCAGGTTACATGTCCTACTATAACGCTTCCCGTGAACGGAGATGTAGACGTAGCCGTTGATACCCAAGTGGTATGGGATTTAGTTTCGGGTATAGATGGTTATTCCGTCTCTTTGGGAACGAGTCCAGGAGCATCGGATATCTATAATAGCCGATCTGCCGCTTTGGTGAATAGTCTAGTGCCTATAGTGGGATTGCCTGATAATACCG
>CAZUIE010000147.1:0-3058 GCA_964620945.1 uncultured Maribacter sp.
ATAGAACTTTATATGGCCGAATTATTTGCCAACGCTAGTGATGCTCGACTTTTAAATATTACTATTGAAGGAGTAGAAGTGTTGACAGGCCTTGATTTATTTGCAACCTATGGCAAATTTACAGCAGTCACTTTACCATTTTCAACAACAGTTACAGATGGTTTCCTTGATATTGTGATATTCACTAATCCGGGAGACGATAATCCCAAACTTAATGGACTATGTGTTTCGGTGACACCACCAAATACCCCTCCAACTGTTGCGATTACAGGACCCGTGGATATTAATGTAAGCCGGGGAACAAACGTTAGCTTCACAGGAGAGGCTAATGATGTACCGGATGGAGATATTTCTGATAATATTACTTGGTTATCGGATGATAATCAGACTACTTATAATTCAACCACAGGAGCAGCTATAGATGCCAGCTTTGTGAGACCTGGCACTACAATCGTAACGGCAAGTGTGACAGATTCAGGGAGTCTTTCTGCATCGGATACGTTTACAGTAAACGTATCGGGTCCTGAAGTCACTTTTATAGCACCTCAGGGAAGTGAAGTCTTAACTTCATTAACAGTGGATGTTGAAGTAGACCCGACGGATGTTCTATTTGATAATACAGAGCATTTTCATGTGTATATTAATCCGCCGAATATAAATGCGATTGATACGGATACTCGTATATCAACAGCGAATGTGGCATCTTGGAAAACAGACGACACTAACTTTGTGTTTGATGAGAATAGTGGGGCACTTGCCATGAACGGTCTTGGAGAGGGGATTAAGGAAGGTGCCAATACCATTGTTATTCGTGTAGCAGACCAATTCCATAATGAATTTACAAATCCAGAAGCTCAATCAATAGTCAACTTTACTGTTGAATTACCAGACACCACGGATCCAATAGCTGTTTGTCAGGATATTACTGTAGAACTTGATGCCAATGGGAGTATTACCATTACCGCTGCTGATGTAGATGGTGGTTCTACCGACGATGAGGGTATCGCGAATTTGGCTATAGATGTAGAGAACTTCACCGGAGCTAATCTGGGCCCAAATACGGTTACACTTACGGTAACGGATACAAATAATAACACGGCAACGTGCACGGCAACTGTGACCGTGGAGGATAATTTGGCTCCGGTAGCTGTTTGTACCGACTTTACACTACAATTAGATGCTAATGGTGTTGGAAGCTTAACTGTAGCCAATGTGGATGGCGGGTCTACGGACAATGATGTTATAGATACTATTTCTATAGACACGAGTGATTTTGATGTCAACAATGTTGGTGCCAATACGGTGACCTTAACGGTTACGGATGCCAGTGGTAACTCGGCAACGTGTACTGCAGTGGTTGTGGTAGAGGATAATATAGCCCCTACGGCAATATGTCAAAACATTGAGGTTGCCTTGGATGCGAATGGGATTGCAAACATTACTGCGGCAGATATCGATAACGGCTCCAATGATGCGTCAGGAATTGCCAATTTATCGGTAAGTCTAAGCAGTTTCGATTGTGATGATATAGGCGATAATACGGTAATGTTGATTGTTGAAGACACCAATGGCAACACAGATTCCTGTATGGCAACGGTTACCGTTATTGATGATACGCCTCCGGTACTAGTGGATTGTCCTACAAATAGATTAATTACAAGTGCTACTGCTCAGATGCTTACACTGACTCCTCCAACGGCTATAGATGCTTGCGGGGTAAACACAGTTGTAGGTTCGCGTAGTGATGGTTTAGCACTTACAGATGCATACCTAGTAGGCACGGTTACAACGATTACTTGGATGGCAATGGACAATAATGGTGTGGTGGGAACATGCCAAACACAAGTGACGATTTCAGCTCCCATTTCCAGCGGGAAAGAGATTACTGGTTTTGATGTCACAGAACAAGTTGGGGACGAGATTATTAATTCAGGTGCAGGTACTATAGCGCTGACGGTAAGTACCGGGACTTCTCTTAATGGTCTAGCGCCAACCATTGCAATTTCCAATGCAGCGCAAATAAGCCCTGTTTCAGGTACAGCACGAGATTTTACAACGCCTCAAACCTATACAGTAACAGCAGAGGATGCTACTACAAAAGAATGGACGGTTACGATTAGTGTGGCTCCGGATACGGAAGCCCCTGTAGTGACCTGTCCTGATACTATAATTGTAGCCAATGACCCCGGAGTTTGTGGCGCAGTGGTTACATTCAATGCAACCGCCACGGATAATCTGCCAGGGGTATCGCTCAGTTATTCTGTACCTAGCGGATCCTTGTTTGCTGTAGGAACCACCATGGTGATGGTTACTGCAACAGATGCTGCAGATTTAACCGCAACATGTAGTTTTGATGTAACGGTGAATGATATGGAAGCACCAATTGTTAGCTGTCTAGGAAATCAAACCGAACAAGGGGATATCAATGGTGATTTTGCAATGCCAGATTATACGGGCCTTGCAAGTGCACTGGACAATTGTGACGGTTCAACTTTGCTAACGCAAAACCCGCTACCGGGAACAGTAATTTCTGGGACAACGCTAGTAACAATAACTTCAGAAGATACTGCAGGAAATTCTGATTCATGTACATTTGATGTAACTGTAATACCTGAGACACTTCCTTCTTTGACCATTGTGCCTTCCGCCATAACAGTGAATCTTATTCAAGGAGAAACCGCTAAGCGTGATTATGTGGTGGATTCTGATGATGCAAGTGCATTACCAACACCAGCGGCAATGTCTATTGTTGATAATGCGACTAATAATCCGGCAACTTGGGCATCAACAACAAGTGCAGCCAATCAAGGAACTTCCTATGAAGTAAATTTAGACGCCACAGGATTAACACCAGGTACCTATAACGCCACACTTACGGCAGGTCCGGTTACAGGATATACCAATGCTAGTGTTCCAATTACTTTAATTGTATCGCCTGCGGTAGGGAATGGGGCATTGATAGTACTGGATGCCACAACGGACACTCCTTTATTTGATTTAACAGATGGATTACAGATCAATAAGTCCACTATTGGCAATACGCCATTGGGTATTATTT
>CAZUIE010000147.1:3158-4857 GCA_964620945.1 uncultured Maribacter sp.
TTCGAACGGTTGTGCTAATTCGACCACTCGAAACATTACCGTTACCACGGAAACCGGTAATGCCGCGTTAATCGTACTTGATGCCACGGATGATTCTGAGCTATTTGCTTTAACGGATGGATTACAGATCAATAAGTCCACTATTGGCAATACGCCATTGGGTATTATTTTCAATACAAGCTTTAATCCAGGTGGCGTGACTTTTAATCTTTCAGGACCTATCAGTGAAAGTAGGTATGAAGGCCCGGCTCCTCATTCCCTGTTCGGTGATATCGGTGTGAATATTCAGGGCAAACCATTTCCGGTAGGAAACTACACCCTTGTTGCCAATCCGAATGTAGGCCCGACGATTACGGTGAATTTCTCTGTAATTAACGGACCATTCGCTAATCAGTCAACTCTAGCGGCTAAAACACTGTTGAATGAGATGAGTGTAGCTCCTAACCCGGCCAATGTAGCGGTCACCCTATCTTTTGATGAACCCATTCTGGTAGAAGAAATTTTAATCTTCGACGTTACCGGAAGACTCATCAAGACGATTAGGGAACCTTCGGGGATTGATAGTAAAACGATTGACTTTAATGTAATTGACCTTCCCACTGGAACGTATTTCATAAAAACTATGGATAGCAAGGGAACGCCATATCAAGAACAAATGTTAATAGAGCGGTATTAACTAGCTAAAGAAAATTTACAGGAAATGAAAAACTATATTTTAAATAATAATAGGACGGAAGTTAATATCCAAAAAGTAGGAATTCGGTGTCGTGATTTAAGTAAATTACGAGGTCTAATTACAGGTGTCACTTTATTCTTGTTGCTCTTTGTTAGTCTACATGCACAGGCACAGAGCTTCACTCAAAGTAATTTGAATCTAAACGGTCAAGGCTCCATTAACAATGGAACATCTTTGATGTACGGTCCTGATGGTCGACTTTATGTCTTGAGTTTAAATGGAAATGTGGACATCTTTACAATTCAGAAAAACGGGGTTAACGATTACGTTGCAATTAACGGGGAAGAGCTTACCCAAGCTTCCACTATCCCCAACCATAACGATGACGGGTCAAGCGCAGGAGGTGGGCGGCAAGCTACAGGGCTTACCGTGGCTGGAACAGCTTCTAATCCTGTTGTTTACGTTACGTCCTCAGATTCAAGAATCGGTGGTCCAAGTGGGGATCAGAATCTTGATACGAACTCAGGAGTTATTACACGATTCAGCTGGAATGGTGCTACTTGGGATGTAGTGGATATAGTTCGAGGATTGCCTAGGTCAGAAGAAAATCATTCGACTAATGGTTTGGAATTTATAAGCGTAAACGGAAAAGACTATTTGATTGTTGCTTCGGGAGGATTTACGAATGCAGGCGCACCTTCTGATAATTTTGCGTGGATTACGGAATATGCGCTTTCAGCCGCAATTTTATCCGTAGATCTCACTGCTATTGAGGCTTTGCCAATTCAAACCGATCCCTCATCAGGGCGATCTTTTAGTTATGATGTTCCAACATTGGATGACCCCACGCGTCCTAATGTTAATGGGATTATTGATCCTGATGATGTAGGTTATGATGGGATTGATGTTGGTGATCCATGGGGCGGGAATGATGGTCTTAATCAAGGAATGATTGTGATAAACCAACCTGTTCAAATATTTTCACCAGGATATAGAAACAGTTACGATTTGGCCATTGGTCCT
>CAZUIE010000147.1:4957-9243 GCA_964620945.1 uncultured Maribacter sp.
GGTCCCAACACCCTGTCAGGTGAGGTTTTCCGGACTCAAGTTTACGATCCTGATGGTTCAATACCAGGGTCAACAACGAATCCAAATATAGCTTTGCCCGCCAACTGGCCTCCCGTACCGCTGTCTTTGGCAGACCCACAAGAGGCGGATTGGAGAGGTCCTGGTATTAATAATCCCGATGGTCCGGATGATGATATCATTACCACTTGGGGAACCAATACTAATGCCTTAGATGTGTATACGTCTTCAGCCTTTAATGGTGCTATGCAAGGTGATCTTATTGCGGGTAAGAATGGAGGGATATTACGCCGTGTAGACTACGATCCGTTGGATGATAGTTATACTCTCATTAGCACGTTTGCTTCTAACCTTGGCGGAAA
This sequence comes from uncultured Maribacter sp., assembly GCA_964620945.1. Lineage (GTDB taxonomy): Bacteria > Bacteroidota > Bacteroidia > Flavobacteriales > Flavobacteriaceae > Maribacter. The sequence continues at coordinate 5,338 of CAZUIE010000147.1, forward strand.
CGCGCTGGGCGTAACGTGCAATAGCGATACCGATCCTTTTCCTGGTACAATTTGGGTAGCCCCTTTCAACGGAAACATTGTGGTTCTGGAGCCAGATGGGTTTGTACTTGCCTGTTTTAATTCTACCGATCCCGAATTTGTTGGAACCGAAGACTATGATAATGATGGCTATACGAATAATGATGAAATTGACAACAAAGTGGACTCACAAACTGAAGAAGAAGTTATCTGCAATGGTGGTGCGCAGCCAAACGACTTTGATAAGGCTGCAGGCGGGACCTTGGTTTCTGACCTTAATGATTCTGATGACGATAATGACGGTATTGTTGATGCCAACGATCCTTTTCAATTAGGAGATCCTCTTGATTCGGGTAGTGATGCGTTTGATCTTCCTGTTTTGAACGAACTATTGTCTGACAACCCTGTCCTAAAAGGATATTTAGGTCTCGGATTTACGGGACTGATGAATAATGGGGATTCCAATGATGACTGGTTGAATTGGCTTGACCGTCGAGACGACCCAAGCGACCCTAATCCCAACGATATTCTGGGTGGTGCTATTGGTGCCATGACCATGCAAATGACCGGAGGAACGGCATTAGATGGTTCTAATAGTCAAGAAAAAGCTTTCCAGTACGGAGTAAATGTTGACCAAAGTACAGGCGCTTTTGCAATTGAGGGTGCTGTACAAAATTTCGATGACCCACTTCAACTCTATGGTGCTTCTGCACCAACTGCGGGTGAAATCGGAATATTCATGGGTGATGGAACACAGAGTAACTATATCAAATTTGTTATCAATCAAGCTGGACTTCAGGTTCGCCAAGAGATTGGGGATGTAGCTCAAGCACCTATAAATGTAGCCATAGCTACTGGAAACCGTCCTAGCAACGGGGTACAACTTCGTTTTAGCGTAAATCCTGCCAATGGGGAGGTAACGGCTGCTTATCGATTTGATAATGTGGGTAGTTTTCAAACTGCAGGAATCATCAACGCCGCTGGTTCCATTTTATCCGCTATACAATCGGCCAATGAGCCCCTTGCCGTAGGATTGATTGGTTCTTCCAACCAAGCTGGTGCTGAAGTAGAAGGCACTTGGGATTACCTATATGTACAAACGAGTCAACCAACCGTAGAACAGGAACTTCCAAATGTCACTGCCCTAATTAATGACGCTAATGTGCTTTATGAGCTAGACCAGTTCTTTACCGATGATGGTGGAGATGAGAATTTTATATTTTCGATTGAAGCCAATACCAGTCCTACTACCATTGATGCTTCGATTACTGGCAAAACCTTAACTATCGTAATTCCTTCATCTGCGGCAACCGCTGACATTACTATCAGGGCTACGGATGGAAACGGCTTCTTTGTTGATCAAACATTTACTGTCAGTGTCAACGATGAACCGGTACCTATTTTACGTATCCGTGCAAATGGTGCAGCAATTACTGCTACGGATGCACCAAATCCCAACTGGATTGCAACAGGAGGTGCAGGGCCTCAAAGTGGTACTTTCAACGGAATAAATTGGAGTGTTAATACGGGTAATTTATCCACTCATAATATTTCTGGACGTGATGCTTCAGTACCTGACTATGTTCCCCAAGATCTCTTCGCTATAGAGCGATGGGATCCCGCTGGTGCGGCTCCGGCAATGGAGTGGACTTTTGATTTGCCAAACGGCAATTACCTTATCCGCTGGTATGCTGGTAATGGTTTTGCAGGAACCAGTGCTCCTGGTCAACGTGTATATGACATATTGGTAGAAGGTAATTTGGTACAAAATGACCTTGACCTCTCTGCTACCTACGGAAACCAAGTTGGGGGAATGCTAGAATTTCCTGTAACTCTTGTAGACGGAGTCTTGAATATTGCTGTTGCTGCAGTTACTGAAAACCCAACGATGAACGGGATTGAAATCTTGCAGGTAGGAGGAGAATTTACACCACCAGTTGTGGTAGAAGCGATACCAAATCAAAACAGTGAAGCAGGAGACTTGATAAACTTAAGTGTTTTGGCTTCGGGTGGTGTTACTGGTGAACCCTACCAATATTCGGCTACAAACCTGCCAGCAGGTTTACAAATAGAACCTACAACAGGGTTGGTATTTGGAAACATTGACGCAGGTGCTGAAACAAATAGCCCATACTCCGTGACCATTAGTGTGGGTCAAGCATCTAACGATGCCACTGATATTGCATTTATTTGGAATGTTGGTTCCCAAGATTTTTGGAACGACCAGACCGACGATGAAAATTACACAGCACGCCATGAATGTTCTTTCGTACAAGCCGGTGATAAATTTTATTTGTTTGGCGGAAGGGAAAATTCAACCACCCTGGATGTTTATAATTACCAAGCTAAGACGTGGAGCCAAATATCTAATTCTGCTCCCCAGGAATTTAATCATTTCCAAGCACTAGAACATAAGGGTTTAATTTGGGTTATTGGTGCTTTTAAAACGAATACCTTTCCCAATGAACTTCCGGCGGACAATGTGTATGCCTATAACCCGGTAGAGGATATTTGGATTCAGGGCCCTGAAATCCCAACGAATAGAAAAAGAGGATCAGCAGGTTTAGTGGTTTACAACGATAAATTTTACGTAATCGCAGGAAATACAATAGGCCATAATGGTGGTTTTATTCCATGGTTCGATGAATTTGATCCTGTTACTGGAGTATGGACTAGTTTGCCGGATGCTCCAAGGGCAAGGGACCATTTTCATGCTACCGTTCTTGACGATAAATTGTACGTTGCTGGTGGAAGGCTTTCCGGAGGCGACGGTGGTACTTTTGCGCCGTTGATTGCCGAAGTGGATGTCTATGATTTCGCCACGCAGACCTGGTCTACCATACCAGATTTGCCTACACCTCGTGCGGCAGCTTCCGTAGCATCCTTTGAAAATGAAATCTACGTAATAGGTGGGGAAATCCAAGTAGACCTGGAAGGTAATACCATTGGCGATGCCGTAAATATTACCGAGGCATTTAACCCTTTAACAGGAAGCTGGACGACAAAATCTAGTTTGCTCACAGAACGCCATGGTACTCAGGCAATAGTTTCTGGAGATGGTATTCATGTTGTAGCAGGATCTCAAAGCCTCGGAGGTGGTGGCACCATGAAAAATATGGAATTCTATGGAAGCGATAATCCTGCAGGAGCAGCACTTACAGCCAGCCAGCTGGTGGTTTCAGCATCAGAAACTATTCCCACAGGAGGTGGTTTAAACATTCCTGTATCTAATACGGGCGGAAATGTAGGTATTGTTATAACAGATGCGCAATTGACCGGTGCCAATGCGGCAGCCTTTTCGATTGTAACCGATCCATCTTTCTTACTCATTGGTCCCGGAGAAAGTACAAATATTGTAGTAAATCATAGCGGGGCAATCGAAGGAGAAGCTGCATCCCTTACGCTCACTTATGATGATGGTTCCACCTCAGTGGTTTCCCTTCTCTCTGGAGAAGCTACACCGAATGTTTTATTCCGTGTGAATACTGGAGGAGCTTTAGTAGCCGCAACGGATGGTCCTAATCCAGATTGGACGGAAGACCAGTCTACCGCAACTGCCAATGGCACCGCCAACACCGGTACACCATCCTCTTATATTAATCTTGTTTCGCCGGCGGCTGATATTACTTTTGGAGTCGCAAGTTTTACAGGGACTAATAATACGGGGTATCCTGATAACTTGTTTACGACAGAGCGCTACAGCAATGTTGCAAATCCGGATAATATGCAGTGGAACTTCGATGTTCCCAATGGCGATTATACCGTAAATTTAATTTTTGCCGAAGTCTGGACAGGAGCGCAAACCAATGGCATTCGTGTCTTCGACGTAGAAATTGAGGGAAATCTTGTGTTGGATGATTTTGACCAAACAGCAGCCTATGGCTGGAA
>CAZUIE010000148.1:0-2308 GCA_964620945.1 uncultured Maribacter sp.
GCCTTACAAGCAGGGGGTCACTGGTTCGAATCCAGTAGGGCCCACAGGATTTTTAAAAAGGCTTTCGCTGTTCGAGAGCCTTTTTTTGTATCTTATTATCAATTAGGGGTAAGTTTGTTTTTATTTGAAATGAATTTTTAGGGATATTAGCTCAGTTGGTTTAGAGCGCTGCCTTGACAGGGCAGAGGTCACCGGTTCGAATCCAGTATATCCCACAATACATTAGTTTTTTTGATACCGAAAAGTGTTTTAGGAATTTTTGGCTATAGGTATTCTAAAATACGTTCCAAGGCCATTCCACGAGAGCCTTTTATAAAAAGAGTAGCATTCTCTTCTAGTTGATTTTCATTTAAATAATGTGCCAGCGCATCAAAAGTTTTGAATTTTTGAAAATCGCTGTTTACTTCAAAAAAGTTTTCACCGATCAAATAGGTGTTTTCAAAACCAAGCGCTTTGGCAAGTTCTGCAATTGCCTGATGTTCTACGCAGGCCGTATCTCCAAGTTCAAACATATCGCCTAAGAATAGTAGCTTGGTCGTAGCATTTAGGTTCGCAAAATTTTCGAGAGCAGCCGTCATGCTCGTAGGGTTGGCATTGTAGGCATCGAGTATGATCTTAAAACCATTTTTTTCCAATACCTGAGATCTATTGTTGCCCGGTAGATAGGTTTCTAAACCTTCTTTTATAAGTTTCATGGGAACGTTAAAATATTTCCCCATCAGTATTGCGGCACAGCAATTAGTAAAGTTATAGCTTCCTATTAATTTGGTTTTAATGCTCGTATCTTCAACCTCAATTTTAACAAACGGATCAGCTGTTGTCATTGTAATGACATAAAATTGCGGATTGGAAGTGCTGTATCCAAATTTCTTGATGTAATGACCTACTTTTTCCTTCTGTATGGGGTCGTCCGCGTTCATGAAGATTACCTTGTTGTTGGCTGTTAGATAATCGTATAGTTCACTTTTTCCTTTTATCACTCCTTCTACACCTCCAAAACCTTCTAAATGTGCTTTTCCAAAATTGGTGATGTAACCAAAATCAGGTGCTGCAATATTACTGAGAAACGCGATTTCCTTTTGATGGTTTGCACCCATTTCTATTATGGCAATCTCCGTATCCTTTTTAATAGTGAGCAAGCTTAAAGGAACCCCAATATGATTATTAAGATTCCCTTTGGTGGCTATGGTTTTATAGGTCGTAGCCAAGACGCTGTGAATAAGCTCCTTTGTAGTGGTCTTGCCATTGCTTCCCGTTAGGGAAATCACTTTAGCCTTACAATAATGCCTGTGATAATTGGCTAAGTTTTGTAAGGTCGTCAATACATCGTTAACGACTATAGTCCTGTCATGTATTGCAAATTCTTTTTCGTCTACGATAACGTAGGCTGCTCCTTTTTCGATGGCTTTAAGTGCGTACTTATTACCATTAAAATTAGCGCCTTTTAATGCAAAAAAAATATCGTTTTCTTTTATTTTTCGCGTATCGGTACTGACGTTTGGATACTGCAAGAATATTTTGTGAAGTTCGGCTATTTTCATAAAATCGAAGATAAAAAAAAGCCCTTTAAAAAAAAGGGCTTTCTTGAAATCTAAAGGATAAGAAATTATTTTGCTTTCTTACCTCTTACGGTCTTGTTCTTGGTTTTGGATTTAGATCCTACTCTGGACATGGCACATCTAAAACCAATATTGTCCGTGGCCATGTATTGTGGTAAATATCTTCTTTGAGCAGGGTCTAACCAGTAAGCCCTATCGCTCCAGGAACCACCTTTGTAAACTCTTACCTCGTCGTTTATTAATGAAGTTCTTGTATTGGATTCATCATATTGTCTGGTGATGTTACCAACAGAATCTCTATCTATACTATGTTTTGGAGAATTGTACATCTTACCCTTGTTACTGCTTTCTTCTTCATCGCTAAATCGATCGTAAAATCTGGAGGAACCTGCATCACCATCTCGGTAACCGATGTTGTCACTGGTAGAAAAGTTGGTTCTCAAATACGTTTCATCCTCATCAACAGGGACCATTTTTATTTCGCCAGGTAAGTTTACTGCTACGAGTTTACCGTTAGGTAGGGTATCATAAACAATAGAATCTCTTAGGATATTGACCTTTCCATCTTCGCCGATAGCGGTCTTCATGTAAATGTTACCTCTAAAATAGTTGAAATCACTTACTTCGTCATCTACGATGGGTCTGTACACGTCGGCAACCCATTCCGAAACGTTCCCTGCCATATCATAAAGGCCTAGGTCGTTTGGTTTATACGACATTACTTCTGCAGTAATATCCGCTCCGTCATC
>CAZUIE010000148.1:2408-9210 GCA_964620945.1 uncultured Maribacter sp.
ACATTGGTTACCTCAGTTTCATCCATATAAAAAGATTGTACATGTTGTGAGGTAGGTGTATTGTTCCAATCGTGCATTACATCATCTTGTACTTTTCCCTTGGTAAAGGTACCACCTTCAACAAACACCAGACCGGGAGCGGTTTCTTGCTCCTTAAAATCTGTATTGTACTGGAAACCACCTTCTTTAGCGTTGATATTCCAACCCGTAGCCCTGGAAACATTCTTGGAAGAGGTTGATTTTGAACAGCTTGTAACTGTAAAACCTCCGGCAATAACAGTGCATGAGAGTACAACTTTGATAAATTTGTTTTTCATAAATCTAGGACTTGAGTTCAATCTTTTTAATCTAAAATTCTGACGTTTTTAATTTCTCATTATATGTTACGTCACTTTCGCTCATTAAAACGGTGTTTTCATCAGAATATTTCATACACTTTAAATTATTTTCACAATACGTGTAAATCAAAAGTAAATGCTCGAAAAAACATCCATTCATGGTCATAACGAGTTTAAAGGCCTTATAGTATATGCTGACTAGTCGTTTTTTGCCTGCATGGTTTAGTGAGTTGCAATACTCTTATAGGTTACCATAATCCAAAATATTTAGGATGTTACACAAGATTTTGTTGAAAAGCCCGTTTTTACCGTAATATGTCGATTAATTTGGAATAAGATGCGTCAAGGCGTTAATTTTACACTTTTGGAACTAATTTAATTTTAAATGAAAAAGAATTCAATAGTTTTTGTTTGTTTGCTGCTTTCCGGTTTCACTATTTGGGCTCAAGAAAATCAACGGGTGATAACCACCGCAGTACCATTTTTAACTATCGCGGCAGATGCAAGATCAGCAGGTATGGGAGATATGGGTGTGGCTACGTCCACAGATGCATTCTCACAGCAGTGGAATCCTGCTAAATTTGCATTTGCTGAGCGCAAGATGGGAATAGGGGTAAGCTACACTCCGTACTTGGAAAGTATAATCACGGATATTTCCTTATTAAATGCCAGTTTTTACAATAAAATCAATGAGCAAAGTGCCTTTGCCCTTAGTTTGCGATATTTTACCCTTGGCGAGATAGAGTTGAGGCAGTTTGCCGGTGATCCGGGTACTTTGGCCAAACCAAACGAATTGGCATTGGACGGTTCGTACTCCCTAAAATTAAGTCCAACTTTTTCTATGGCCGTAGCGGGTAGGTTTATCCGTTCCAATTTGAGATTACCTCAGAACGGTACAGAAGATTCGCAGGCTGCAAGTTCTTTTGCTGTTGATGTAGCTGGGTATTATCGCTCAAGGGAAATAGCCTATAATAATTTTGATGGACGTTGGAGAGCTGGGTTCAACATTTCCAACATTGGTGGTAAGATTCAATATGATGAAGGTGGCCAGGAAAACTTTTTGCCAAGTAACCTTAGAGCAGGTGTAGGTTTTGATTTTATACTGGATCAAGATAATGTGATTGGCATTACTACGGAATTTAGTAAGCTTTTGGTTCCAACACCCCAAGATTTTGATAACGATGGCGACATTGACGCCGATGACAATGAAATCTACCAGAACGAAAGCGGTTTGAGCGGAATTTTAGGTTCCTTTAGTGATGCCCCGGATGGTTTTGGTGAGGAGCTGCAGGAGTTTACATGGTCTTTAGGCGCGGAATATACTTATCAAGATGCCTTTATGGTGCGAACGGGTTACTTTAATGAAAACGAAAATAAAGGAGCAAGAAAGTTCTTTACTCTGGGTGCGGGATTTAAGTTTAAATCGGCCCAAATAGATTTATCTTATCTATTCTCAACCTCACAAGTTAGAAACCCATTGGAAAATACCTTGCGTTTTGGACTGACATTTAATTTAGGTGAAGAATTTTACAATGATTAAGCATAGCATTTGAGATAGCATAGAAAATCCTGCCTTATGGTGGGATTTTTCGTTTTAATAACCTTGTGGCGATATGTTGAAATGTTTAGGAAACAAAGTACCTTTGATTTTATAGTGTGTAAAATTGAATTATGGCGGAGCAGAAAAACATCAGTTTTGATATTACCATTTATGATAGTCTTGAGGAGCTATCGCCGAAATATCAAGCACTTATGCTTGAAGCTGTATCGGCCAGAAAAAGCGCTTATGCACCCTACTCTAAGTTTCGGGTGGGGGCTGCCGTAGAAATGGATAATACCGAGATTGTGATTGGGAGTAATCAAGAAAATGCTTCCTACCCGTCCGGACTCTGCGCGGAGCGCGTAGCAATTTTTCATGCAGGGGCTAAATTTCCTGGGGTAACCGTAAAAACGATTGCGATTACCGCGACATCGGATGCTTATCCGGTAAGCGTTCCGGCTGCACCATGTGGTAATTGTAGGCAGGCTATTTTTGAGTATGAATTCAAGCAAAAGCAACCTATTAGAATCTTACTGATGGGGGAAACAGGCAGCGTCGTTATGTGCAATGCTATTTCAGACCTGCTGCCATTGGGTTTTAACAGTTCATTTTTAGGTTAAATAAACCACCTAAGAGTTTCCGATTTAACTTTCCTTGAGATGCGTTCTAGGTATCATTTTCGGCTCCAAGTGCTTGGAACTAGGTGAGGTTAAATAGAATCTCAAAGTTTTTCGGGATAGTTTTTTGGTTTCATGGCCATGGCTCTACTTTGAGAATAGTTTATTTTAAACAACTTTTTCGTATAGTTTAAGAAAACAACTCGGCTCTTTTTTGTGTCATGATGCAATTTCTTAATGCTTTTACTTCTATTTTTTTTATGCATTGATTTATATGTGTATTTTTGATTTCTTTATTGTGGTAGAAATTTGCTCTCGCTTTTTTTGTCCGCTAAATTTGTAATAAATTCATAATGGCAATGGAAAAAATCACAAAAGAAACGTATTTGAAATGGTACGAGGATATGCTTTTCTGGCGTAAGTTCGAGGATAAGCTCGCAGCAGTTTATATCCAGCAAAAAGTTAGAGGTTTTCTACATCTATATAACGGTCAGGAAGCGGTTTTAGCTGGCGCCCTGCATGCAATGGATTTGTCCAAGGATAGGATGATAACGGCATATAGGAACCACGTACAGCCAATAGGAATGGGAGTGGACCCAAAAAAGGTAATGGCAGAGCTTTATGGTAAAGTTACTGGAACCTCCAAGGGCATGGGTGGTTCTATGCATATATTTTCAAAAGAACATCGTTTTCATGGAGGTCATGGAATTGTTGGCGGGCAAATACCATTAGGTGCCGGTATGGCTTTCGGAGACAAATATAACGGAAGTGATGCTGTTACCTTGTGCTACATGGGTGATGGTGCAGTAAGGCAAGGTTCTTTGCATGAAACCTTTAACTTGGCTATGCTATGGCAGTTACCTGTTGTTTTTATTTGTGAAAATAATGGCTATGCCATGGGAACATCGGTAGCTAGAACGTCTCACTCCACGGAGATATGGAAACTAGGTTTAGGATATGAAATGCCTTGTGGACCAGTTGATGGTATGAACCCTGTTACCGTTGCACAAGAAATGAATAAGGCGATTGATCGCGCAAGATCTGGGGGCGGTCCCACTTTTCTTGAGATGAAAACGTATAGGTATAGAGGTCACTCCATGTCCGATGCGCAACATTACAGAACAAAGGACGAAGTGGCGGAGTACAAGAAAATAGATCCTATTACCCAAGTTTTGGATGTAATTAAAGAGAATAAATACGCAAACGAGGAGGAAATTAAAGAGATAGATAAAAGGGTTAAAAAATTAGTTGCGGAATGTGAGAAATTCGCAGATGAATCTGATTACCCACCTGTCAATCAGTTATACGATATGGTTTACGAGCAAAAAGATTTTCCATTCGTTCAACATAAATTATAAAATACATGGCGATAGTAGTAAATATGCCTCGTTTAAGTGATACCATGGAAGAGGGTACCGTTGCGGCTTGGTTGAAAAAAGTAGGGGACAAAGTTGAAGAAGGAGATATTTTAGCTGAAATCGAAACCGACAAAGCTACGATGGAATTCGAGTCTTTTAACGAAGGCGTACTATTACATATTGGTATCCCTGAGGGCGATACCGCCCCTGTAGATTCTTTATTGGCGATTATAGGGGATGAAGGGGAAGATATTTCCGGTTTGTTGAATGGAGGAGATGCTAGTACTGAAGTTAAAGAGGAAGAACAGCCATCCGCCGAGACTGAGGTAGCGGAAACGGTTACTGCACCTGCACCAACGAGTGAAGTGCCAGAAGGTGTAGAGGTAATTAAAATGCCTCGATTAAGCGATACCATGGAAGAGGGAACTGTAGCCACATGGTTAAAACAGGTAGGCGATAAGGTTGAAGAAGGTGATATTCTAGCTGAAATCGAAACGGATAAAGCTACGATGGAGTTTGAGTCTTTTTACTCGGGTACTTTATTGTATATTGGTATACAGGAAGGGGAATCTTCACCTGTTGATGCGGTTTTAGCGGTTATAGGACCAAAAGGTACGGATGTAGATGCCGTATTGAATGCCAAACCTAAAGGAGACGCATCAAGCAGCTCTGAAAAATCCAGTTCGGAATCTAAAGACGAAGAAAAAAGTACCCCTAAAACTGAAGAAGGTACGCACCCGGTTGCCGATGGTAAGCGTATTTTTGTGTCCCCATTAGCGCGAAAAATGGCCGAGGATAAAGGAATCGATTTAGCTTCTGTTTCTGGGTCAGGCGATAATGGTAGAATCATAAAGAAGGATATAGAGAACTATACGCCTTCCCAGGCTACTGTTCCTGCACCTAGTTCTTCGGTATCTGAAAGTGCCGCACCTGTTGCAATGCCAATTAACCATCCCGTAGGTGAAGAAGGTTCTGAAGAGGTGAAGAATTCTAATATGCGTAAGGCAATCGCTAAGGCATTGGGTAATTCTAAATTCTCTGCGCCTCATTTCTATTTGACCATTGAGGTAGCCATGGACAACGCAATGGCTTCTAGGGTACAGATCAATAGCTTGCCAGATACAAAAATATCTTTCAACGATATGGTGTTGAAGGCGTGCGCAATGGCATTGAAAAAGCATCCACAGGTAAATACGTCTTGGAACGGAGCTACGACAAGATATAACAAGCACATCCACATGGGTGTAGCTGTTGCTGTAGATGATGGCTTGGTTGTTCCCGTAGTTAAGTTTGCCGATCAATTAGGGCTTATACAAATAGGGGCTTCTGTTAAGGAGTTGGCAGGTAAGGCGCGTGCAAAAAAGATAACACCTTCAGAAATGGAGGGCAGTACCTTCACGGTGTCCAATTTGGGCATGTTCGGAATTCAAGAGTTTACGTCAATTATTAACCAACCCAACTCCGCCATACTTTCTGTTGGTGCCATTGTTGAAAAACCTGTAGTTAAGAATGGAGAAATTGTAGTAGGTAATACCATGAAGTTAACTTTGGCCTGTGACCACCGAACGGTAGATGGCGCAGCAGGGGCTGCATTTTTACAAACGTTGAGGTATTTTGTAGAGAACCCGGTTACGATGTTGGCATAAAGAATCGTTATATATTGGACTGCAAAAAAGCATCTCTAGAATTGGGGTGCTTTTTTGATTTTGTATTCCTCTGTTCAGTTCGAGGGACATACTATAAGGGATTTCGTATCGAGAACCTAATCGAAGTGAAAACGTTCGCTTGTTTTAATCGGTTCAAGCTGTCTCTTTTTTCTATCTTTACTTTTGTAAAATTCTAATAGATGAACCGTATTCTTTTTCTCTTTTTTATGGTGTTGATAACTTCTTGTGGTACAGGCAAGGTGAGCCAAACACAGGTTTCCGAAACCGTATCCGGTACTGATGGACTAAAAGCATCAGTTGTTTCCACAGAAGAAAATGTAGCTGATGGAGCTTTAACAGCTACCGATTTTAGGGCCCGTAAAATTGAATATACCACTGTGCAAGATGTGGCAAAGTCGATGGAATTTTTGGCTTCGGACGAATTGCGGGGACGTGAATCTGGTACCGAAGGTATCAATGCTGCAGCGGACTTTATTGCGACGCGTTTAAGCGCAGATGGGATTGCTCCATATTTTAAGAGCTATAAGGATACCCTAAGTAATTTTGATACACCTACGTATAATGTAGTAGGTGTTTTAGAAGGTTCCGACCCCAAACTAAAGAATGAATTTATTATTGTGGGTGCCCATTACGATCATATAGGAATCTTAGCTCCTGAAAATGGTGATACCATTGCCAATGGCGCCAATGACAATGCCTCCGGTACTACTACTGTACTTGAGTTGGCAGCATATTTTGGAAAGGAAAAAACAAATAAGCGCAGTATCATTTTCGCATTGTTCAGTGCCGAGGAAAAAGGGCTGTTAGGGTCAAAGCATTTAGCGGAAAAACTAAAAGGGGATAATTTGGACTTGTACGTGATGCTTAACTTTGAGATGGTTGGGGTTCCCATGGTAGCTAAGGACTTTATGGTATATGCAACGGGCTATGAACTTTCCAATGTAGCGGAGGTGAGTAATGGCTACGCTAACGAAAAGGTAGTGGGATTTTTGCCCAAGGCGAAGGAGTTTAATTTGTTTAAGCGTTCTGACAACTATGCGTTCCACACCGCATTCAATATACCGTCACATACCTACAGTACTTTTGACTTCACCAATTTTAATCATTATCACAAGGTAGGAGACGAAAATGAGGAAATGGATTACGAACACATGACCATCGTCATCAATACGATGATACCCGTAGTGAAAGGAATCGCAAACGCTGCAGTTAAAGAAATAACATATAAATAATGGCAAACGTAATAATAACTGGTTCCAGTAGGGGAATTGGCTTTGAAATG
>CAZUIE010000149.1:0-4997 GCA_964620945.1 uncultured Maribacter sp.
CTCTGTCTCAGCGTCAATGTTGATGCCGTCATAAAATCCGGGAATGGTTACGCGACCATCGTCATCCTTCATGGAAGCCAGTAACTTAGATAATCGTAAAGCGGGATTGGGTGCGTAATTTCCAAAATGTCCACTATGCTGCGAAACAACAGGACCATACGTAGTAAGCGTAATAGTAGCAATACCTCTCGCACCAAAAGTCAATGTAGGTTTATTACTAATATGACGTGGCCCATCAAAAATAATCAGCATATCGGCTTTTAATCTGTCAGAATTTTTGATTACCGCTTCGGGCAGTCTAGGAGAACCTAATTCCTCCTCAAAATCCATAATGACCTTGATATTATAATTAGGTGCTATTTTGTTTGCGGCCGCAGCATCCAAGGCTGCTAAAAACATGACTACAGGACCTTTGGCATCACTCGCAGAGCGGGCAAAAATTCGCATCTCATCATCTAAGGTACCCGCATACTCCCAAGCGGTTTCCTCCCATTCATTATTTTGATTTTTCTTTTTAATGACCGGTTTATACGGACTCTCCTGAAACCATCGGGTGCTGTCCACCGGCTGACCGTCCAGTTGCAAATAAATCAGCACTGTTTTTTTTGCTTTGGGGTGTTTTCTTTCCGCCAACAATAAGGGTGCATGTGTTGTAGCGATTCGTTGGGTAAAAAAACCTCGTTGCCCAAACTGCTTTTCGCACCAAACCACGTTTTGCTCAATAGATGCAGGGTAAAAAGCATCATTAGGTATGCTTAATAATTCCATTAGCATAGGCAAACTATCATCAGCAAAGGTTTTGGATACCTTGTCCAGATGTATGTCTCGCTGAGCAACACTTAAAAAGGAAATAAAAACAAGAACAATTACAGGTAAGCGGTAGATAGGTTTTTTCATAGCTAAAAGATTAATACCTTAAAAATAACCAATACGGAGCTAATACAAATTGAATATCTCGCAAATACGAGCATATCGATTATAGACAAAGTGGTACTAATGTACTGCTTGCAAACCAAGTAATTCTTGTACCACCTCATCTAAAATATCTTGAACTTTTGAATCTGTACAATTTATGAGAATAGAAAACACCATGCGCTCCTTCGGGTACACAAAAAAGTTAGAGTAGGCTCCTACGCTACTCCCAATGTGTCCATAATATGACCTCCCCATTTTATCTTGGCTTACTTGCCAGCCAAGGCCATAGTAGGTGGGCTTACCATTGACAAAAAGAGAAGTCAAAAACTCTGACAATACCTTTTTATTCAAAGGATAACCATCCAAATAGGCTTGTCCCAGCTTAGCAATATCGGCTGTGGTACTCAAGTAACCACCGCCCGCCAATTTGTAAAAATTATGAACCGGAACTGCTTCCCGAAAGCCCAGGCGAATTTTAGTATAAGAGGTCGCAAGGTGCTGTTTATTCGCTGACGAAACCGAAACCCATGTTGAACTATTAGATTCCAATATTTGGTTGCTCACCTCTTCAGGTTCAGGTGTAAATGTATGATTCATTTCCAAAGGATTCAACACGGTATCATACACATACGTTTCAAACGGAACTCCGCTCGCTTCTTGCATCGCCAATGCTATGAGCACCCAATCAAAACTTGTGTATTCATAGCCAGTTCCCGGCTCAAAAAGCAAGGCATCGTCCTTAAAAAGAGTAATACTATCTTTAATAGAAAAAGGTTTGTTCAATGCAAATTCCTTACCCTTATATTTTCGAATTCCGGCCGTATGGCTGGCCAGATGCCTAATGGTAAAATCCCATTTCTTTTTTGGGAAGTAGGGAACGTACTTATAAAATGAAGTGTCCAAGTCTATAATACCATCAGCGACCATGTGCGCCAAAGCGGTTGCCGCTATCGGTTTTGATACACTAGCGATACGAAAAATAGTTGTTTTAGGGACAATACGGCGCTTTTCCCCTGTATCTGCATATCCGTACCCTTTTTCGAAAAACCGCTTTCCGTCTTTGAATACGGTTATCGAAAGTCCTGGGACTCGCTTTTCGTTAATCAAGCCTTGTAACAAGCCGTCGACCTTTGTTAAACCTTTCATCGTCTTATCACTGCCAATACCTTTTTTGGATGCAAATAAACTTTTTAAGTAATTAAGAATGGGATTCAACATAAGGAAAACATAACTATTTAGTCGAACAAAAGACGACCATTAAAAATTTCCTCTACTGCTATTATTTCCGGGCGATTAAAGCAAATGACGTTCCCATTTCCTCGAATAATACCACGGACAGCCAGTTGTGGGTTGGTTAGGATATCGTTGGTTCCCCTATGGTTTATCACCACAGTATCTGCATTTAAATTTTCGGCTTCAATCCTTGAATCTCCAGCAGCAATAGTGACGTTAAAATCCGTGCTGGTTCCGGATAACTTAAAATAAGCTATGCCATTGACCACAATAGAAACAGTCTCGGTAGCCAAATCCAAGTCAAAAGAACCATCGGTGGTTTCTGTTTCGGGATTGTTGAAACTTTCGGAAATTAAACTAAGATCGGGATAACTCAATACTCCATCACTACTAATTAATAATCCGGTGCTACTGCGTACTTCCGAAATATTAGGAGCAGTAACATAAACGGTAGTAATCCCATACTCACGAAAAAGATTACACCCATTCTCATTTCTTAATATCAATCTATCACCTTCAACCGCAGTGCTTACTTCATTGAATAAAAATTCTCCGGTCTCTATTTCTACTTTTTGCTCCGGCCCTTGTTTTAGTACAAGTGCTACTTTCTCAAAAACGGTAATTTTATCAAAGCTAGGTAGCATGACTTCCTGTCTAATCAAATCACCTTGATTTTGAAGGCAATCGGGTGCGTTTTCAGAATTACAGGAAAAGAAAAAACTGGTTACAACGAATACAGCCACATATTGCACCAGCCTGTAAATCTTAAACAAACCTTTATTCAATAGTCTAAATCCTAACATCTTATCTCTATTTTCTAAAACCTAATTCCAACTCCAAACTCCACCGCTTCAGCCGCAGCTCCATGGGATTTTAGTGTAATAGCACCAAATACCTTGTCTCCAAAATACCGTTTCATCCCTACCCTATTGTATACCCTCCCTTCAAAATCGAACGGATAATACACATAATATCCCAACTGGGTTACAATACTCGTTTTGTTAATGAACAATTCATGCCCAAGAAAAATGCCTATTCTCCTGTAGTCATCATCTACGTTTACATCCATTTCGGGAAAAGAAGTGCCCTGAAAACGAATTAATTCTTTCAAAAAATTCGAAAAGAACAAATCTGTACCCAATTGAATAGCACTTTTTCTACCCAATCGCTTATCTACATAGGCAGATAAAATTAAGAAGCCATACTGACCTGAACCTATGACATCACTTTCGTTTATCCCGCTGCGCAACGCCAAGTTATAGCGTAATGACTCCGTGACTTTTTCTTTGGGACCCTTTGGGATATACTTTAATTCTTTTCCGCCGTCTAAATCATATATTAAACCAGCATTAAACGCAAATGTATTCGTAGAGGTATTGGGGGATTTTACATTGGCATTAGAGTAATGTATTAAAGAAATTCCCGATTTAAACCCCAAACCTTTAAAGATATTTTCCTTATGGTAATTAAGCATCAAATAGGTAGAACTCATAAAATCCGACCCGTAGGCATTGTTCCTGAAATTATTGACCTTATCGTACGGATTCGTGTTATACGCAATACCCTGACCCACCCTAAACTGTATGTTACGCTTTAAAAAATAAAAATTGTAATGTGCATAAAGGCCAAAATTATTACCTAAAATCTCATTGTTCATGTTCTGATAAATGAACGAAGTACCGTAATCGGGATACCCGTACAATGCCTCCCATTCGCTAGAACCATATGTTTTTCTGCTATAGCTTAAAATAACTCCGTTTGGATGATCAGCTATTAAATGGGAAATGTCAGGATTGTGAAGCAAAACAGAACCATAAAACTGATTCGCATCTATCGTATACTTCTTAACCTCAGCGTCTTCTTGCGAAATACAAAGTTGAAAAGACACCAAAGTAACAAAAAGAAAAATCTGCCTCATGAAGGGCAAAAATAGGATTTTAAGTTGATGGTTGCCCGTTGGTTTTAGAATTTGGTCAGGGATATCATACAAAGTACTCGCTGGCCAGTATTCAGAAAACTTCTTTTGCTATCGCCTTAATATTATCAGATTTCCCCATGGAATAATAGTGCAATACTGGCACCCCTGCCGCTTTTAGCTCCTTACTCTGTTGTATGGCCCAATCTATACCCACTGCCCTAACCTCCTTGTTGGTCTTACAGCCATCAACGGCCTCTATCAGATCTTGGGGTAAGTCTATCCTAAAAACTTGAGGTAACAACTGTAAATGTCGCTTAACCGCGATAGGTTTTATCCCTGGAATAATCGGTACTTGAATACCCATATCCTTGGCTGCATTTATAAAATCGAAATACTTTTTATTATCGAAAAACATTTGCGTAACAATGTAATCAGCTCCAGCATCTACTTTTTCCTTTAAACGTTCTAAGTCTGTTAGTAGGGAGGGCGCCTCCAGATGTTTTTCGGGATAACCTGCTACACCAATACAAAAATCGGCACAATCATCCGCTTCAATAACCTCATGTAGGTACTTACCACAATTTAAATCCTGTATCTGTTTTACAAGACTTTTAGCATAGGGATGTCCCCCTTTTGTGGCTTCAAAATATTGCTCCTCTTTCATTGCGTCTCCACGGAGCGCCATTACATTATCTATGCCTAAGTAGTGACAATCAACCAATAGATACTCCGTTTCCTCCTTCGTAAATCCACCGCAAAGCACATGAGGTACGGTATCTACATCATATTTATGTTTAATGGAAGCACAAATACCTACGGTGCCTGGACGCATTCTTGTTAATCTTTTATCCAACAACCCATCCCTGTCAATATAAACATACTCTTCCCGTGAAGTTGTTACATCAATAAACGGAGGTTTAAACTCCATTAA
>CAZUIE010000149.1:5097-8963 GCA_964620945.1 uncultured Maribacter sp.
ACCAAAATATCTAGCCTCAGGATTTCCGAAATAATACCCACTAACAGATGCCGCTGGCCACATCGCCAAACTCTCTGTCAATTTTACCCCTATTTTTTCTTCTACTTGTAATAGTTCCCAAATGGTTAACTTCTCTAAATGATCCGGACAGGCAGGGTAACCCGGAGCTGGTCTAATTCCCTTATACATCTCACTTATTAATTCCTCATTCGCTAAATCTTCATTTGCCGCATAGCCCCAATGTTTGGTTCGCACCTCTTTGTGTAAGTATTCCGCAAACGCTTCAGCTAATCGGTCGGCCAAGGCCTTGATCATAATTGCATTATAGTCGTCCAAATCCTTTTCGTATTGGGTAGCTAAGTCGGACGTACCAAAACCAGTAGACACACAAAAACAGCCAATATAATCCCGTATTCCAGTTTCTTTGGGTGCAATAAAATCTGCCAATGCATAATCAGGAACACCTTCCCGGCGCTGCAATTGTTGGCGAAGAGTTCTGAAAGTAAAAATACTCGATTCAACTTCGTCTGTAGCTCCTAGAAGGTGCTCTGGTTGGCATTCCAACTCAATATCATCATGGTTAATGGTATTTGCCGGAAATAACCCAAAAATAGCTTTCGCTTTTAATTTTTTCTCTTTTAGTATTTCGGAAAGCATTTTTTGTGCATCCTTAAACAAGTCTGTTGCTTGTTCGCCAACCACCTTGTCACTTAAAATATCGGGGTATTTCCCGTGTAACTCCCAACTTCTAAAAAAAGGTGTCCAATCGATAAAAGAAACGAGCTTTTCCAAATCCATATCTTCCATAACTTGGATCCCAAGCTCATTCGGTTTTACGATTTCGGCAACAGTCCAGTCTATTTTAAATTTATTCTCCCTAGCTTCTTGAATGGACTTATATTTCTTTTGGACCGAACGTTTTAAGAACTTATCTCGAAATACATCGTAATCTTCCTTAATTGACTTTTTATATCCTTCAGACGTGTCCTTTTGCAATAAATCTCCAACAACGGTTACGGCACGTGAGGCATCGTTTACATGCACAACTGCTTGGCTGTACTGGGGGTCAATTTTTACCGCGGTATGTGCTTTACTTGTGGTTGCGCCTCCGATTAATAATGGTACTTTAAAATTTTTGCGTTCCATCTCCTTAGCCAGATGCACCATTTCATCCAAAGACGGAGTAATCAATCCACTGAGCCCGATAACATCTACATTATGCTCAATGGCCGCAGCAATTATTTTCTCTGGCGGCACCATCACCCCCAAATCTACAATTTCATAATTGTTGCAGGCCAAAACGACCGACACAATGTTCTTTCCGATGTCGTGCACATCTCCCTTTACGGTAGCCATTAGAATTTTTCCGTTTCCTTCTGTATCACCTTCTTGAGGATTTAATAGTTTTTCCTCTTCTATATAAGGTAATAAGTAAGCAACAGCTTTTTTCATTACCCGTGCAGACTTTACTACTTGGGGTAAAAACATTTTTCCGCTCCCAAAGAGATCACCCACTACGTTCATACCCGTCATCAAACTAACCTCTATAACCTCAATAGGCTTATCTGCGGCCTTTCTAGCTTCCTCTACATCTTCAATAATATATTGATCTATTCCCTTAACCAACGCTCTGGTGATTCTATTTTGCAAGGGTTCTTCCCGCCAAGATAAATCAACTTTGCTTTCTTTGGCCTTTCCTACGACCGATTCGGCAAAATCAAGTAGTCTTTCTGTTGCATCATCTCGGCGATTAAGCATTACATCTTCAACACGTTCCAATAAATCTTTTGGAATATCATCATACACTTCTAACATGGTTGGGTTCACAATCCCCATGTTCATTCCTGCTTTGATAGCATGATATAAAAAAACAGAGTGCATGGCTTCTCGTACCGGGTTATTACCTCTAAACGAAAAAGATACATTACTAACCCCACCGCTTACACTGCAATGAGGGAGATTTTCACGCACCCATTTTGTAGCGGTAATAAAATCGAGCGCATTTAATTTGTGCTCGTCCATTCCTGTGGCCACGGGGAAAATATTTAAATCAAATATGATATCTTCTGGAGGAAAGCCAACTTCGTTTACTAGAATATTATACGAGCGTTGTGAAATTTCTACTCGGCGGTCATAATTATCTGCTTGTCCTACCTCGTCAAAAGCCATTACGATTACGGCAGCACCATATCTTTTTATCAACTTTGCATGGTGAATAAATTCAGCTTCGCCCTCTTTTAGGCTAATAGAATTAACGACACATTTTCCTTGCACCACCTGAAGTCCGGCTTCAATTATTTCCCATTTAGAACTATCTATCATTATGGGAACTCTAGAAATATCTGGTTCGGCAATCACCAAATTTAAGAACTTCACCATGGCCTCTTTACCATCAATGAGTCCGTCATCCATATTAATATCAATGATTTGCGCCCCACCTTCTACCTGGTCGCGGGCAACATCCAAGGCCTCTTCAAACTTTTCCTCTTTGATGAGTCTGAGAAACTTCTTTGAACCTGCTACGTTTGTCCGTTCTCCAACGTTTATGAAATTAGTCTCCGGAGTTACCACAAGCGGCTCAAGACCACTTAACGTTAAATATTTAGGTTTTGTTTCTACCATGATTAAATTTCAACCGCCAACGACCTAGGGTCGTATTTTTTTACTAATTCTGCAATAGCGGTAATGTGTTCCGGAGTGGTACCACAACACCCACCTACAATATTGACCAAACCTTTTTCTAGGTACTCCTTTATTTGTGCTGCCATCTCTTCCGGTGTTTCATCGTACTCTCCAAAGGCATTTGGGAGGCCGGCATTGGGATGTGCAGAAACACCGAACGGAGTTCTTGTAGCCAATACCTCTAAATGAGGTACCAACTGACTAGCTCCTAAGGCACAATTAAACCCTACGGTTAAAATTGGAATATGGGAAATAGATATTAAGAATGCTTCTGCAGTTTGACCGGACAGCGTTCTACCTGATGCATCAGTAATCGTTCCACTAACCATTATGGGAATATCCATATTACGTTCTTCCTTAACTTCTTCTATGGCGAACAAAGCAGCTTTAGCATTTAGGGTGTCAAATATAGTTTCTACCAAAAGTAGATCTACACCACCATCCAAAAGCGCCTCCACTTGTTGTTTGTAGGCAACACGTAATTCATCAAACGAAATTGCCCTAAAACCGGGGTCGTTGACATCGGGCGACATACTGGCTGTTTTATTGGTGGGACCAATACTTCCGGCAACGAAACGCGGCTTATTCGGTTCCTTTAAAGTAAATTCTTTGGCTACCTCCTTTGCAATTCGAGCCGACTCAAAATTAAGTTCATATACTAATTCTTCCATATGGTAATCGGCCATGGCAATGGTCGTACCGGAAAAAGTATTGGTTTCAACGATATCGGCACCTGCAGCGAAATACTTACGGTGTACATCGGCTATAGCATCGGGTTGGGTAAGTGACAACAAATCGTTGTTTCCCTGGAGGGGATGTTTCCAATCCTTAAAACGCTCACCGCGAAAGTCCTCCTCCGTGAATTTATAACGTTGTAGCATGGTGCCCATAGCACCATCCAATACTAATATTCTTCTCTGTAGCAAATACTTTATCATATAGTAATTTCTACGCGTTTGCGTATTTATAAAATCAAATGTATCAAGCAAGGAGAAGGCAAGACGGAGTGTCTTTTTTTTTACTCGTTATCTATTCCCATTTTAACAGGGGTAGAATGTAGCACCTTCTTTATCTAAATAAATTTAGCAAAAGGGTTGCTAAGGCTTCACAGGGTCTAATCCCTCCGCCTTTCTTGATAACAATATCAATCTATTTATGAACTGATTACAAAGTAACAGCACAGT
>CAZUIE010000150.1:0-8930 GCA_964620945.1 uncultured Maribacter sp.
CCAAACGTATTTTTTTGCTTGGGTCAATAAAAAATACTGCCCGTACGGCCGCTGTTTCGCTTTCGTTAGGTTGCAACATACCATACAATTTGGATACTTTCATATCAATGTCGGCAATAATGGGGAAATCGAAGTACACCCCTGTATTTTCTCGAACGTTTTGCACCCATCCTAAGTGGGCATGAACACTATCGATACTAAGACCCAATAACTGGGTATCCAAGGCATCGAATTCATTTTTCCGTGTGGCAAAACCGCTCATTTCCGTAGTACATACAGGCGTAAAATCGGCCGGATGTGAAAACATGACAATCCACTTGTCCTTTGCAAACTCGGACATCTTAATTTTTCCCTTGGTGGTTACCGCATCAAAATCGGGTGCTTGGTCGCCAATTCTTGGCATACTTTGGGTTTCTTCTTTAAAAACATTAGGATTTTCCATAATACTATAACTTATATTTATAACTATATTAATTTGATATAAAGATAAACTATCGAAAAAGGATTTAAAGTAACCTGAGTTACATTACTGTTATTTAACATTGATTTAACCAAAACGGGACAAATTATTACGGTTTGGTTCGTTTCCTAACTAAGACCGAACCCAGCCAATTTTTTTGTGGTCCGTTCCTTAATTGAGCTTTATCACATCACTAATTTGAAGCGTGTAGCTTCAAACCCAGCTTTATTTCATCTATGTTAAACGGTATTTTTTAATCTTCTACATCTCCAAAAGAATAAGATGATTTCGGTTTGGGAAATACTTCTGAATTGACGGCGTTACCAACTTTGAAAGGGATATTTAGATCTCATGGGGAAGAGGACCCTTTTTTTGTATAGTAAATAGACACATATCAAATCGATAGCGGTAGGTAACACGTCTTAGAAATTAGTAATGCCAATTTCATAGTAAGTCTTGGATTTTTGCTCCTAGGGTAGTATAAGCCCTTTTCCATTGGCTCTTCACTTGCATGAACAACAGTTATCTTACAAACATACGTAACCGCGAAGACCGTAATTCTTGTTTTTCATCTAAACTGGGTCAAAGAAAATTGGCATTGATTTCATAGCACCTCTCAACTATATTAACGATAGCCATACTCTCTAAACTTTTTACTTAAGTTCCTTTAACATCTGTTGAACATAAACGTTTGTTGGCAATTAAACTAGACAATCTGAGCACGTCCCAGTTAAAAATAGTTCTACCGATTCTATTTCATAATCATCAACTTTTGGGACGGACACTTCCAGATCTAAACATTCTACTTTATTGCATAACCTGCATTGAATATGTGGATGTACATCAAAATGACGCTCTGAAGAGCAGCCTTCGCATTTTGCATACCATCTTAATCCATCTCTTGCAATAAAAGAGTGGATAAGCCCTTCCCCTTCCAATCTATCCAAAATCCTATACACGGTGGTCTTGTTCATCTGTTCATCGAGTTTTTGTACCAAATCCACCGCAGATATGGCACCTTCCCTCATTTCAAAAAGATGTAATAAGGTCTTAAGCGATTTTGTTTTTCTGAGTACCGTCATAAATCAAGCATTCTGTAACATAAGTTACAAGTATAATTAAAATTGTCATATATATTTGCAACCAAGTTGCATTAAATGAAATATGAACCTAAGACAAAAAAACTTCTGAAATGATGCTGAAAAATATTTTTATATCCGTCCTATTGCTCATACCAGCAATG
Source organism: uncultured Maribacter sp. (assembly GCA_964620945.1). Lineage (GTDB taxonomy): Bacteria > Bacteroidota > Bacteroidia > Flavobacteriales > Flavobacteriaceae > Maribacter. Next base: position 1,704 of record CAZUIE010000150.1, read on the forward strand.
AATATCATAGCTCAAAACGTAGTACAAGGTAAAGTAACCGATTTAAACGGAGTACCTCTAACAGACGTAAACGTGCTCTTGCACCAAAGTCAAACTGGCGCAGTTAGTCAAGATGATGGTACATATCAACTTCTACTACCATCCAAACTTAAAGTCATTACCCTAGAGTTCACCTATATTGGTTTTAGAACACAAGTTAAAACAATCAATCTTGACTCAGATACTTCTAGTGCATATACCCTGGATATACAGCTTGAAGAATCTCAAGTTGAGTTGCAGGAAATCACCGTTACAGCTGGTTTTATCAAGCAAAAAGATGAGGTACCCTATCCCATTGAAACGGTTAAGAGTAAAGATATTGTAACGCTTGGTGAAATCAATTTTTCCAGAGCCATTGCCCGTACCCCAGGGGTCTATTTTACAAATTTTGGCCTAGGAGGTGGTCAGCCAGTAATACGGGGCTTAACCAACACCAACTTGGTAACACTTAACAATGGTATTAAGCAAGAAGTTTTTCAGTTTTCATCTAACCATCCATTCCTTATCGATGAATATACGGCGTCACATGTTGAAATCATTAAGGGGCCAGCCTCTTTGCAATATGGCTCAGATGCCGTTGCAGGTGTTGTAAATGTGATTAGGGAACGCCCAGCACAACCAAATAGTATTGGGGGCGAAGTAGTTTCTCAATATCACAGTAATACCAATGGTTACCTTAATAGCGTTGGTGTAAAAGGAAGCTTGGACAAGTTCTTTTTTGGGGTACGCGGCAGTTTAAAAACACACGAGGATTATACGGATGGTGACGACAATGTAGTAGACAATACCCGACTGAATGAAAGCAACTTGAGCCTAAATACGGGTTACCGGTCTGATCGTGGACTTTTTACGCTAAACTACAATTATACCGATGCTGAATATGGTATTCAAAATCAGCCACAACTCAACCTTTTTTCGAATCCCTTAGCGCCAACTTTATTGACCGAAAATCGTAAAAACGAAGTGTGGTACCAAGACTTGCAGAATCATCTATTGACTTCAAATAATACCCTCTTCTTTGGTAAAAACGCATTAAACGTAGATTTAGGATACCAATCCAATACACGTGAGTTGATTGCTGGTGGCATTAACCCACAAAATGAATTGGTAAACCCTTTAGTCACCTCTTTACAGCTAAATACGTTTACTTACAATACAAAATTTAAAATGCCGACCGGTGATCACAATTTAATATTTGGTATAAACGGAGCAATTTTAAACAATGAAGCTGATGAAGAAAAGGCAAACATCCCTATGCCAGATGCCGAGATAAATGATGTTGGTTTGTATGTTATAGATGATTTTCAAGTCTCCGAAAATTTAATCGTAACATCCGGACTGCGTTACGATTATAGAAATATGAAATCCTTTCCTTTAGCGACGGCCAATACAGACCGTTTTGAAGTTGACAATACCTACAATAGTGTAAACGGTTCTTTAGGCCTTACCTATAACTTCACTGAAAACCAGTTTTTAAAAGCGAATCTAGCCCGCGGTTTTCGCTCCCCAAACATACCGGAACTAACGCAAAATGGTATCCACGGTGGCCGTTTTGAACGTGGCGATCCCAACTTAGATGCACAGAGCAATTATCAATTCGATGTTACCTATCACCTGCATACCAACTGGGCAACTGTAAATTTGGCACCGTTTTTTAATTCAATAAACAATTATATTTACTTGGTGCAAACGGATGAGGATGCCTCCATCGGTGGTGGAAAAATCTTCCAGCATGTACAAAACGACGCCAATTTGTGGGGCGGGGAGATAGCCTTGGACATTCATCCTGTTGACTGGCTTGGCATACATGGTAGTTATAGTATGATTCGCGCTGATATTACGGACGACTCCGAGGGTATTGAACATCCCACCTTTACACCTCAAGACCGTTTGACAGGCGAAATTAAACTGCAGCAAAAACAATTAGGTGTTTTTAAGAGACCTTTCTTTTCTGTTGAAGTAATGCACTTTTTTGAACAGACCCGAACAGGGCAAAATGAAGCAAGTACTCCCGCCTATACCTTATTGAATGCCAGATTAGGTACAAGTTTATCGATTGGCAAACAAGACCTCGATCTATTTATTACAGGAAGCAACCTAGCCAATGAAACCTATTTTGACCATTTGTCCATTACCAAACCGCTTGGATTAAATATGATGGGGCGGAATATCATGTTTGGTGTACGTTTTCCATTTTCATTTAGTAATGCGCTTTAGACCTTGAGATTTTTAATTTGATATCTTGCCAGCTAACATAATTAAAACCTAAGGTGAAAAATAATGCACTCCATAAAGTAAGTACCTTAACTGCCGTCGCTTTGGTCATTGCCAATATGATCGGCACAGGGGTTTTTACGAGTTTGGGGTTTCAGCTCAAGGATATTAACGACCCAATGGCGGTGCTGATATTATGGGTGATAGGAGGTCTATTGGCCTTATCTGGGGCGTTCAGTTATGCCGAAATTGGTACAGTCTTCAAAAAATCGGGCGGTGAGTATCTGTACCTGTCCAAAATGTATTCCCCCTTTATCGGTTATTTGGCAGGCTGGGTGTCCCTAACTGTAGGCTTTGCAGCTCCTGTCGCCCTCTCTGCCATTGCGGTTATGGCCTATTTTCCCTATGCAGAACTGAATCCTGTATGGAGCAGTATTGCGCTTGTGGCACTAATTACGGCTTTGCACACTTTTGACCTCCGTACAAGTGCGAGATTTCAAAACGGAAGTACCCTTTTAAAGGTGTTGTTCATTGTGGTGTTAATCGCCATTGGACTATGGATGCCCGGATTTGATGGCAATACTTATTTGGAACCGCCCAAGGCTTCGTCCCTTATTTCTTCCTCTTTTGCAATCGCCCTAATCTATGTGAGCTACGCTTACTCTGGTTGGAACGCAGCCGTTTACATTACCGAAGAACTAAAAAATCCAAAAAAGTCATTGACCTATGCCCTTATTGGCGGCACACTCTTTGTTACGGTCATTTACACACTACTACAATTTGTTTTCTTAAAGCACGTACCCGTACCGGAATTGGTGGGGCAGGTTGATGTAGGAACCATAGCCGCCACAAAAATCATGGGCAGGGATATGGGCGACCTCTTTGGTCTTGGCATCTCGCTGCTGTTGATTTCCGGTATTAGTGCTATGACCTGGGTAGGGCCTCGGGTCACCGCGGCAATGGCTCAAGACATACTTTTTTGGCGCTTCCTTCAAAATGGCACGAACGAAATTCCAAAAAAAGCGCTTTGGCTTCAGTTTGTAATCACCGCCCTACTGCTGCTATCAGGTACTTTTGAACAGATCTTAATATATTGTGGCTTTCTGCTGACCTTATCTTCCATGTTAACGGTTTGTGGTGTTTTTTACTTGCGTTTCAAGAAGAAATACTTGTATGCCGACAATGAAATTTTTAAGAGTCCCCTATTTCCGGTATTCCAAGTTATCTATATCATTTTTGCCCTCGGTATCCTAGTTTTTACGTTTACGGAAAGACCGATGGAAGCTACGCTGGGTACAGGTAATTTGGCACTTGGGGCACTCACTTGGTACATCGGCAAAAGAATAAAACTTAATTCCGGATAATATGACCCACATCATTTTTACCCATACCGGTAATGTTTATTTTGCTCACTTAAGCTTACCTATGATTTTTAAAAACAATTGAAATAACACACATGAAAAAAACAATTCTTATGATTTCCCTCGGTACTATGCTAGCCTGCCAAGGGCAGGAACACAAAAAGAAGCAATCCCAAACGAAGGCAGTAAACAATAGCAGCACCGAACACGCTGGGCACGGCGATAAAAAAGACCACGTACCGGCATCGGCCAATGAATACATGCACCAATCTTCTGTAGAAGAGCTTGTGGAACGTTTTGAATCACCGGAACGGGACGCCTACCAAAAACCAAAAAAAGTACTTGAGTTTTTAGGTGATATCTCGGGTAAGACCATCATGGATATCGGTGCGGGCTCCGGATATTTTTCAGTGAAGTTGGCAAAAAAAGGTGCAAATGTAATCGCAGCGGACGTGAATGACGAGTTTCAGGCCTTACTGAAAGAGGGTATCAAAAAAGAAAAAGTAGAAAATCTCACCACCAGAAAAATTCCCTACGATTCGCCTGGTTTAGCGGACAAAGAGGTAGATATGGTGCTCATCGTTAACACCTATCACCACATAGAAAACCGTTCAGATTATTTCGCCAAGGTCAAAAAAGGACTTAAAAATAATGGTGAATTGGTCATCATCGATTTTTTTGATGCGGATATCCCAGTTGGGCCTAAACACCATAAAATTTCCATAGATACCGTAATCAGCGAATTAAAACAGGCAGGGTATACCTATTTCCAGGTGGAAGTGGACCTATTGCCTTATCAATATATCATAACATCTAAATAAGTAGCATCATGAAAAATTCAAAAAAATTCCTATCTATAAGTATGCTAGTGGCATTTACAACTCTGTATGTGTCCTGTAAAAACAATGAGAAAAAAGACGCGGAAAGTAATACGCCCACAGAAGAGATTGTGTCAAAAACGATAAGTTCGGTCGTGATTTTTGAAAATGACTATGCTAAAATTTCAAAAATTAGTTTGGCACCAGGGGAATCCCAACCCACCCATGAAGGAGAAAGCCGAGTGATTTATACGCTAACCGATTACTCCATTGATTGGGAGGAGCAAGGAAAAAAACTGGGAACTAAAACTTGGAAAAAGGGAGATGTGCATTTTCATGAAGCTGGAAAGCATTCCGCCACTAATAATGGCGCAACAACGGCCGAATGGTTGGTATTTACCAAGAAAAATACCGATTTGCCAGAATGTGGAGAAAATACGGTACAAAATGATGTGACTTCGGTGTCACCAGATTTTAGCCAATTGTTATTTGAAAATGATGATTTTAAGTTTACGCAGGTAAATTTGCCCAAAGGGGAAAGTATTCCAATGCACTCGGGCATTAACCGAATTGTCTATTCCCTTTCTGACTATACTTTGAACTACGAATCCGATACAACAGAGAAACTTAAAAAACAATTTAAATCGGGTGACACACACTGGCACGAAGCCTGCCAACATGCGTTGAACAATACAGGTGATACAGATGCCAGTTTTCTTGTGGTCAGCTATAAACAAAAGGACTAAGCTACCTTGTGTTTTATCTTTGTTGGTGGATACGTCTTAAGGAGATGTTGTGGAGTTTTTCTTGGAAGTATAGCTCAGTACACTTCAAGATAATCAACTTGGGCTAACCAGGCAATTTAAATTTTATAGTTGCTTCACTTCAAGAACAATTTGATATTAGGCTCAAAGGCCTAATAGCGAACTATAATAAATGACTCCAATAGATTTCCCATCATTTAAGTTAACCTCACTGGTTGTAGTTGTTAGTGCTCTGACTTTAGTAGTAACTATTTGTCATTGGTGATATTGTTATTGTTTATCCCAATGACAAATAGTATGCGTTATAATGAACGTATAACCTGTTACAAGTCTTTAACACCGGTAACAAAACGGTTTAATTATAAAAACAGTTGTCGTAGTTTGCATTTAAATTAGGGTATGGGTGGAAAACGAACAAATTTTCTTGATTTTTCACCTTCGTCGAAAGCAGGATTAACCTTAAAAAGCTAAACCATAACCGTAAGTATAGCCTACGGTAAACGATCTAATCATTTTAATCTTCCAACAAATCGTATCACCGATGCTTCGCCTTGATGGTATTCCCCTTCTTTTAAATCCACTGTGATTTCCTCTAAAAACTCAAAATTCAATCCGTTGAACTCTTTTTTAATTTCCACGATTGAAAAGAGCATCTTCTCATTCTTAGGGCCACCTGAGGGTTTACCTAATTGGCTTTTTGAAAAAGCTTCAAAAATCACAATACCGCCAGGCTTTAAAAACTGTAGGAGATGCAAATGTGCTTTAGCTCTAATATCCACGGGGAAATGTGCATAACAAAGTGCCAGCACATGAAATTTTTTATTGGAACGAAAATTTAGGACCTCCGCAACTTGGTAGTCTAGCGACAAACCTCTTTTTTGTGCAAGCTGCTCCGCTTTTTTTTGTGCAGCACTACTATAATCAAATGCAACAACGTCCCAGCCTTTACTGGCCGCATATATAGCATTTCTCCCTTCGCCTTCTGCAGGCAACAAAAGTGATTTGGGTGCCAATTTATCCAGCTCTTGCTTAAAATAAACATTAGGAAGCGTACCGTAGGCGAATGAATCCTCGGTATATCTCTTATTCCAAAAATCTTTCATTAATGTATCTTTATGGCATAAAAGCATAGCCCTGAAGTTGATAGTTCGCAAGAACCGTCATAGCCGATAGGGCTAACTTCGTGTTGGGGTTTAAATCTTCGGCACCGTATCCTCGAGAAGCAGTCGCTTGAGCACAAACAAAGAGCTCTACTCCATATTCGTTCAATAATTTCAGTAGTTCATTATTGGGATTGGCTTTTTGATATTTCTCCTGATACTTTTCATCGTTTAAGGTAATGAATGTGGCACCTCCATGAATAGCGGCAACGATATGTATTTTATCCTTTGGAACGTTTGCAGCCCCTAGCATATTGATTACCCGTGCAATTTTCCAGATTCCAATATTAACACCATCCATTTCCCGGTCACCTGTGATATCAAAAACCAAATTGTATTCCAAGGCGGTGTCAGGTTGTACGGCTACATCTTCAAATTGTTTTATTTTTCCATACCCTTCTATTACAGGGGTTGTCCATTCTTGAGCTGCCAAAAGACTAGTCACCATAAGAAAGAAAAAAAGAATTGTGAATTTGGTCATAATACTGTTTTATTTGATATTTAAAGTAATTAAATTGAATGACATAAATATGCACTAAAATACTGTTTTCTATCCTTTTAAAAAGAACCTTTTTATTTTAAATTTATGTTGACCCCTACTACAGTAATGAATGAGACTAAAACGTTAATTTAGTAGTTTATTTATTTAGATGTTACATTTTCCGATAGCACAAACAATTAACCATTCATGAAAGAGGTTAGGCTTCTTTATCGTAAACTAGTACTGCTTATACTAAGTACATTTGCTTTGCTACTCTTTTTATTTATCTCTGGGCGCTACCTCAATTCGGATTCCTTACCACCAACGAACGACGCACTGGTTGAAACGGTATCGATTTGGCAACCTAAAAATGTGCTTTCCGAGCTATCC
>CAZUIE010000151.1:0-8910 GCA_964620945.1 uncultured Maribacter sp.
GCTACGCTCGTGCTCATTTGGGCTGTTCAGCTAGCAATTTATCCAGGCCTCACGTATTATTGCCATAAAGACTTACGTATCTGGCACCGTTCCTATACCAAAAGAATCACCTTTATCGTTTTGCCCTTAATGTTTGGGCAGTTGGCGTTTAGCATTGGTGACGCTGTAGTAGATACCTCCTATGTAACGATTATTAAGCTAGTACTGATTCTAATTGTTTGGGTCCTAACGTTCTCTATTTTTGTTCCCTTACACAATAGTGTTGAAAACTCAAATGAAAGCGAAAGCCCTAAGATTACGAAGAAACTCGTGAAAAAAAATTGGTGGCGAACACTTTTTTGGACACTAGTTTTTGCTCTAACTGCTTACAAAACAGTTATACACGTGTAATCTTAGCACCAATAGCCCTAAGCCGTTCATCAATGTTCTCATATCCACGGTCTATTTGTTCAATATTGTGAATAGTTGATGTTCCCTTAGCGGAGAGTGCAGCTATTAATAAGGAAACTCCAGCTCTAATGTCCGGAGATGTCATAGTGGTAGCTTTTAAACTAGATTTAAAGTCGTGCCCCATCACTGCGGCCCTATGCGGATCACAAAGAATAATCTTTGCGCCCATGTCCAAGAGCTTGTCCACAAAAAACAAGCGACTTTCGAACATTTTTTGATGAATAACGAGCTCTCCCCTTGCCTGCGTGGCAATTACAAGAATAATGCTCAATAGGTCAGGCGTTAATCCTGGCCATGGTGCATCAGCTATAGTAAGAATAGAACCATCAATATAATTTTGAATTTCATACCCATTTTTGTGTGTAGGAATATAAATATCGTCTCCTTTACGTTCTAAGGTAATTCCTAATTTTCTGAAGGTCGTAGGAATCTGACCTAAATCGTCCCAACTTACATTTTTAATGGTCAATTCACTTTTCGTCATCGCAGCAAGGCCAACCCAGCTACCAATCTCGATCATGTCTGGCAACATACGGTGCTCTGTACCTCCCAAAGTTTCGACACCATCAATGACCAAAAGATTAGAACCAACACCGGATATTTTAGCCCCCATCCTATTCAACATTTTACACAATTGTTGCAGGTAAGGCTCGCAAGCTGCGTTGTATATGGTAGTTTGCCCTTCGGCTAGTACTGCCGCCATAACGATATTCGCTGTGCCAGTTACCGAAGCTTCATCCAAGAGCATGTAACAACCCTTTAGTTTTTTAGCCTCTACCCCATAAAAATATTCCTCCTTATTATACCGGAATTTAGCACCAAGTTTAATAAATCCTTCAAAATGGGTGTCCAATCTTCTTCGTCCAATTTTATCGCCTCCAGGCTTTGGAATATAGCCCTTCCCAAAACGGGCAAGCAACGGACCTACCAACATAATAGAGCCTCTTAAACCTCTACCGTCCTGTTTAAACTGATCGCTTTGCAGATAATCTAGGTTAATGTCGTCTGCTTTAAAGGTGTAGGAACCTTTTCCCTTCTTTTGGATTTTTACGCCTAAATCCTCTAAAAGCGATATAAGTTTGTTTACATCAATAATGTCTGGAATGTTTGTGATTGCAACCTTTTCTTGAGTCAAAAGAACTGCACATAAAATCTGTAGCGCTTCGTTTTTGGCCCCTTGAGGTGTAATTTCACCTGATAGCGGGTGCCCACCTTCTATCTTGAATGTTCCCATCTAAATTATTGTAGACGATTAATAGCGTTTTTTACCGCGATTACTATTTCTTTGATTGCTCTTGTTGCTTCTAGGATTTTTTGCGACCCTATTCTTTAAAAACTGACCACTATCCGTAAGACTTTCTCCTTTGGCGGCAAGATCTATTTGGCCATTACTAAGTTCAAACAAATGTTTGAAAATGGTGGAATCATCTACAACATCTTTATTCCAATTTAGGTAACACTTTTTCATGTGATTGGCAATGGCATATTCCAATCCAGAGCGTTTATCACCTTTCTCCCATTCTACTGCAACATCTATCATGCGCTTAATATTATTGCCGTAAAACCGGTATTTCGGAAAATTCTGCGGATATTCTAAAGGGTCTGGGCGCTTTTGCAGGATTTCTTTGGAAGTAATAGGAAAAGGAGATTTCACATCCAATTTAAAATCGGACATGATAAATAACTGATCCCATAACTTATGTTGAAAATCCGGTACGTCGCGTAAATGTGGTTGTAAATTTCCCATGACGCTTATAATAGCGTTGGCGACTTTGTTTCTTTCTACAGGGTCTTCTATCGAAACCGCATGGTCTACCATTTTCTGGAAATGACGACCGTATTCCGGTATTATCAAATGTGGACGCTCTGTGTTGTATTCGAGGTTTTCTACTAATTGCAAATTTGGATTTTTTACTTAAAACTGTATGAAGAAGTATTCTTATAACGAACGCAAAATAATAAAATTATAGGTCATATACTATTTTATAGTGATATTACGCCCTCCAATGCCCCCACTTCCTTGTATTTTTCTATGACTTCATCAGGGTTTTTTAGATTTACCGTAACCGAAACACTGGTATACTTACCTTTCTTTGATTTTTTAGATGTAATTACCGCACCTGTATGATCAAAAATATTATGTATCTCCTTAATGTTATCCGAGTCTGATTCGACAATGAATTTATACAAGTAATCTGATGGCCAAACGGTGGTGCCTGCCAATTGTTCTTTTAGTCGCTTGTAAAACTCTTCTGGGCTAGTTTCTGCCATTGCTTCCATTTTTTTTACAAAGATAAGTGGAAACATCTGGTTTTTTGGCATCCTAAGTTTACCTATTTTTGTTGAACTAAAACAGCATAGTGAACTTTAAACGAATCGTAATAACAGGTGCACCGGGAACAGGAAAAACAGCTATCATAAAAGCGTTGGAAACATCAGGTTTTTATTGTTTTCATGAAATTATCCGTAGCATGACTCTAGACGCTAAAACGGAACAGCATCCAGACAAGGTACTCACAAACCCTATTGCATTTGTTACCGACTCAAAACAGTTTAATCAACAGCTTTTAGAAGGTAGAAGAAAGCAATATGAAGCTGCAAAGGAAAAGAAAGAAAGTTTAGTCTTTTATGACCGTGGTATGCCCGACGTACTAGCTTACATGGATTATTTTGACCAAGACTACGGGAAAGACTTCCTAAAAGCGTGTGAAAAACACGTCTACGATACTGTATTTTTACTTCCTCCATGGGAGGCAATTTATGTACAGGATAATGAGCGGTTGGAAACCTATACACAGGCAACAGAAATCCATGAACACCTAAAACACCGATATACGGTTTTGGGCTATGATGTGAAAGAAGTTCCCTTTGGCACAATACCCGAGAGAATTTCGTTTATACACAACCTTCTAAACTAATCATGTGACTACTTCACCCAATGATATTCTTGAAAAGTATTGGGGCTTTGCTTCTTTTAAAGATTCGCAAGAAGAGATAATAAATGCTGCTTTAGAAGATAGGGACGTCTTGGCCCTCTTGCCTACAGGTGGAGGAAAATCTATTTGTTTTCAAGTACCGGCGATGGCCAGAGACGGAATTTGTATCGTAGTCTCCCCCTTAATTGCATTAATTCAAAATCAAGTTTCCAATCTTAAAAGATTAGGAATAAAAGCGATTGGCTTAACAGGAAGCATGAGGTTTGAAGAACTTAACAATAAGTTGGACAACTGTGTTTATGGTGGTTATAAATTCCTATATCTTTCCCCAGAACGCTTAGGACAGGAGCTCATTCAGGATAGGATTCGGCAAATGAACGTTAACTTACTGGTTATAGATGAAGCGCATTGTATTTCTCAGTGGGGTCATGACTTTAGACCTGCCTATTTAAAATGTTATATCTTGCGAGAACTACATCCTAGCGTTCCTTTCATGGCACTTACGGCGACTGCTACAGCAATGGTAGCCCAAGACATCGTTGATAGCCTAGATTTAATCGCACCACTAATCAAAAAGGACTCATTCTCCAGAAAAAATATTGCTTTTAAAGTACGGAAGGAGGAGGATAAAAGATATTGGCTAAAAACGTATTGCAGCAAAATAAGTACCAGCGGTATTGTGTACGTGAGAACAAGAAGACTGGCTGAAGAAGTTTCTGCCTATCTCGTGGGCTGCGGCATTACCGCTACACATTATCATGGCGGAATAACAGAACAGGAAAAGAAGAAAAAATTAAGCCAATGGTTAGAAAACCAAACTAAAATAATGGTGGCAACTAATGCCTTTGGAATGGGGATAGACAAACCTGACGTGGCTTTGGTTATTCATTATCAAATACCGGACTGTTTGGAAAACTACTATCAGGAAGCCGGTAGAGCAGGCAGGGATGGTGCACCCGCAGAAGCAATTCTAATTACGAACAAAACAGATCAAGCGCAGGTAAAAAAGCAATTCCTGGATATTCTACCCGAAATTCCATTTGTAAAGCTCGTTTACAATAAACTTAACAATTACCTGCAAGTTGCATACGGAGAGGGTTCCGGTACGACCTACCGATTAAATTTTAATGAATTTTGCGCTACCTACAGCCTTAATTCCTTGCTAACGTATAATGTGCTAAGGATACTTGACAGAAATTCTGTACTAGCGCTGTCCACCTCCTACGCAAGAAAAGTAACTATCCACTTCACCGCAACCAAAGATACCCTCTTCGATTATATAGAACGGAATCCAAGGGTAGCTGATCTGGTTAAAATCGTGTTACGAACATATGGAGGTGTTTTTGAGTTTGAAACACAGATAAACACCTTGCTCCTCGCAAAAAAGCTACATACCGATGAAAACAACATTATACAAGGGCTGGAAGAACTAGCATTGGAAGACATTATAGATTTCAAGGGTAGCCATAGCGATTTAGAACTTACTTTTTTAGTGCCTAGGGAAGACGATAGTACCATAAACCTATTTGCAAAAACGGTAAAAAACCAAAACAAACTAAAACAAGAGCAGGTTGCGCAAATACTTGCCTATACCAATAATGACAGAATTTGTAGGAGTCAACAATTGCTCACCTACTTTGGCGAAACAGATTCAAGCCCTTGTGGACTTTGTGATGTTTGTAAAAAATCTGGGAATTCGGATACGAAACTAAATACAATAAAAGCCCGAATTTTAGGGCTATTGAAATTACATCCTCTTACCTCCAGGAAACTAGAACAAGAATTAGGAGAGGAAAGCACTATGGTTTTGATAGCTTTGCAAGAGCTATTGGAAGAGCGTAAAATAGAGTTAGATACCAAAAATAAGTACAATATATCCAAACACTTATGACAGACTTACGAATCGTATTTATGGGAACCCCGGATTTTGCAGTAGGAATTTTAGATGCGCTCTGCAAAAAAGGCTATGCTGTTGTCGGTGTAATTACAGCTCCCGACAGACCGGCCGGAAGGGGAAGAAAAGTAAACCAATCGGCTGTCAAAAGGTATGTATTGGCAAACGACCTAACCGTATTACAACCGACCAACCTTAAAGATCCGGAATTCATAGAAACATTAACAAAGCTTAAAGCTAACCTGCAAATCGTAGTAGCCTTCAGAATGCTTCCTAAAGTGGTTTGGCAGCTTCCGGCCTTGGGTACTTTTAATTTACATGCTTCCCTATTACCAGAATATCGCGGTGCCGCCCCCATCAATTGGGTGCTAATGAACGGTGAAACCAAGACTGGTGTTACAACGTTCTTTATTGATGAAAAAATTGATACTGGAGCTATTATCCTACAAGATGAGATAGCTATTTCTCCTGACGAAGATGCGGGAGCCCTACATGACCGCTTAATGCGACTAGGGACAGATACCGTACTAAAAACTGTTAAACGAATCGAAGAAGGAAACCTAAGTACAACCATACAAGAAAATTCAACTGATTTAAAAATAGCCCATAAGTTAGACCGGGAAATGTGTAGAATCGACTGGGGTCTACCATTGGAAAGTGTTTACAATCATATAAGAGGTTTAAGCCCATACCCCACTGCATGGACTTCCCTAGTATTGAACGAGGACGAGCTTATTGTAAAAATTTATAAGGTTAAAGCTGAAAAAGAAACACATAATTTAAAATCTGGAAAACTCGTTTTTGACAAGAAAGAAATACGGGTTGCGGTGAATGGAGGATATATAAAACTGTTAGAAATTCAATTACAGGGCAAAAGAAGAATGGCAACGGCAGCGGTTTTGAACGGACTTAAATTACCCGAAAACGCATTTTTTCGTTGAAGCCCCTGTTTGAAAGGGCTGCGGGAATCGTAAAAAAGCCCTACGTTATCAACAAACCTCCCGAGTTATCAACAAAATAAGGGATTTACAGCGGTTTTCCTTGTGTTGGTCGTAAATCCATATAAATTTGTTAAACGATATAAAGTTATTTTTAACAACACTTAATTTAATCACACTATGAACAAAACAGAATTGATTGATGCAATGGCGGCAGACGCTGGCATCACAAAGGCAGCAGCCAAAAAGTCTTTAGAGTCTTTTTTAGGAAATGTTGAAGGTTCTTTGAAAAAAGGAGACAGAGTTTCTTTAGTTGGTTTCGGATCTTGGTCCGTATCAAGAAGAAACGCAAGAGAAGGTAGAAACCCATCAACTGGAAAAACTATCCAAATTGCAGCTAAGAACGTTGTTAAGTTTAAAGCAGGTGCCGATTTAGGTAAAGCAGTAAACTAATTCACACAGATATTAGAATTAAAAGCGCCTAATAAGCGCTTTTTTTTGTGTATTAATTTTTGAAGTTTAATAGGAATTGTCTTATTTTAGACACTTATAGGCTATTTAATAATGCTTCAAATAGAACCGCAAAAAGGAAAATTACTTATCGCTGAGCCATCCCTTACAGGAGATGTTTCTTTTAACCGATCCGTGGTGCTGCTTGCCGAGCATAATGAAGAGGGATCAGTTGGCTTTATTTTAAACAAGCCATTGGAATACCAAATTAGCGACCTAGTGAATGAAATTTTGATTCCTTTTCAAGTGTATAACGGTGGACCTGTAGAACAGGACAATCTTTACTTTATTCATAAAGTACCCCATTTGATTGAAGACAGCATAGAGATTTCTGATGGCATCTATTGGGGTGGGAATTTTGAGAAAACAATTGCTCTAATCAATCAAAAATCCATCTCGGAAGACGATATTCGTTTCTTCTTGGGTTACTCTGGATGGTCATCCTTACAACTGGACGAAGAACTTTCTTCGAAGTCGTGGATTGTGGTGGCCAACCAATATGAAAGCCAAATTATAAAAAAATCCACGGATGCTTTTTGGAAAGAGAAAATGATGGAGCTTGGTGGTGACTATCTTATATGGTCTAATGCGCCAGAAAACCCTAATCTCAATTAAGCGGTTAAACGCGCTACCGCATTCAATTTCCCTATTAAATCTTTACTTACCGTATTTTCAAATTTCTTTTTACGGTATTTAGATATTGGGATGATTCCCTTAATGGTGTTCGTTATAAATAGCTCATCGGCTTTTTGCAATTCAAAAGGAGAAACGGACGCCTCCAAAATCTCATAGCTGTCAGACTTTTTCAAAATCTCTACTATTTTTTTTCTAAGAATGCCATTCAAACATCCATCTTCCAACGGGGGTGTTTTTATTGTTTTTCCCGACACCAGAAATACATTGCCGTTCAGGGCTTCTACAACCATTTTATCTCCATTGATGAGCAAACAATTTTGAAAATCATTCTCCTTGGCAAAAACACTTCCAACGACATTTAATATGCGATTATTGGTCTTAAGGTTGGATAACATATCCTTATTTACATAAAAATCCTTAAACAATTCTACTTCATAAGGAGTCTCGGAAATAGTGTAAAACGGATGGTCCAATTCCTTAAATTCGATACAATAGGAAACACGATTGGTTTCAGGTAAATATAGACCTCCATCGTTCCTAAATACGGTGAAACGAACGCGATACGCATGAGTACCTTTATTAGCGGCCAGTGTCTTAAGAATTTCGGACTCTAGAAATTCCATTGTAAATTCCATAGGGATTTCCATTCTAAGAATGCGCATAGAAGACATCAACCTAAGATAGTGTTCCTCCAAGAAATAGATACGTCCATTAACTACACGAATGGATTCGAAAAGAGAGTCCCCATATCGGAGTCCTCTATTGGAGTTGTTTAAAAAATATGCATCCGTTTCGAGTAACGTACCGTTAAAATTCACCATAAAAAAAGCCTTATAAAAATAAGGCTCAAAGATACTGTAAATACCTAATAATTTATTTGGAACCCAATACTTGTTTTAGGTCGGAAACCTGATTGGTCCATAACATTTTTGACTCCTCCACTTCATCCTCCTCTGCAAAATCGGTAATGAACAAGGATACATCTTTTGTAATTTCATCAACTATGATTTTCATTTCAAAATAGGAATCATCATCATTCTCTTCCCAAGAAAAGCGCACAAATTCGTCGGTTTTACGTTTTAGTAAGATTGCCTCCTCCTCTGCTCCGTCCCATATAAAAATAAATTTCTCTCCTCTAGAATTCACATTGTCAGCAAACCATTCTGACAAACCAGAAGGTGTGGCCAAATATTGATACAGCATCTGGGGCGAAGACTGTATTACAAACTCAATTTCATATTTTATTTTATCGTCCATGGTTACTTCTTAATAATGCCCAATATATATATTTATATAAGATAAAAAAATAAAAGATCAGTATTATTTTTTACCCCACTATTGTTGATGAACATAAAATTAAACTATATATTTGCAGCCGTTTTAAAATGATTCTCTGCATTTAACACAGGTAGTCTCACTTATAAGAAAATTAATCTTATAATTTATAGTTGGATATTTTTAAAATGAAAATGGCGAGGTAGCTCAGTTGGTTAGAGCGTCGGATTCATAACCCGGAGGTCGGGGGATCGTGCCCCCCTCTCGCTAC
>CAZUIE010000152.1:0-8900 GCA_964620945.1 uncultured Maribacter sp.
ACATTACCAACTTGCCGCATACGTTTTTTCCCTTTTTTCTGCTTTTCTAACAGTTTGCGTTTACGAGAAATATCTCCACCATAGCATTTTGCGGTAACATCTTTACGAAGCGCCTTGGTGGTTTCACGAGAAATAATTTTTGCGCCAATAGCTGCCTGTATGGGGATATCAAACTGTTGCCTAGGAATAAGTTCCTTTAATTTTTCGCACATTTTTTTTCCAATATGAACTGCGTTATCTGCGTGTATCAATGCGGAAAGCGCATCTACAGGTTGCGAATTCAATAAAATGTCAACACGCACTAGTTTGGAAACTCTCATTCCTATTGGGGTATAATCAAAAGAAGCATAGCCCTTGGAAACTGTTTTTAAACGATCATAAAAGTCAAACACAATTTCGGCCAAGGGCATATCAAAATTAAGTTCCACACGTTCGGTGGTCAGATAGGTTTGGTTGGTAATCTGTCCTCGTTTTTCGATACACAGCGACATTACGTTACCCACAAAATCTGCCTTGGTTATTATTGTTGCTTTTATGTAAGGTTCCTCTACCCGATCAATACTGGAAGGATCGGGTAAATCCGTAGGATTATTTACTATTAAAGGGGTGTCTGGATTTTTTCGAGTAAACGCGTGATACGAAACGTTGGGCACGGTGGTTATTACGGTCATATTAAACTCCCGCTCTAAACGTTCCTGAATAATCTCCATGTGCAGCATTCCTAAAAACCCACAACGAAACCCAAAACCCAGTGCAGCACTACTTTCCGGCGCAAATACTAAAGATGCATCATTCAGCTGTAGTTTTTCCATAGAGTTGCGAAGCTCCTCAAATTCTTCTGTATCAACAGGATAGATTCCTGCAAACACCATAGGTTTAACATCTTCAAACCCAGCAATAGGATTAACCGTTGGTTTGGCGGCGTCTGTAATCGTATCACCTACTTTTACTTCTCGTGCGTCTTTAATACCCGTAATCAAATAGCCAACATCCCCTGCTTTAATGCTTTTCTTTGGGTGTTGTGTTAATTTTAAGGTACCTACCTCATCGGCAAAGTAATCTTTGTCCGTAGCAACGAATTTTATTTTTTGTCCTTTTTTTATTTCCCCGTTAATGACCCTAAAATAGGTCTCAACGCCACGGAACGGATTGTATACCGAATCGAAAACCAATGCCTGCAAAGATTCGTCCACATTTCCTTTAGGTGCAGGAATACGTTCAATTATGGCGGCCAGTATTTCTTCGATTCCGATTCCGGTCTTCGCGCTTGCGGGAATCACTTCTTCCGCTTTACAACCCAAAAGGTCTACAATATCGTCTGTTACCTCCTCCGGGTTGGCACTTGGTAAATCTACCTTGTTTAATACCGGGATTATTTCCAAATCGTTCTCTAGCGCCAGGTATAGGTTAGAAATTGTCTGGGCCTGTATGCTCTGGGCAGCATCTACGACCAAAAGAGCGCCTTCACAGGCAGCAATGGAGCGCGATACTTCATAAGAGAAATCAACATGGCCTGGCGTGTCTATAAGGTTAAGAATATACGCTTCACCCTTATAGGTATATTCCATTTGTATGGCATGGCTTTTAATGGTAATGCCCCTCTCGCGTTCCAAGTCCATACTGTCTAAAAGCTGTTCTTTCTTCTCACGGTCCGTTACAGACCCCGTGAACTCCAACAAGCGATCTGCCAAGGTGCTTTTACCGTGGTCTATATGGGCAATGATGCAAAAATTTCGAATGTTTTTCATAGCAATAAATACAATGTCTGTTGATTAATGCCACAACACGTAAAGAAATGTAGCAAAACCAATTGCAAATATACTCTAATTTACAGCGCAATTTTAAGCAGCTATGCCGAAAATAAGGTGTATTTGAGCGAATAGCAACGTAGGAGGGGATTACACAATTTATACAGAAAAGCCATAATAATTTGTTAGATTTGGTGACCAACCCAAATGTAAAGTGAAATCCTTGCCCCTAATTCTGTTCATGACCTTGTTTTGCGGTTACCTCGTCGTAGGGCAGTCCTACGAACTTAAAGGTAAGGTACGCGATAAAAAAAACGAAGCGATTCCTTTTGCTTCTGTTTTTTTATTGCGGTCTGCCGATTCTGTTTTGATAGAGGGAACTTCGGCAGATGAATTTGGAGCTTTTAAAATAAGCGATATTCCTAAAGGCCTGTATTTTTTGAAGGCAAGTTATATTGGTTGGGCCTCTGCAAATATGGTGTTGGATATTTCAAAGGATATTACTATCGGGGCTGTGATTATAACACAGGAATCCGAAGCTTTGGATGAGGTAGTGGTAACGGCCAATAGGCCAAAAGTTGAGCGTAAAGTAGATCGTTTGGTCTTTAACGTCGAAAATACAGTATTATCTCAAAGTAGTTCTTGGGACATCTTAAAACAAACCCCAGGGGTAATCGCGATGCAGGACGAATTACAGATTAGGAATCAGGCGGCCACCGTGTATATTAATGACCGTAAGGTACAGCTCTCTGCAGAAGAGGTTAGAAACCTGTTGGAAAATTATCAAGGGGAAAACATTAAATCCGTAGAGGTGATCAGTAACCCTCCCGCACGATATGATGCAGAGGGCGGTGCAGTGCTTAATATTATTACCAGTAAAAACATTTCTTTAGGCTATAAAGGCAATATCAATACTACGTATACGCAAGGGGTTTTTTCTAAGTATAATTTTGGTACCTCGCATTTTTATAAGACCAACAAACTGAACATGAACCTTAGTTACGGATTTGCACCAAGAAAAGAATTTTATGATGTTGAAAGCGAAGTGAATTTTATAAACGACACCGGTGTTTTTTCTCGGTGGACAACAGATTTTGATAACACAAACAGGTTACGCAGTCATGTAGCCGGCGCGGTATTGGATTATGAATTTGACGATAGAAACGAATTGAACATTACGGCAAACGCACAGTTATCTCCTTACCGAAAATATGATAACCGGCAGACTACCATTATGCGTAACCGTTTTAATGTTACCGATTCTACTTTTACTACCCTAAGCCCTGAGGACGAAACAAAGAACAACCTGTCTGGAGATATTACGTACAAACATAAATTTAAGAAAAACGGTTCGGTGTCCATGAACGGTCATTTTACAAAATTTGACCTCTCCCGAAGGCAGAATGTGAATTCCGATTACTTTAATCCGGAGGGCATATTTTTAAGGGAATTTAATTTTATTACGGATGCCGACCAAGATATAGATATTGCCACCGCACAGGTGGATTATTCGGGGATGTTGGGTACCACTACAATGGGGGCTGGACTAAAAGGTTCATTTATAGCATCTGAAAGCACCTTGGATTATTTTTCGGCAACTAACGGGTTGGTATTAGATCCGTCCTTGTCCGATCGTTTTTTATATGACGAAAACGTATATGCCGCCTATGCCAGCGTATCGCATGACTGGGAAAAATGGAGCATAAAAGCAGGGTTACGAGCAGAGCATACCCAAAGTACGGGAACTTCGGTATCCTTATCAACCAGTAACAATTTAGAATATTTCGAATTATTTCCCAGCTTTTATCTATTGCATAATAGAAATGAAAACCACAGTTTTTCCTTTGACTACTCTAGAAAATTGAGACGACCAAGGTACCAAGATCTAAATCCTTTCCGAACGTTTATCAATGAAAATAATTTTGTAGAGGGTAACCCTAGTTTATTGCCTAATTTTAGCCATAATTTTAATTTGAACTATACGCTTAACCAAGAATTCTTTTTTGATTTTTATTATAGGGATAACGGGAATTTTATTTCTAAACTTTCTTTTCAGGACAATCAAAACCAAATCTTAAGGGATATTACCCAAAACGTTTTGGAAAGCACCTCGTATGGTTTCGATTTTAACTATGGCAAATCCATATCCGATAATTGGTATGTGTATAGTTATATTTCCATTTTTCACGAAGACGAGACCTTTCTTGCCCTAGAAAGCAATAATGTTGCCTTTAAAAACGAATTCAACGGTTTTTACGCAGATATTACCAACTATCTCACGCTTTCCAAGGACGGCACCTTTCAAGGTGAGCTGGGTCTTACCTACCTCTCCGGCTTTTTACAGGGCTCCTATATTCAGTCAGAAACTACAAATCTAACGTTTGGGGTGCGAAAATCTTTTTGGAACAGAAGAGCTTTGGTAAGTATTGCCGTAAATGATGCATTAGGGAAGGCTAACGGAAAAATCACCTCCAGGTACCTAAATCAGGATAATAGCTATTTTGCCATTCCTGAAACACAATACGTGCGCGTTGGGCTCACTTATAACTTCGGAAACTTTAGATTAGAGGATAACGATCGTGAAATTGACAAGAAGGAACGCGACCGTTTGAATTCGGAGTAAACTTTGAAAAGCCATAGACCTAAAATTCCCGATTATATGTAGGATATTTCTACATTCTTTGTTTATTTTTAGCCTTCATAGCTCCAACCTAATTTAATGTCCATCGATTTTAGATTTTTTTTACTCTTATTCCTTTCATTTTCGTTTGTAACCGCACAGGATTTTAAAATTAAAGGCGCGGTTTTGGATGCAGACCAAGAGCCTTTAACCTTCGCAAATGTGCTCTTAAGGTCAAAACAAGGTAAACTCATAAAGGGCGTAACCACGGATATTAACGGGCTATTTGAATTAAAAAACGTACAGCCTGGAGACTATCTTTTGTTTGCCAGTTATATTGAAAACACCTCGGATACCCTATCCATTTTGCTTACCGCAGACTTGGACGTAGGCAACTTAATAATTTCCAACGAAGCGCAGGCTTTGGATGAAGTGGTGGTCACCTCCCAAAAGCCGCGATTGGTAGAGTTGGCAGACCGCTACGTCTTTACCATAGAAAATACGGCTCTGGCCGATAGTGACATTTGGAATGTATTAAAACGTACGCCCGGTGTTGTTATCGTTAACAATCAGCTTACCGTTAATAATACTGGTAATGTAGGTATTCTAATCAATGGTAGAAAGGTCAATATTCCAGAAAGCGATATAATCAATTTGTTGTCCGGAAGCTCAGCTAGTAATGTAGAGGCCATAGAGGTCATTACCACCCCACAGGCAAAATATAGTGCTGAGGGCGGCCTGCTTATAGATATTAAAATGAAGACCAATCTAGTGGCCGGTTATAACGGAGCGGTCTACAATAGATATACCCAAGGTGTTTTTGCCAAACACACGCTAGGAACCGATCATTTTTTTAAGGGAAAAAAAACGGATTTTTCAATAGCCTATTCGTTAAGTGACAACAAAGATTTGGTTCGTTATACCGATGTCACTAATTTTTTTGAGAACGATCAGCCCAATGAAATTTGGACAGCTGAACAAAATGTAATAAGCAAACGCAAACAACACAACGTTAATGCTTTTTTTGATTACACGCTAGATGAAAGAAATACCATCAGTCTTTCTACCATTAATTCCCTCGCGCCAAATGTAAACCGCTTTTCCTTTTCGGAAACCGATATTGCGGATGTTCAAGGAAGTTCCATTGGAGGTTTTAATACGGCAAACGATTCAGACTTTAGCCTTTACAATACCTCCCTGTATTTAGACTGGGTACACAAGCTAAGGAAAGAAGGATCCCAATTGTCCTTCAATACACATTATACCTCATATATTTATGATCGCAACCAAGATATAGACACCGATTTCTTTGACGTGAACGGAACGGTAATCGGAGATAATGATTTTATTACTCAATCCGTTCAAAACACAGGATTATTTAGTATTCAAGGAGATTATAGTACCGATATAGGTGAATCTTCCCAATTGGAAACAGGTCTTAGGTATGCCTCCATAAATTCTGATAACAATATTGACCAGCAAGGTTTTGACCGTAACCAACCAGGTATAGACCCTACGGAAACAGGTGAATTTATATATAAGGAAGACATCACTGCGGCCTATGCTAGCATGAACAATATGTGGAAAGATTGGAACCTGAACTTAGGTCTAAGGGCGGAATATACCGAGACGGATAGCAAGTTGGATACCGATGTACAGAATAACGAAAGCGATTATTTAGAGCTCTTCCCTTCCATATCCTTGCTGTACACGCATAAAGAAAAGCATGCTTTTAAACTTAATTACTATCGCCGTATTACCAGGCCTAGGTACGGTTGGTTGAATCCTTTTCAGTATTTTCAGAATAATAACACGGTAGTAGAGGGGAACCCGGACCTACTACCAACTATTAGTAATTTTGTAACGCTATCATATACCTTTAATAGAAATCTTACCTTGAGACCGTTTTATGACGTTAAAAACAATGGTTTTTTACAACAGGTGACACAGGACAACCAGGGTAACTTACTACGGTTCATAGCAACCAACCTAAATCAGAATACAAGTTATGGCTTGGATATAATTTACAATAAAAGGATAACCAACCGATGGTCTAGCTACGTGCTGTTCAACTACTACTATAAGGAGAATATTTTTACAGATTTGGAAACAGGACAGTTACAAGATAATAATGCTTGGATAACCTATGTTAGAACCACCCAAAGCTATACATTTTTAGAGGATAGGTCCTTGTTTGCAGATATTACCTTTAGCTACATGTCACCCACTGTTGTAGGAAATTCCGAGAGGGACGCCATCAGTCAATTAGGCTTTTATGTGCGTAAGACTTTATGGAACAAAAAAGCAAGTATTTCCCTTACCGTAGATGATATCTTTAACCAAGGCAATCTGTTTTTTACGCGGCAATATCTAAATCAAGATAATTCTTCTTCCGTACGGGAAGAGAATCGGCTGGTTGTATTCGGGTTCAGATATTCCTTTGGAAACACTAAAATAAGAAACAATAAAAAGCGAAAAAATACCGACGAACGCAGTAGAATTTAAGCATTATTTTATAGTTGCTAAGACGTTTATTGTTAGTAATGATTACATGCTACCGTTCATTAAAACACCATAGGTTCCCAGACTGACCAACAGATAAATGCCTGTCATTATCATATCGTTTCTTTTTGCAATTCCTTTAAGCATGATATTTTAACGTCTCTATAAACCAAGTTCATGGTCTCAAAAGGAACAATCTTATAATCCTTGTTTACAATGTGCATGCAAGATTTTTTATCGCTCTTACATCAAAATTATGAACGTCTATAAATGGCATAATTATAATACGGAAAAGATTGTCATATTTCAATTCCGGTGCATCTATTTTAGGCGAACAACATATTATGCTTCTTAAATTTTCCGAAGCTTTTTGTACAGAATTTCTGCTTCTGAATAATTCGACCGCCCCACCGTGTAAGTACTCTTCCTGTTCTTGGATAACGGTGATTTTTTGGTCGTTCAATAAATCATCTAGATTGCATGGAAACGGAATTAGGTCATCCGCTTCAAAAACGGGATAGTGCTCTCTTATTTTACGAGGCCCTCGGTACGTGTAATCCTATTTTAATTCACTCTTGATGGATGACTAGATCTCTAGAAACACGATGCACTTAAATGCTAATAGCAACCCAAAAAGACCACCTATGATTATGGAGTGTTTGGCGAAAGAAACGCCATGCTATTCTTTCGCGGGTTGACGTACAATCCAAAAGCAACAGAATGCTAGGAACTCTAATATGAGGAGACGGTTCAGCGGTGTATCGACTAGCACATACTCATCAGTGAGGTTTATAGGCTATGTCATAAAATTAAGTTTGACTAAGCAAGAATTAAGCACCAATAGGCTTTGCGTTTAGGGAGTGCTACTCTTGCCATTCAGCAATAAACAAATTGGTGTCACGTGTACCGCCATTATTTCGATTACTGGAGAAAGCCAGGTATTTCCCATCATTTGAGAATACGGGAAAAGCGTCAAAGGTTTCACCATGAGTTACACGTTCCAAGTTCTTACCATCAATATCTATAAAATAAAGATTGAATGGAAACCCCTTTTCCGCCTCAAAATTACTGGAGAATAATATTTTTTCTCCGGAAGGATGAAAAAACGGACTCCAATTCGCGTTCCCTAAAAATGTCAATTGTTTGAGGTCAGATCCATCAGCGTTACAAATAAACAGTTCCATATCCGTGGGTTCTACTAGTCCTTCTGCCAAAAGATCCTTGTACTCCTTTATGGCTTCAGGAGTTTTTGGACGCGATGCCCTAAAGATTAATTTACTGCCATCGGGAGAGAAGAATGCACCGCCATCATAGCCGAGTTCATCGGTAATCTGTTGTACATCCGTTCCGTCCAAGTTCATGGTGTAAAGTTCCAAGTCACCACTTCTATCCGAAGTAAATACAATCTTATCGCCTTTTGGAGAAACGGTAGCTTCTGCATCATATCCTGGTTCATTGGTCAATTGTGCTGTAATATTTCCTTCCAAATCAGCTACAAAAATATCGAAGGAGTCATAGACCGGCCAAACATAATTACCGTTCTTTCGCAAGGGAACATCTGGACATTCTTTGTCTACCAAATGCGTGGAACCATATACGTAGTGTTTATTGTCCGGAAGAAAATAAGCGCACGTGGTGCGTCCCATTCCGGTACTCACCATAGGGGGCTTTGTGTCTTTAAAATTCTCCTCAATATTCATTAAGAACATTTGATCGCACTCCAGTCCCCAATCCTCGTTATTGGATTGAAAAATCATTTGTTTATCGTCCCAGCTCCAATAGGCTTCTGCATTGTCCCCACCAAAAGTGATTTGACGAATACTTTTAAAGTACTTTTCCTCAGGATAAATTAGGGTATCACTGCCAGCCATCAATGATTGAGCTTCTTTTGGGGTATCAACCACTGGCTTGGTTTCTGTTTTACAGCTGGTAATCATAAATAGAAGGAACAAAACAAATAGAATTCTCATTTGATGTGTATTTTTGGGTAAAAATAAAGGCTATGGCTCGTATAATTACCATTTTACTCG
>CAZUIE010000153.1:0-8860 GCA_964620945.1 uncultured Maribacter sp.
CTGGTAGATAGGTTCTAAAATTTGAAATTTCTTCAGGGCTGCTATGGTTATGGCCGTCATCGTGACTGTGCTCGCCTGAATGCTTATTAGTGTCTATATCCCGTAGGTTTATTTTTTTCTTTTTCATATTGTAAAATTCTTTAAATTAAGTATGCAACGGAAGTACATTGATTATCCACTACACTTCTCGCAAATACCTTTGAGCACCAAATTGGCATCTTCGGCGACATAACCATCGGGTAAGTTGATATGCGGGATTTTTTGTTCCGTTAAACAAACCGTTTCGTCACAGTTAGTGCAATGAAAATGCAAGTGCAAATCTTGTTCAAGTTCACAGTTGCAACCCGGTTCGCACAATGCAAATTTCGAAATATGGGTGCCATCATCTATCTGGTGTACGATACCTTTTTGCTCAAAGGTTTTGAGGGTGCGGTACAGAGTAGTCCTGTCCGCTTTCGCGAAAACGTTCTCGATATCCGTGAGCGCAACCGCAATTTCTTTTTCGGCCATATACTTATAAATCAATATGCGCATTGCCGTGGGGCGAACCCCATTGTCATTCAATCTTTTTTCTATTTCTTTCATTTCTTATCGATGCTGTTTTTGATTTTTTGTGCCTTGGAAAATGCTTTCAAACCCTCTTTTGCCGCATATGGCACTATCAACAATGCCGCAACGGGGTCGGCCCACCACCAGCCCAGCCATTTCACGAGCAATAGGCCTATTAGTACTACTACGGTTTGATATAGACAGATAAAAGTATCCTTGGCATCTGCAAGCAGAGCAGGGCTATCCAGTTTATGTCCGTACTTTCTTTTGTAATAAATCAAAAATGGATTTACCACTAAGGAAACTATCAGTATACCAATACCCACCGTAGACCAAGATGCCGTTTCTTGACTTATTAATTTTGAAATAGAATCATAGGATATGAAAATGCAGATGAGGGCAAAGGATATTGCGATGACATAAAGGGTTGTCATTTTTCTTTGCTCTACACGCTTTTCATCCAGACCCTTGATTTCGCCGTGCAATCGCCAACCGAGCGTTCCTGCACTAATGACTTCGATGGTGCTGTCCAATCCCCAGCCTATTAATGCTGAACTGTTTGCCGTGAATCCGGCTATAAGCGATACGACCACCTCGATAATGTCATAGATGACATTCCATATCTGAAGCGTTCTTGCTTCCTTTAAATTTTGTTTTCTTTTTTTGTCCATTTTTTAATGTCCTTCTTCCTCGTTTTCCCCTTTTTTCATTTCTGCCATTAAGTAGTAGGCGTTATTAAAGGCATACTTAGTATTTGGTTCTTGTTCCATTAGAAAATCAATGGCAATCCAATCGCCATCGTGAGTTCCTTTTATGATTTCCACGGGCATAAACTTCCAATCCTCGCCTTCCTTTTTTGCTGAAAACACAAAGGACTTTTCGCCATCGGCTGCAATGGCACTTTCAGGAATAGCCGTGGTCATTGTATTGTTGGTTTGGATGCGCCCTTGAATATACATTCCTGGTATCAGGTTGCCTTCCTTGTTCTCGATTTCGGCGTGTACGTGTATCGCTTTGGGGTTCTGCTCAAAAGTTTTTCCTACGGAATAAATTTCCGCTGTCAGTTCCTTTCCCGAAATGGATTGGACATTGAACCGCACGGTTTGTCCTTCCTTTACTTTGTACACATCCTTTTCAAACACCATCAAATCGGCGTGTACGTGATGGGTGTCCACGATTTCCATTAGGTCGGTTTGAGGTTCTACATATTGTCCTGTTTTAACCTCTACTTTTTCCACAAAGCCTTGAATAGGACTTCGTAGCGCAACCCTTTGATAAATAGTGCCATTTCTCACACCTGATGCACTAACATTTAATTGTTGTAATTGTGCTTCCAAACCGTTCACCATACTTCGGGAAGCTTGATATTCCGCTTCTGCTTTTTGGAAATTGGCACCGCTGCCCACACCTGCATCATAAAGAGTTTTTTGGCGTTCGTATTCCTTTTTGAGAAACTGACTGTTACTATATGCATTGAGGTAATCCGTCTGTTTCTGAATAATATTGGGATGTGACAGATAGGCCACCGTCTGACCTTTGTTGACCTTATCGCCCTCGATGACCTCTATAGAAACCACGTTCGCACCCACTACTGTAGTGATGGTCGCTTCATTTTGTGGCGGAACTTCCAATTGACCGTTCGCTTCTACGTATCCGCTCATATTGCGCTGGGCAAGCGTATCGACTTCCATTTGTAGGACATCATACTGTTTAGCAGTAAGTGTTACTATTTCATCTTCTTTAGAGTGATTTTCTTCTGTTTCTGAATGTGTTGCATCATCGTGGTCGCTTTCGGTTTTTGACTCGCCACAACTAATTATTGTCAATGCCATAAGCATTGCGGTAATCGGTATATATTTTAATTTTTTCATCTTTTTAGTTTTGAAAGTATTGTAGTTCAAACAAGGCATCTAAATAATTGTCAAGCGCATCGAGCGCATCCATTTCGGTGTTTATGGCATCACGTATAATCTGCGTGAATGCAGCATAATCCACCGCACCTTCCTTGTAGGCAAGTAACGCACCCTTACGCTGTTCTTCTGCAAGTGGCAGAGCTTTATCCCTGTAAAACTGCCAAGATGTTTTCCATTTTTGATAGGCTTGTACTGCCTGCTGAAATTCAGATTGTAGTTGGCGTTGGGTATAGTCCGCATTTGTCTTTGCGATTTCGCTATCGATTTTAGCGGCTTTGGCTTGACTGCGCTGGGTGCCCGAAAACAACGGGACGGAAATCCCTGCCTGATAGGTATAAAATCCGTTATCGCCATTGACCTGTTGCAATCCACCTTGAAGGTTTAATTTAGGAAGTAGCTCGGCACGAGCGGCATTATAGTTTGCTTCGGCTTCATCGATGCGCCTTTGTGAAAGTTCCAACTCTGGATGTCTTTCTAAATTCGCACCCAATCCCAATACTGCCACCTCATTTTCTTCAAACGAATCTGGTACAGAATAAAAAATGTCAGTTGCCAGCCAGAGATTTAGCTTTTGCAGGGCAATGGCATAATCGCTTTCGGCCTGTTGCAGTTTGTTACTTATTTGCAATGCTTGGTTTTTAGCCGATGAATATTCCAATCTGGAAATGGCTTCTACTTCAAAGTTGAGTTGGATTGCGGTTTCAAACTGTGAATAAATGGAATCCAGCTCGCGGTACAGTTCAAATTTCTGTCGCTGTTGGTATGCCTGCGACCAAGCCTTTTTCACTTCCTGTTCCACTTGCAATTCAGACAGGTCGAGAGCGGTTTCGGCCAAAGCTATTCGTTGTTTTTGAAGTCGCTTTTTTGCACCGATACCCAAGAGGTCTAAATTTTGTTGCCCTACACCAACTAAAGTATATATACCTTGACCATCTGTTATTTCTTCGCCACCCGTAAAAACTTGGGTGTTCCCAAAATCATAAGCAATACCTTTAAGTGCGTTCTGTCGTTGAATTTCCAACTGTTTCGTTTTCAATAACGGATAGTTTTCCTTGGAAATTTCTACTGCTCTTTCCAATGAAACAATTGGTAAAGAATCTTGAGGTTGGACTTGTTGTGCTTTCGCGAAAGCGGAAGTGAATAAAAGGCAGACCACGGCTGTTGCGGTAACAAATTTTGGATTGAATTTCTTCTTCCGTTCCGACCGTTTTTCGACCCATTGGTAAAAGATGGGAAGGATAAAGAGCGTCAGAAGCGTTGATGTTATCAATCCACCGATTACCACGGTCGCCAAGGGTCGCTGCACTTCAGCACCTGCCGAAGCTGATATCGCCATCGGAAGAAATCCTAAAATATCGGTAAAGGCCGTCAGCATAATGGGACGTATTCTGCGTTTTGTACCTTCAATTATTCGGTCTTTTAAATTGGTCACGCCTTCTTCCTTCAATTCATTTAGACCGCTAATCATTACCAGTCCGTTCAGGACGGCAACACCAAAGAGGACGATAAAGCCGACCCCTGCGGAAATACTGAAAGGCATATCCCGAAGCCATAGTGCGAATACACCGCCAATGGTCGCCATCGGGATGGCCAAGTAAATCATCAAGGTCTGCGGAAAGGATTTTAATGCGAAATAAATCAAGATAAAAATCAACAATAAAGCAATCGGGACCACAGTCTGTAATCGCTCGCTTGCTCTTTCAAGATTTTCAAATGCACCACCATACCGAATAAAATAGCCTGGTGGTAATTCAAGATTTGCGTCCAGTTTATCCTTAATCTCGTTAACTAATGATTCCACATCACGTCCGCGCACATTTACACCCACGTAGGTTCTTCGGTTGGTATTGTCCCGGCTTATCTGCATCGGACCTGGTTCGTATTCGATTGTGGCCAGTTCTTGAAGCGGAATCTGCGAGCCGTTAGGCAAATTGATGTACAGATTTCTGATGTCATTGATGTCAGTACGGTTCTGCTCGTCGAGCCGAACCACTAAGTCAAAACGCTTTTCGCCTTCAAAAATGACCCCTGCATATCCACCCGCAAAAGCGGACTGTACCATTGTATTGAGTTGGTCGATACTCACACCATACTGTGCCAGTTTGTTGCGATTGTATTTAATGGTCATTTGGGGCAATCCAGAAGTTGCTTCTGCCCTCATATCGCCTATACCTTCAGTACCCGCTATGATTTTTGTAATCTCATCGGCCTTTGCAGCAAGTACGTCTATATCCTCACCATAAATTTTAATGGCAACATCTTCTCGAATACCCTCTAACAGTTCATTAAAGCGCATTTCGATTGGTTGGGTAAACTCATAATTTACGCCCGGGATAATGCTTACCGCTTCCTTCATTTTATCAATAAGTTCATCCTTATCATCGGCAGACACCCATTCATCTTGGGGTTTTAGAATAACAAATACATCAGCGAAATCCATTGGCATCGGGTCTGTGGGCACTTCGGCCACACCGATACGGCTTACAATTTTCTCAACTTCCGGAAATTCGGCCTTTATGATACGCTCAACTTTAGTAGTGGTCTCAATCGTTTCGCTTAGTGAGCTTCCGGGTTTAAGTATGGTGTGAAATGCAATATCGCCTTCATCCAGTTGGGGAATGAATTCGCCACCCATTCTTGTAAACATAAAAACGGTTAGGGCAAATATGGCGACGGCAATACCCACAATCCATTTTCCCTTGTTTAAAGTCTTGACCAAAAGTGGTTCATACTTCCGCTGTACCCAATGCACGAAACGGTCGCCCCAAGATTTTTTTTCCGTCTTGGGTGGTTTTAAAAATAGTGCGGACATCATTGGAACGTATGTCAGGCAAAGAAACATAGCACCAATCATTGCAAATATGAATGTGAGCGCCATTGGTTTAAACATTTTGCCCTCGATGCCTTCCAAAGCCAGTATGGGCAAGAACACAATTAGAATTATCAATTGCCCAAAGAAGGCGGCATTCATCATTTTCTTTGATGCATTTGCGGCTATCTCATCACGTTTTTCCTTGTTTAAAGACTTCTTTTTTAGGATGTAGCTTCCCATTAAGAATACGCTGGCTTCCACGATGATGACCGCCCCATCTACGATGATACCAAAATCGATAGCACCTAAACTCATCAAGTTCGCCCATACGTCAAAAACGTTCATTAGTATAAAAGCGAACAATAGCGATAAAGGGATAGTCGAAGCCACAATAAGACCACCACGCCAGTTTCCTAAAAGGAAAACAAGTACGAAAATCACGATAAGCGCACCTTCGAGTAGATTGTTACGCACCGTGCCGGTTGTTTCACTTATAAGCTTACTTCTATCCAATAAGGGCTGAATGACAACCCCTTCAGGAAGGGATTTCTGTATTTCGGCCATCCGGTCTTTCACACGTACAATAACCTCGTTTGAGTTTGCCCCTTTGAGCATCATAACAAGACCGCCAACGACCTCACCTTCGCCGTCCTGCGTCAAAGCCCCATAGCGCACGGCAGAACCAAAGCGCACATCTGCAACATCACTTATGGTAATGGGCACACCATTTTCATTTTTGATGACGATTTTTTTAATATCATCAAGGCTTCGCACCAAACCTTCACCTCGAATGAAGTTCGCCTGATGGTTTTTCTCAATGTACGCACCACCTGTATTTTTATTGTTCGCTTCCAATGCTTCGAACACATCGGTAATAGTAAGGCCGATTGCCTTTAATTCATTAGGGTCGACGGCCACCTCATATTGCTTTATTTTTCCGCCGATGGCATTAATTTCTACAACACCAGGCACCATTGCCATTTGCCGTTGCACAATCCAATCTTGCATTGTACGTAAATCGGATAATGAATATTTATCTTCAAATTCAGGTTCTACCTTTAAGGTATATTGGTACACTTCCCCCAAACCTGTTGAAATTGGCCCCATACTTGGCTGTCCAAAACCCTCTGGGATTTGTTCACGTACTTCGGTCAGTTTTTCAGAAACAAGTTGACGCGGTAAATAGGTACCCATATCATCGTCAAAAACGACGGTTACTACGGAAAGGCCAAAGCGGGACACCGAACGAATTTCCTTTACATTGGGCAAGTTGCTCATTGCAACTTCGACGGGATAGGTTACGAATTGCTCAATATCTTCCGTTCCCAGATTAGGGGATTGTGTGATGACCTGTACTTGGTTATTAGTAATATCCGGCACGGCATCAATGGGCACTTGGGTCATACTATATATACCAGCACCAATCAATGCCAGCGTGAGCAGACCGATTATAAATTTGTTATTGATTGAAAAATCAATGATTCTATTAATCATAGATAAGGGTGTTAATTCAGTTGAAATTTTGGTTCTATACATTGAATTAAATGCAATGCACAATGTTGACGAATCCAATAGATGGACACGTCAAAACAGGATATAGTTATCCTATTAAAACTGAATTATGCCTGAGGGGGCTGAAAAAGGGAATGGGGAATATCTTTGCCGAGGTCATCAAAATGGACAAAGAATTCGTGTGGAATAGCAGGCTGTAGCGGTTGAAATGCAACAAGCCCAAAATTTATCGTGTGAACGTGGCAGCAATGACATTGGCAAAAAGGCGAGCATAACTCACAGTCT
Source organism: uncultured Maribacter sp. (assembly GCA_964620945.1). Classification (GTDB taxonomy): domain Bacteria; phylum Bacteroidota; class Bacteroidia; order Flavobacteriales; family Flavobacteriaceae; genus Maribacter. Next base: position 7,072 of record CAZUIE010000153.1, read on the forward strand.
TGGTCGTGGTCGCCATCAATATCTATTACCGTAACAACTTGGGTGTCATCGGCACTATTTGTCGCATCGCTACAAGGCACTACATTGAGTGCCAAGAAATAAAACGATAAAATGATTGCTACAACTTTCACAATGCAAAGATAAAAATATTTTGGTGCAACTGTGTTGCAAATGATTTTTACAACGAATCAATCACACTTCCGCAAGTCAACATTGCATCGCCATAGTATGGATTTCTTATTTCTTCTTCCATACTTAACCATACCGCACCTTTATTGTTATTTGCCATAGGGCATTTCTGAATGTAATAATTTGTCGAGTTTTCTATGCTCATTGCAATAGGCACGATATTCTCGTTTAGAATGACGAAGTGAGCGCGCTGGTTTTCCAGAATGTCATTGTTTGCAATGGCATCCAGCATCTCAATACTTTTGGTTAAATGTTGTTTTTCCATCGTACCTAAATCATCAGTCGATATTGCTTTTAATTTTTCTGATGTCGCTTTCGCGAAAGCGGAAACTTGACTTGCATCGCTTGCTACAAGGGCATCTTTCATTTTGAGATATGATGGTAATGCTTTGTCGAAATCAGAACTAAACGCATCGCTGAAACTCATTTCCATATCGCCGATCATTGCTGATTCGTCCTGCATCATTTGCTGATTCATCATTGATTTTTTACCCTGTAATTGTGCTGCTGCATCTACCGTGAAAGTTCCATTGGTTACTATTTCATCGCCATTATTTAATCCGGAAGATACTTGGTAAGTTTCGCCAGAGCGATTGCCCAAGGTCACTTCGCGCATTTCAAACACAGGCTCGTTAGGATTGGTTTTAACATATACCAATGAGCGCTCGCCTGTCCATAGTACAGCACTTGCAGGTACGGCAAGTGTATTTTCCATAGTTTGCGTTGCGCCTTTAACCTTACCTGTAACAAACATTCCTGGTTTAAATAGGTCGTCTCTATTTTGAAGGGTTGCACGTACCGTTACCGTTCGTGTCGCATTATTTAAAATTGGGTCAATAAATGAAATTGTTCCCTCAAATTCTTTATTTGGATAGGCATTGGTCGTGATGTTGATTTTTTGCCCAATATTGAACTGTGCTATCTGATTTTCATAAGCATCAAATTCTGCCCAAACCGAATTCAAGTTGCTCAACTTCACAATAGGCTGTCCTTGATTTACATAATCGCCCTGTGCTGCCATTACTTCTGATACCGTTCCGGAAACCGTTGCATAAATCGGAAAGTTCTCACGCACGCTGCCACTTTCCTCAATAGCATTGATTTGTGTATCTGAAAGTTTCCAGTTTTTTAACTTGTTGCGAACGGCTTTGTATAAAGCGGGTTGCGATGCTTTGAGCGATGCTGCGGTAATCAGTTCCTGCTGTGCCGCTACAAGGTCTGGTGCGTAAATGGTTGCCAATAGCTGACCACGGTTTACTTGCTGTCCTTCATAGTTAACGTTGAGTTGTTCTATCCTTCCTTTAAAATAGCTGGATTGTACGGTATTGTTTTCTTCGTTTGCAGCTATTTTTCCCGAAAGGAAAATCATCCCGTCATCATCGCTTGTTTCTGCATTACCCACAATGGTAGTTTGAATATTTGCTAATGCCATAGCATTTTCGGTCATTTTTATCTCGTTTGCTGCGAGACCTTCTGCACCAGTTTCAGCAGGGATTAAGTCCATCCCACATATTGGGCAATCACCAGCTTCGGGTTGCATAATCTGTGGATGCATTGAGCACGTCCACATCTGGTCTGCACTCTCGCCAGAGTGGTCGTG
>CAZUIE010000154.1:0-8490 GCA_964620945.1 uncultured Maribacter sp.
GATGGCGTGATGGACCATGCTAAAATATTTTTGGATAGTCTTGTATTACCAAGGGCTATATCCCATGTTTATGGGGGATTGCTATACGCTGAACCACCCTATCTTTATTTTACGGAAATAGAGCATGATAAACCGGTGAATCGTGTAGTTGTGGATTCGCTTTACGCAGCTGATGGAAATCCGGAGCATCAACCGAACGGTTTAGTTATGAATATTGATAATTGGATTTATAGCGCTAAATCCAATTTTAGATATCGTAGATTAAATGGAGTCTGGCTTAAGGAACCAACAACCTTTAGGGGACAGTGGGGAATATCAAAGGATAATTTTGGTAGACTCTATTATAATAATAATGCTACGCAGTTAATAGCGGATTATGTACTTCCTAACCTAATGGTTAAAAATCATTACGCTAATCCTAAATATACAGTAAATCAGATTTTAACCGCTGATCAGCGCGTATATCCATTACAACCTACGTTGGTAAATAGAGGATATGTTAATGGTGTATTAGATGCGGACAGTCTATTGGTGAACGTAACCGCTTCCTGTAGTCCATTAATATATAGAGGTGGCGCATTTCCTTTAGAGTACAGTCAAAATGCGTTTGTATGTATCCCAGAAGCAAATCTTATAAAAAGAAATACGTTAAGGTTCCATGGCGACAGTATCACCGCTAGACAGGCCTGGGAAGGTAAAGAGTTTTTAGCTTCTTTGGATAAAGCTTTTCGCCCAGTTAGTTTAGCAGATGGTCCCGATGGGAGTCTGTATATAGTTGATATGCACAAAGGGGTTATTCAACATCGTGCGTATGCAAGTCCCTACTATAAAAAAAAGGTTAAAGCATCACAAATAGATACGGTATTAAAATATGGTAGAATTTTAAAGGTTAGTACTAACCAAATTAAAACGAGTTCTTTTACAAATCAACTAGATCAACAACAGTTATTAAACTCTTTAAACGATACTAATGGTTGGATTCGTGATCGAGCCCAACAGAAACTGATTGCGACCAGGGATTCTGATTTAAACCCCTTACTTGGGTCACTAGTCCTAAACGAGGAGAAACCATTGGCTCAGTTACATGCGCTTTATGTATTAGAGGGCAAGGGTGCACTTAGTTTTGAATTATTGAAAAAATCAGCACGAAGCCAAAATTCTCAGTTGGTAGCACATGCATTGGTTCAATTGGAAAAATTTATAAGCGCTGAGCATACACTTAATATTTTACCTCTTTATAAAGATTTAATAGATAGAGATGATACCTTAATAAATATATATTTAGCAAGTACATTGGGTCGATGGGCACAATTTTCTGAGGAAGACTTTTTTACTTTGATTATACAATTATTAAAAATGGATTCTAACAATTCTATCTTAAACGAAGCTATTTTAAGTGGGTTATCCGATAGGGAGGAAGTATTCCTTTCGTTTTTACATAATAGTGAGGTACAAACTGATTTATTAAATAAAGAGTTGGATTATATTATTACTAATAAGGTCGCAAATAAGAAGAATCCGATATTTACACGCGTTGTCTTGGCAGAGGATAATCGTACAAAAGGAGCTAAATTATTTAAGCAGATTTGTGCTGCGTGCCATGGGATTAACGGTAAAGGAATTAATGGTTTAGCCCCACCGTTGGAATATTCGGAATATGTTTCCGAACCTGTAGAGCGTTTAGCTTTAATTCTGTTACATGGTGTAACTGGTCCTATCCATGTGAACGGTAAGCTATATGAATTAAACCAATCCATGCCAGGTTTAATAGCCAATGATGCTTTAACCGATAAGGATATAGCCGGAATTATATCTTATGTTACCAATGCATTTTCCAAGAATCCAAAATGGCTGTCCCCAGAAAAAATTAAGGAGCTAAGAAGGGTGAAATCAAAAAGTGGCGGAGAATTTACAGAAAAGGAACTGTTGGAGCTCTACTAAATTTTGCAGATTTTGTTTTAAAGCTTAGATGTTCGAAACCAACAGTAAAAGATTCCTTTTGGATAACCAACTTACTACGCTAGGTATTTTTAACGATATATCCCATGCCTTCTTAACTTAAACTGTCTTTCCAATAATTGAATCATCCTATTATAAGTCGCCTAAAATAGGGTACAATCCACCTCATAAAAACCGAATAAAACCATGTGCTTTCCATCTTAATTTATTTAGGGGAGAGGATCGCAATAGCGCACACTTGCTCTACCAAATTTTTTAATATAGGATACGTAGACTATTTTTAGTAGGTTTCCAACTATCTCAACTTAGACGTTTGAAGAGATCAAAGAATTTACAGGTATTATTGTGGAGATAATGGCGGATAGGATATGCAAAATCTATGGTTCTGACGAATTCAAATTGTGGAAGGAGAAACACTTTCCACAGGTTACTGGGAATTATTTAAGATATTTGAATACTGGACAGCTGTTGTATTGGAAAATTCCCAATACGATTAGTGAGTGATATGCCACTGTAGCTGCATGTAAAACGGCAAAATAGAATAAAATGAGTGAATTATTATCGTTAAAAAATAAAAATTATGCCATTTCTGGTGGAACAGGCGCCCTTGGGGGTTCTATTGCCAAGTATCTCGTTGAAAATGGTGCCACGGTACATTTGTTGGGTAGAACTCTTGACAAATTACAGGCGAAACAAAAAGAATTGAATAGTCTTTCGGAACAGAGTGCCTATATTTTTATGGTCGATGTATTGAAGGAAGAAGCATTACATAAGTTAAAGGACCGTTTCGAAAAAGAGTTCGACCATTTGGACGGATTGATAAACTTGGCCGGAGGCAATCTTCCAGGCGCTACGTTGACTCCGAACCAAACTGTTCATGATTTATCTCTTGAGGATACGCGCAAAGTGGTGGATATCAATTTATTCGGCACGGTGCTCCCTAGTATCGTTCTGAGTTCCCTAATGGTAAAACAAGGGTATGGGTCAATCATCAATATTTCCTCGATGGCTGCAAAGCAAAGCATTTCTAGGGTATTGGGCTACTCTATGGCAAAGGCCGGAATTGATATTTTCACTAAATGGATGGCTCAAGAACTGGCATCCAAACATGGTGATAAAATTAGGGTGAACGCGATTGCTCCTGGTTTTTTTATTGGGAACCAAAATCGTAAATTATTGACTAATGAAGATGGCTCTTTTACGGATAGGGCGAATAGCATCCTAAAAAACACGCCCATGGGGCGTTTTGGTGATATATCGGAACTTAACGGGACAGTGCATTATTTGTTAAGTGATGCCTCCAGTTTTGTTACCGGAAGTATCTTTGATGTTGACGGTGGTTTTAATTCTTTTTCAGGAGTATAGATATGCAGTATTTAAAAAAAACGTTTAGATGGTTCGGTTCTTCTTTCGGGGTAACTTTAGATGAAATCAAACAAATTGGTGCAAGTGGTATTGTTGCAGCTTGCCAAGACATTCCTCTAGGCGAAGTATGGCCAGTGGAGACGATTGCATCGCTTAAATCAGAAATTGAATCGCACGGACTAGAATGGTCTGTAGTGGAGAGTGTAAACATTCATACGGCTATAAAATATGGGCTCCCTGAAAGAGATAAATATATTGCAAATTATATTCAAACCTTAAAGAATCTAGCTGAAAACGGTGTATATACCGTTTGCTACAATTTTATGCAGCTTATTGATTGGACCCGAACCGATTTGGATTACGTTTTACCTTCTGGAGGGTCGGCATTGTATTATAGTCCCGTTGCAGCTGCCGCTTTTGATCTTTTTATCTTAAAGCGCCAAAATGCAAAAGAAACTTATGACGAAACTATTTTTGAGGAAGCAAAAAACTATTTCGAAGGATTGAGCGATTCAGGTAGAAAAAGATTAGAGGAATCTATTTTAGCAGGAATGCCAGGTTCTCGAAAATTGATTGCCTTAAACCAATTCAAAAAGAATCATGAAACGGTGTTAAGTATAAGTAAGGAAGAACTCCAACAAAATCTTTCTTATTTTTTGAATGCGATTATTCCTGAGGCAGAAAAAATAGGGGTAAAAATGGCCATTCATCCAGATGACCCACCATTTTCTGTTTTTGGTGTGCCTAGAATAGTTTCTAACTATGAAGAAATTAAATTCTTGTTGGAATGTTGTCCCTCGCCCAGTAACGGACTTACTTTTTGTTCGGGTTCGCTAGGTGCATCTGCAACCAATGATTTGTTACGAATTATTGAAGATTTTGGTGATAAAATCCATTTCATCCATCTAAGAAATGTAGTTAGGGAGGCAGATGGTGCTTTTTACGAAGCCGATCATTTAAATGGTTCGGTGCAAATAGACAAAGTAATGAAGGCAGTTGTACAGGAACAGCTAAGAAGGCATAGGAAAGGCTCCGGGGTAGTCTCCATACCCATGCGCCCCGATCATGGTCATGTGTTATTGGACGACAAAAAGCGACAAAACGACTTTTATTCCGGGTATTCCCTTATAGGCAGAACAATAGGTCTTGCACAGCTATCGGGATTGGAAATGGGTATAAGAGAATCTTTGGACTTACAAGTGTAATCCGCTGTTTTGGTTTAAAAGGGAGTTTAATCAAAGATTTCCGGATTTAGCTATACGTGTGGTCTTTTATTAATTCCGTATGATGTCTTCGTATGCTTTAAAAAATTCTTCTAGGAGAGACATATTTTCGTAAAAGAAAACCATAGTTTCTTGCCAGGTGTTTTTATTATGGATAGAAACTCCTTCTTTTTCCACAAGAATCCTTGAGATTTCTTTACCGTTTTCCAATACATAGTCATCCTCAAAAATCGCCTTGGGTAAGAACTCACCTAGCAGGATTGATTTCAATGAAATTAGCTTTTCCCAATTTTCTATTCGTTGCTCCAAATCCCCTTCTATATCTAGAGAAACTACTGCCTTTTTAAGGTCAAAATGAAATTTTAAATTAATCCCTTTTATACCCGTTTTGTACAAAAGCCATTTTCTGGGAAACGATTTTCCAAAGGCAATCCAGAATTCTTCACGTAACTTTCTTGATTCCTCTTTACTGAACATTTATAAAAAATAAGCAATTACAATTCCCAAAATAATAACGACCAATTTTCTGAGGTTAAACTTGTGCCCTTCTGAACTTTCAAAAAGAATAACGGTAGAAATATGAAGAAACACACCAATGACAAGGGCGTTTAAAGGCATGGCGTACTGGGCAATTGTCGGAACGTTTGCCGCTAAAAAGGTGCCCATGGGTGTCATTGCCGAAAAGAATAGGATAAACAGCACCGCGTTGGTCGGTTTTAACTTGGAGCCCAATAAAAAGATGCTCAGAATAACCGCGATAGGAATTTTATGGATAAGAATCCCGTAGATGATGGTGTGGTTGCTATGAATTGGTAGACCTTCTAACAGGGAATGAAGCGAAAGGCTAGCGAATAATAACCAAGGGAAAGCTGTACTTTGATCCGATAGATGTACATGCCCGTGTTCCGCACCTTTAGAAAAGAATTCTAGGAATATCTGTAGTAAAATCCCACCCATAATAAAAATACCCATTGTTTTTCCTGAATATTCTTGATAAACCTGTGGCAGTAATTCAAATATCGTTAGCGCTAGTAAAAAGGCACCACTGAAGGCCAACAGCAGCTTAAAATGCTCCTTTTTTTTAGGTTTGGTGATATATACAAAAGCAAAACTTAAAAGTACCCCAAGAATTGGGAGAATATAATTCATATATGTTGGTTAGGCTTTTTTAATCGAAGTGGTCAACTAGCTACTTCCGCATCAAAATTAGCGTATTTTTGCGGTATGCTAAAAATAGTATATGGGGAATAATTTTAAAATGGTGGCCAAAACGCTTTTTGGCTTTGAAGAAATACTAGCAAAAGAACTACGAAACCTTGGTGCAAGTAATGTTGTAGAAGGGACAAGGAACGTTTCTTTTGATGGGGATACCGGTTTTATGTACAAAGCAAATCTGTGTTTAAGAACAGCAATTAAGATTATAAAACCCATCAACTCTTTTCAGGTACGGGACGAAAAAGATCTATACAGAAAGATTTATCAGATGGATTGGACAGAATTCCTGTCTGCAGAGGATACCATTGCTATCGATTCTACGGTTAATTCGGAACAATTTACCCATTCGTTGTATGTATCCCAAAAGACAAAGGACGCTATTGTAGACAAGTTTAGGAATACGGATGGTCATCGTCCCAATGTAGATGTAAAACATCCCGATTTAAGAATTAACATTCATATACTTAACAATACCTGTAATGTTTCCTTGGATAGTTCGGGTAGCTCGCTGCATCATAGAGGATATCGTATATCTACCAATATTGCGCCCATAAACGAGGTGTTGGCCTCTGGCTTATTGCTACTCAGTGGTTGGGACGGTCAATGTGATTTTCTAGATCCTATGTGCGGAAGTGGTACCATGCTAACGGAAGCTGCTATGATAGCCTGTAATATACCTGCAAATATAAATAGGAAGGGTTTTGCATTTGAGAAGTGGCCAGATTTTGATGCTGAACTTTATGAGAAAATTGTAGATTCCAGTCTTAAGAAAACGCGGGAGTTTCATCATAAGATTGCAGGTTATGATAAGGCACCGTCAGCAATACGAAAAGCAGAAGAGAATATAGAAAATGCAAACTTAGCCGATTATATCACCGTTAAAAGAGCGGATTTTTTCAAAACGGAAAAGCAAAACGAAGGGCCGCTGCATATGTGTTTCAATCCACCGTACGGAGAAAGGTTAGACCGCTCCGACTTGGATTCCGATTTTGATGTGGAAGAGTTCTATTCTGATATTGGTGATACTTTAAAACAGGGTTATCCAGGAACCAATGCTTGGTTCATTACCTCCAATTTACAGGCGTTGAAGTTTGTTGGTCTTAGACCTTCAAGAAAAATAAAGGTATTTAATAGTCAATTGGAATCTAGACTGGTACAATACGTAATGTACGAAGGAAGTAAAAAGGCAAAGTACAATAAGCAAACTTGATCATGAAGTTAGAACACAAGGCTTTACTCTTTAATTTTCTGGGATTCGCAGTCTTATTCTTGATTGCCAGGTTTGGAATAGGTCTTTTTATGGAAGTACCACGGTTGTACTTAGCTATTGGTGCGGCACTATTCGCCACTGTTTTTGCTCCGAAATTTGCTGTAGTCCGTGACGCTGGTAAGGAAAAGTTGATGATGAAATCGATTTTTATGAAATCGCCTAAGGAATTGTAACTGTAGTCAGGTATTATTCTACCGCTTCACCCGCTATTTTCTTGACTTTATTCTTCTTTTTATAAAGCGGAAGGAAGTAGGAAATAGAGTAATTGTACCCTACTCCGAATTTGCTGTCCCAGGTAACTTTGTTGAAACCTGGAACGTACAAGATAGGAAATCGTCCTTCGTTCGCATCGGTAAATAAGAAGCCTAAGCGAATACTAGCACCTAAATATATATTTGGTAATAGTTCCACTTTTGTGCCAAAAAGAGCCTCGATCCAAGATGCAGTGCGCCCGTTAAATTCTTCCGGTGTTTCGGATGCCGTTGCGAAACCCTCAGGGTTCCAATACCGGTTATTGTCAAATATTTGGTAGTTGTTTATCGTATTACCAAAGGTACTGAATCCTAGACGTCCTCCATAGAAAATAAGATTTTGCTCCCCGTACCAATTGGCGTAGGTATTCCTATCCACGCCAATTTTAAGATAACTACCTGTTGTATTAAACTCATATAAATCTTCTTGCTGTGTTTTATTCTCGTTGCCTAGTTCAGCAGCCAAATAGAGGTCTTGCGTAATTCTGTAGTCCCCAACAAGTTCCAATCCGGTATAGTTTTCATCCAAAGATGACATTACTAATCTGCTCAGGTCTATGCCAACCCTTAGACCATAGGCTTGTTCATAAACAACCGTATCCTTTGATTGGGTATCTATTGACTTGCTTTGTGCGGCCAACGAAATTATTCCCAGAAAAAAAGCTAGGCTAATGATATATTTTAACATGCGTAGAATCTGAGTTAATGATTTCCGAACGTATAATCTCGACTTCTTGAATCCAATTATTGGTATCTGTTTGTAACGTTCCTGTTAGTTCTTCATAATTAACGATAAAACCACAAGCGCGGGATTTAAAGTCTTCCAATCGAGCGTAATCGAAAGTAACTGTATCTATATTACCAATTTCGGAGCCGTCATCATTATCATCTGAATTCGATATCAATAAGAAGCCCGTTCTGTCCTCCGAAGTTTTAAGTGGAACTGTTATCAAATTTAAATTGGTTCTATCTGCCAACGTGTTCACCGTAATAGTTTGCCCTTGGCCTACGACTCTTAAGGCTGTTACATTTTTAGGGCTTTCCCTATCATTGACATCAAAAAACTCTATGACCATCAATGGTGTGGTTCCTTCGACGCAGATATCATCCTTTTCGCAAGAAGCTATGGTAATAAAGATGATGAGTAGTAAAATACTGTAAACGAAATTTTTCATGTATTTAAAATCTGGCCGATTACTTGTTTCGT
>CAZUIE010000155.1:0-8408 GCA_964620945.1 uncultured Maribacter sp.
TTTGTTGGATGCTCTTCTTGTTGTTCTGTGTTTTCCTTCTTTTTCTCTTCCCTGCAAGAAGTTAACGAGGTAGCAGCTACAAAGCTGAAAACCATCATAAACAAGAATACACGCTTCAATTCTTTTATTCGGTTCATTTTGTTTTAGATTTTGAGGTTGATTTTTTTTGGAACTATTCCAAAATCTTTATGTAGTAAAGATAACAAAATTTAAAGCATATAGTCGTATCGGTGTCAATATGGACAGGAGATTATATTACAGATAATGCACTTAAATTTGGTTTTTTTACTTTACGCCAACCTCTTTTTTAAAACAGGAACTCCATCTATTTCTTCAAAAATCCATAATATTATAGATTGATACGAAAATGGACTGCCTTACATGAAAATTCTCCACACCTCGGACTGGCATATTGGTAAGCAATTACATAAATATGATTTGGCCGATGATCTACAGCTGTTTTTTGATTGGATGATAGCTTACATAAAGACCGAAGCCATAGATGTGCTCTTGGTCTCGGGCGACGTTTTTGATCAGGCCAATCCGTCACAAGCGGCGTTTAAGCAGTATTACGATGTCTTGCGGCAATTAGTGCAGCTGGATTGTAAGCTAATCATTACAGGTGGAAATCACGATTCTGCTGCTGTCCTGAACGCACCAAAGGAATTATTGAACGCCTTTGATATTACGGTGATCGGTGGGGCAACGGAAACGCTATCCCAGCTGTTTATTGAGGTTGATGTACAAGGAGAGCGACTCGTAGTGGCCGCAGTACCATTTTTAAAAGACCGAGATATAAGGAAATCTGTTGCGGGAGAAACATACGCTACCAAAATCGAGCAGATAAAAGCGGGGTTACAGACTTATTTTTCAGCTGTCAATAATCATTATACATCCAATTATTCCAATGCCTTTTTCGTGGTCATGGGACATTTATTTGTACAGGGGAGTGCGGTATCCGAAAGCGAACGCGATATACAGATCGGGAACCAGGCTGGGATTTCTGCTGCCATGTTTCAAGGCGTTCCCAACTATGTGGCCTTAGGGCATATCCATAAGCCGCAGGCGGTATCAGAAGAAGACTATATTCATTATTGCGGTTCGCCGGTTTCCTTAAGTTTTTCGGAAAAAGAAGATCAAAAACAAGTAAACGTACTTACGATAAAAAATAACCGCCTGGAGAACCTGGAGATTGTTCCCGTTCCCAAGCATCGTAACTTGTTGGCATTTACGGGTAGTTTGGAAGAAGTGGAACAGCAAATAGGTGCCTATGAGCAAAAAACGGGATTAATTTCCTTAGCAGAAATTATTGTAAACGAGGAAATCGAAAGTCTGGAAAGAAGACAGGCATTCGAGGCTGTTGTAAACGAGCAAACGAACCCAAGATTACAGATTGTAAAATCCCGACTTATTTTTAAAAACAAGATTCGTGGTGCCAGTGATGCCTTCGCGGCAGGAACCGATGTGGCCGATGTTACTCCAATGCAAATGTTCGAAAAGAAATTGGAACTGCAATCCGGATTGGAAAATACAGATGAACTCAAGGCCGCCTTCAGGGATATTTTGCAAGAACTTAATTTGTAGGCATATGAAAATCCTAAAAATAAGATTCCAAAATATCCATTCGCTCAAAGGCGAACATGAAATAGATTTTGCTCATGGCATCTTGGCCGAGGCGGGATTATTTGCCATTACCGGACCAACAGGCTCGGGTAAATCCACCTTGTTGGATGTGATTACCTTGGCACTTTATAACCGTATTTCGCGTGTAGACCGCACTATTACTAATACTGTTTTGGAAGATGATGGTGGCATCATGACACGTAATATGAGTAATTGCTATGCTGAGGTGGACTATGCCGTAAACGGAAAAGCATACCGTAGCCATTGGTCTATTGAACGCAACCGAAACAATAACCTGAACAGTAGAAAACAGGAATTGGTGGATGCGGCTACAGGTACTATTTTGGAATCGGGCACGAAAACACCGGATAAAAATCAGGAAATCATCCGCTTGAGCTATGAACAGTTTGTGAAGGCTATGGTGCTTTCTCAGGGTGAGTTCAGCAAACTATTACAAGCTCCGCGTAACGAACGTAATAAATTACTGGAGGATATTACGGGAGCAAAATCGTACCGACATATTGGTAGAGCCGTTTTTCAGCGCTATGCTACGGCAAAGAAAAAAGTAGAACTAAAAGAAGCAGGCTTGGCCGGTATTGACTTGCTTTTGGAAGAGGATATTAAGGAGAAGCAAGCCGAGCTGAATAGCTTAAAGACAACCCAGCCCAAAGTGCAAAAGGCTTACGAGCACGAGCGCGAGAAAATCGAAACCAGGAACCAGCTTCTAGAGGCTCAAAAGGAGCAGAAAATTTTAGCCGAAAAGGCCATTAGGTTAAAAAAGCATTTTGCAGATTTTGAGGCAAATAGGTCACTTTTATCTAAACATGAACAGTTAGCGAAGTATGCATCAGATGTACGTGATTTTGACTTGATGCAAAAGGAGCATCAGAAAATAAATCAACAACAAATCGATATTCAAAAGGCAAAAGGGGAGGAGGAAGCCCGTTTGGCGGAACATTTGAAAACAATTTCCACGTTGATCAAGGAAACCGTTACCCGAGAAAATGCCAATAGTAAACTGGAAAGGTTCAGAAGCAAGATTGTTAGAATCCAATCTCAAGAAACGGCAAAATGGGAAGAGGCGCAAGTGTATCAAAACCAACTAAAGGCTTTGGTAATGAAGATACGGCAGCTAGAATACGAAATAAATGTACCAGAAACCCCTGATCAATCTACGAAAGAAGTAGCGGGCTTAAAATCGCGACTAGCAAAAGCGATTACCGAGTCCGGTGTAAGCTCTTTAAACGAACTGGACGGTCAATTAGAAAAATTACGGACTTCTCTTGACCAGTCACGGGAATTAGTAGATAGGAAAACTCAGGCTGTAAAATTAGAAAAACAGCTAGAAGATGCTTCGAAGAAGTTGATAATAGAACAGGAGAAACAGAAAGAGACTGCCGATACCCTTTTAAGTCTGGAAAAGGAACTGGTTATCCTTGATGCCGAAGTGACGGGATTGAAAAAGACCTTGGAACACCAAAAAAAACATCAAAGTTTAGATGCGCACCGAGCGCAATTAAAGGAAGAGGAACCCTGTCCGCTTTGTGGGGCTATGGAACACCCTTATGCGTTGACTGAACCTCATTTTGATATCAATGAAGAACGCTTAAAGACCAAAGAATCGCTCTTAGTGAAAAATGAAAAATTGGTCATCAGCCTTCAAGAAAACAATAAGTTTAGGCTAGGGGAGCTTCAAAGAATCCAGAAAGAAATCGACCAGAAATCTAATGAAAAATCGGGATTAGACACCCAAATCGGAGCTTTGGTCAAAACTTTAGAGTGGAACCCAACAGCTACTTTAGAAGAATTAAAAGCGCAAAGAAACCAGCTTGTAGAGCGATTGCAACAAGTAGCAAATTCCAAAAAAGCATTAAGGGCAAACGAGTTACTTGGGGAATTAAAAGAACCACAGCGATTATGGCAAACTGCACTAAAAGATTATAAAACTGCAAAGGCGGAACGCCGTAAACGGTATTCGGGTAACGATATTGATTTGGAAGCGAATGGCCTCAGTACCAAGTTGGTTCAATGTACGGCATCAAGCAAAAATTTAGAAACTCAGGCGGTTAGTTTATCGGACGAACTAAAAAAATCGGCAAAACTAGCAAAGGTGCAGCATGAAAAATTAAAGTTGGTTTTATTAAAAGAAAACATAGCAGATTTGGCTCAATTGCGTTCATCCATTCTTTCTGAGGAAACGGCAAAAAAGTATCGCGAACGCAAAGCGGAGTTGGAAGGTTGGAAAATGCTTCTGTCCGAAAAGGAAACTGAGAATAGTAATAGCTTAAAAACACTGCTCGAAAAAGATGCTGCCGAAATGAGCATGGAGCTTCTGGAAGAACGTTTTAAGCAGGCCAAGGAAAAATGGGAGTCGTTGTCCGTAAACCTGGGCAAAATTTCGCAGTTACTGGATGATGACCAAAAGACCAGGGAGCGCTATAAAAACGAACAAAAAGCCTTGGATGCCTTAAAGAAAGACCAATTGCTTTGGAAGACTATGAACGACCTTATCGGTGATGCCAATGGCAATAAATTCTCAAATTTTGTTCAAGATCTTACCTTGGAGCAGCTTATCGGTTATGCTAATAAACGTCTATCCGAATTTACAGATCGCTACCTCTTGGATATTCCCACGGCGGACGAGGCCGAGAAAAGCGATACCTTGAAAATCTTTGATACCTACATGGGTAATGCACGGCGATCGGTAAAAACCCTTTCGGGAGGGGAGACCTTCTTAGTAAGTTTGGCTATGGCTTTTGCACTTTCCGATATTGCTTCAAGAAACGTAAAAATAGAATCACTCTTTATAGACGAAGGTTTTGGTACCTTAGATCCGGAAACGCTGGACCAGGCCATTACCATTCTAGAAAAAATGCAGAATGAGGGAGACCGCTCCGTTGGGGTTATTTCACACGTTGGTGCGCTAAAGGAAAGGATTACCACTCAGATACAATTAGAAAAGAGTAGTATGGGACATTCGCAAATTAGAGTGGTACAATAGGGTAGGTTATAACTATAGATGTACCTTATTTTTAGAGGACAAATCTTATGATGTAAGGCATAAACCTTTATTTTTAGGTGTTTTTTATTTTATTATTATGATCATTTCGTATACATATTTTCAGATTAAAAGTTGCTTTTTCATTACGTTATTTACTTGGTCTATTGCAAGCTTAGTTGCTTTTGGCCAATTGAAAGAACCCGCCTATGTACCGTTTATGTTTCAGATGGAAACTGTTCCTTTTTCAGTTGAAAACCCCAACCTAGACTTGGAAGCAGAAGTAATACAGAATTCTCAGCAAAAACTAAATGATAGTCTTTTACAGGAAGTACGCTATTGGAATGCCGCTTACCCATCGTACCGATGGCACCAAATTATGGTCGCTGCAGGTGATAGAACGAAAGGGCATAAAAATGGCGGCCGTATGGCCGTTTTGCATTTGGCAATTTATGATGCGGTGGTACAGGTATTAAAAATTAAAAATCCTACGCAAAGGAAAGCTCCATTTGAATTAAACAAGAACATAAAAGTGCTGTCACAATCGACATCAGCTTCGAGTTTTATTTGTGAGTATACAGCAGCCGCAGCGGCCGGTCATACGGTAATTGGTCATTATTTTCCCAAACAACAAGCGTATTTGGACAGTCTGCTTACCAGTTTTGAGCGGGCACGTTTGTTAACCGGCCTCCACTATCAAAGCGATATTGACTTGGGTATGAAAATTGGTAAGCAAATTGCCGAAAAGTACATTGCTTATGCCAAAACAGACCGTACGAATAAAGAGTGGAAAGGGGAGCTCCCGAACGATAAACGATTGTGGGGCGGAACGCCCAGCAAATGGGACCCTATGAAAGCACAATGGAAATCCCTTACCCTAAAGGCCAATGACCAATTTAGGCCGGCATCCCCACCAAGTGATTGGACGGCCGATATGGAAGAACTTAGACAGTTTAACAAAGAGCATACCATTAGCGATATTGCTTGGAAATGGAAAAGTGAACCCATATGGGACAACCTGGTGGAACGTAAAATATTGGAATACGGACTGAATTCGTTCCAGTCTGCCTTTGCAAACGCCGTATTCCATACTGCCCGTTTTGATGCTACTATTGCCGCTTGGGACGGGAAGTATCATTATTGGACCATCCGCCCGTTTCAGTATGACCCCAGTTTTGAGCCAATTTTGGTGGATACACCCAATTTTCCTGGTTATCCTGCCGGTCATACCACCGTTGCAGGCTCCTTGGCAAAGGTTTTATCTTATCTTTTCCCACATGATCGCGCCGAATTTGAAGCGTTAGCAATCGAATGTTCGGAATCCAGGTTTGAAGGTGGTGTCCATTTTAGAACCGATAATGAGGTGGGCCTGGAAGTAGGCGAAAAAGTGGGCGAGCAGGTATGGAAGGCTTTTGAGAATTAGTTGAAAACCTTTTTCGATCACATGAACGAATACCTTTTGGCGCATCATTAAAAAAGGACCTTATGGCTGGTTTACTGCAAATTACATTATCGAAAAAATAATCATTACAAATGCTGAAATTGTTGGTGATGGAACTTAATGCTGATGAGTAGGTATATGACATTGCTGAAAAATCAGAACGAATGATACGCAAGTGACCCAAGTTATCCTTATGACGAGCCTACCAATGGTATGTAACAAATGTAATAGGAACTAAGGATTCAGACCACAGTAAATCTTTACCTCACAAATTTTATAGGACAATAGTGATATTTATCATGTTTTAGGAGTGGTAATCGGAGTAATTTTAAGGTGTAAATTTTAATTGTACCAAGATGAAAAAACGAGTTCCAGTTACCGAGATAATGACAAAAAACGTACTTACCTTAAGTACTAAAGATAATTTAGAAAAGGCCGAAGAACTTTTTAAAAAACATCAGATTCGTCATGTACCCGTGACCGCTGGGAAAAAGATATTAGGTATGCTAAGCTATACCGATCTAATGCGAATCAGTTTCGCGGATGCCATTGGGGATGATGAATATGATGTAGATACCACTGTTTACAATATGTTCTCTATTGAGCAGGTAATGGCTAAGAACGTGGTTTCCGTTAACTCAAGTACCACCATACAGGAAGTAGCTGAATTTCTGACCAATAAGGAATTTCATGCGCTTCCAGTAGTGGAAGACGATGAACTTGTTGGTATCGTTACAACCACCGATCTTATTAAGTATCTGTTGGCACAATACTAGATAGTGCTTCGAGTTTACTACATAATACGTAAAAAGAATGTTCCTGTATTCCAATACGAAATAGGATGAACTTTTATTTAGACATTTTGTCCATGTGAACATCATAGGATTCATGCCAACGCATGTAGTTGGTATGAAGTGATGAGGCATCATTAAACGCTTCTAGCGTATTAGTTACTTATGGATTTGTAATTCCCATAGCAAAAATTAAAAGATTTTTAGATGCTAAAAAGTTCTAGAAAGTGATAAGAATGATGGTTGATGTCCGAATGAAATTTTAGCATTAAATTTAATCAGCTAAAAATAAAAAACCAGCTCGTAAGAGCTGGTTTTTAGTTCTGTTCAGGCTCGTTTTACTAATTATAAGCCAATTCAGAATCACTATAGGTAACCCTGTAAATAGCATCACCATAATCATCTGATATTAACATGGACCCATCCTTCAACCATAATATATCTACGGGTCTACCTGTGGCTTCTTGAGTTTCTTCGTTCAGCCAACCATCAATGAAAGCTTTGCTATCGGTAGCTTCTCCATTATTTACAGTAACCATCATAATTCGATATCCAACTTTTTTGCTTCTATTCCAAGAACCGTGTTCCGCTATAAATGCTTTTCCTTGATATTCCTTGGGGAACATTGCGCCCGTATAGAACTTTACCGCCAAAGGAGCAACGTGGGCACCCAACTGTAATGCGGGTGATACAAAGTCCGAGCATGGATGTTCATCTCCAAATTCAGGGTCCTTAATGATTCCACCATGACAGAAAGGATAACCAAAGTGCTGACCGGTCTCGGTCACATGATTTAACTCACAAGGCGGAATATCGTCTCCTAACATATCGCGACCATTATCTGTAAACCACATATCCCCAGTTTTCGGGTGCCAGGTAAATCCAACACTATTTCGAACCCCCTTTGCATAGATTTCTCTATTGGTCCCATCTGGGTCCATACGGGTAATGGTTGCAAAGCGCTCATCCTCATCTGTACGGTTACAGATATTACAAGGCGCACCTACTGGTACATATAATTTATCATCTGGACCAAAAGCAATATACTTCCAACCATGATGAAATTCCGTCGGGTAATCGTCATACACCAATTCTTTCTTTGGGGTACCGTTCAAATTATCTTCAATAGCAGGATATTTCCATAAACTACTTACTTGCGCCACGTAAAGATCCCCATTTCTCATCGCAATACCATTAGGCACTTGCATCGTATCTAAAACCATAACCTTGTCCGCAATATAATCTCCATTGGTATCTTGTATGGCATATACGGTATTTTCATTTCGGGTACCCACAAACAAGGTTCCGTTATCACCCATGGCCATGGAACGCGCACCATCTACTCCCCTTGCAAAAACTTTTATTTCAAAACCATCGGGCAAATCAAGATTTAATAGTGCCAAATCAGTACTATCAAGTGCCACCTCCTCTTTGACCGCATCGCTTTCGGCCTTTTTGGTTTGTTTGCAGGATAGGATGGCAAAGGCTACCGTAATTGTAAGGCCAATACGTAAGAAATTGTTATTTATTTTCATACTAGTTTGTTTTTTACAAA
>CAZUIE010000156.1:0-1507 GCA_964620945.1 uncultured Maribacter sp.
AATGGAACGGTATTAGTGGTAACAATCTAAAACCAGGCACAAAATTAAAATTGTGCGATTGTCCATCTTAAACCAAAGACCCAAAAATGAAAAAATTACTAATAGTAAGTCTAGTTGCAGGTCTTATTTTATTTTCTTGTAAGGAAGAAAAAAAACAAGACTATTTACCCGATTCCATTGGAGCTTATAATACGCTTACCATTGTTATAGAAAATGAATTATGGAAGAGCGAAGTAGGAGATAGGCTCCGTGAAAATTTTGCAGCACCTGCCTTGGGACTTACTTGGGACGAAGCACTTTTTAGCATTACCCAAGTACCACCACAAGTGTTTAATGGAGCTGTTAGAACTACTAGAAATGTGCTATATGTAATGGAGGACTCCCTAGATATAGCGCACATGAAATCCAATATGTATGCTAAACCACAAAAGGTTGGGGTGCTTAAAGGACGAAGTAAAGCTGAGATAATCGAAAACCTTAACGAAAAGGCTCCAGAATTTATAGAAACATTTAAGAAACAAGAGATCGAGGAAGCCCAAAGACGGTTTTTAAAATCTTTAAATAAGGAGAAGGCTTTACAAGAACACTTAGGCATTACCTTAAACGTTCCATCAATTTATAAAGTAGGAAGAGAAGAGGATAATTTTGTCTGGATCGACAGGCAAATACAAAAGGGCACAATGAATATTATCGCCTATAGCGTTCCTTGGAACACGTTTGATAACGATAGTACCTTTGTGCAGGATATTATAAAAATGCGAGATTCTATAGGCAAGCTTTTTATACCGGGAGAGCCAATACCGGGCAAGGAAAATTATATGATTACCGAGAAAGCATTTTCTCCTTATGTCTTCCCTGCCGAGGTTTCTGGCAAAAAAGCAGCTGAGGTTAGGGGTATTTGGGAAATGTCCGGATATCCAATGGCAGGTCCTTTTTTAACCTATATCATAAACGACAAACCTAACAATAGAAAATTAATACTAGAAGGTTTTACGTTTGCTCCCGCTACGGAAAAAAGAGATTATATGTTTGAGTTGGAGGCGATACTAAAAACGTTAAAATTTAACACCCCTTAAAAGAACAGTAGTTGTTTAAATAAAAAAAGCTTTAGGTAATCCTAAAGCTTTTTTGTATGTATCCTATCGCTTAAAGATTACCGAATGCAAACCCGGTAGACACCCTAAAAACGAAGGCGTAAATCGTGATTGCAATTAGCGCAAAACAAATAGCAGCGAATATTTTAAAATAATTTTTTAGAATAATGTATTTCCAGTTTCTAAAAGCTTCAATATAAATTTCTTTTACAAGTAAAATTTTCTCCATAATCGAGGGTTTTTATGTTGTTCTAAGCCAAATATCCTTTTAATTAAGGAAGGCCGTAAATAGATTAGACAAAACCCATATTTCTTCTTCGTAACGCATTTATTATTTTTGAAAATCTATGACCTACTATTTTATTCGATTAACGGGCGCTTCCTTGCCCTTCTACTTTATTATTCGAACGAAA
>CAZUIE010000156.1:1607-8397 GCA_964620945.1 uncultured Maribacter sp.
ATTTAGTAATCGCTGTTCTCCATAGCCTATTGCGCTTTCGATACGGTTTGCATCAATACCTTGCGAAATAATATAGGCTCTGGTTGATTTAGCTCTTTTATCGGAGAGATATTCGTTATAGACCGCACTACCTCTAGAATCTGTATGTGACTCGATTTTTATGACCATATTTGGATATTCGGTCATAACTTCTACTAACTTGTCCAATTCTTTACGAGCATCCTTTCTAATATATGATTTGTCAAAATCAAAATGAATCATTTCTGTCTTCAGCTTACGGATGCCATCTTCCACCGCAATCATTTGTTTAAGTTTGTCAAGTGCTACGGTAACATTAATAGTGTCATTTTCCAGCGTTGTAACTTCCAGTTCGTCAACAAAATAGGTTTCCTTGTTCGTCTTTAGGATGTATTTGGTATTCGCATCTAGGTCTTCAAATATAAAGCTACCGTCTTCACCTGTCTCTATTTCTTTCAGCTTTACATTGTTTTCATCTAGGAGTTCTATTAAGGCTCTGGGCATAATATCACCGGTAACTAGTTCTGTTACGATACCGGCTATGGCATTAACATTTGTAGGTATCTCTTCTACTATAAGGTGTTTAAAGGAATAAAGGTCGTCAAAACCTTTGCCGCCGTCGCGATTAGAGGCAAAAAACCCTTTTTTGGTTTCTTCGTTAATGATATAAGAGAAATCATCTTTGTTACTGTTAATTGGCTTTCCAAGGTTTTTTACTTTGGAAAATCCGCTCTCCTCATCATAGGTAGCTTCATATATATCTAACCCGCCCAACCCAGTGTGGCCGTTAGATGAAAAGTAGAGTTTTTCACCATTGATAAAAGGAAACATTTCTTTTTGTTCTGTATTTATTTCCGGCCCAAGGTTTTTTGGGGAAGAAAAGTTACCATTCCCTAAAACATCGACCACAAAAATATCAGAATCGCCAATGCTTCCAGGCATATCGGAAACAAAATAAAGTTTTTTACCATCTTTACTTAGTGCCGGATGACCTGTAGAATAGGAATCACTATTAAAAGGAAGTTCGGTGGCTGCAGTCCATTTGCCATCCACCTTTTTTGATTGGTAAATTTTTAAATGATTAATTCCTTTGCTATCTCTTTTAAGTTTTCTGCTATAGTTATTTCTTGTGAAATACATGGTTTTATTATCGGGTGAGAACGTTACTCCGGCCTCATGATATTTTGTATTGATTTCTTTGGAGAATTTTACGGCATTTTTGATATCGGCAGACGCTTCATTAAGTTCTCCTACATAAAGATCTAAATAGGGTTGATTGTCCCACTTATACCTTCTGGTAGTTAAAAAGGAAGAGTCGGTTGCAGAAGCAAAAACGAGTTCGTTTTCATTATGGAACATAGGGGCAAAATCTGAATATTGAGAGTTGACACTTAGGTTTTTAATTTCAAACGTTATAGGGCCGTTCAGAATTTCATCGAGGACAACTTCATTTTTTTGAACAAAGGAATAGGCTTCACTTTCGTTCTTTATCTTTTTATTATATAATCGCATAAGTCTTTTTGACCTTGCGTATTTGCCGTTTCCTTTTAAGGAATGTGCATATTTAAAGATGTTGTCTGCCGACATTTCTTTCGCATATTTTTCGTACAAAATGGAATACCATTTGTACGCTTGCTCCATATTAGTGTTAAAATAGTGCGAATCACCTGCCTTCTCCAATACTTGAAAAGAATAATTGCTCTTGTCTTGCAAGGCCTGTTCGTAAAGTTCAGAAGCTTCTGCATACCACATTTTATTAAAATACTCATCCGCTCTTTCAATAAGCTTAACCGATGAAGATGCTTCTGCGTATTTAGTAACCTTCTGTTGTTTTGAGGTGATTGTCCCTACGTCCGCTTTATTGGAGGCCAGTTCTTCCACGGGTAGACTATTTGTAATGTGAAGAATCCAAACTTCATCTTTAAATGTATTGTCAAATTTAGTTTGGTGGTCTTTTATTGCATTCTCCCAAGCGTTGTGTCTAGTTACATAAAGATAGTATAAGCCACTTTCTTCATTTTTAAAATATCCGGAGTCAAATCCTTTTTTAGTAAGTTTCCTTACTTGCTTTGCTAGCTTGTTGGACTTGCTAAAAACACCGGACACCAAGTAATAACCATTTTTTACATTTGGCAGATTTTCAAAAGTCCGTTGTGGTATACCTCGTTCTAAAGCTTCAACTATAAAAGCATCGTGATTGCTAGGTATAAAATCTGTATTTTGGATTCGTACAGAAGTATCTTTACCAGGATTTTGGTTTATAGCCTCTGTGTTTTGATAGCTTTGCGCAACGGCACCGAAACAAAAAACAAAGATAAAAGCGCTAAAAAAATTTTTCATGAGAACGGCTTGTCATTAAACAGTAAGGTCAACAGTGTTCGGTTATACTGGGTTGTTGAAGCTACTGATTCACGAAAATAGTAGTAATGTAGAAGCCGGATTATATTTTGTTGTGAAAGCTATATAAACTGTAGTGTACCTATGTGAAAATGATTTATAGTTATTTTTAGATAGGCAGATGCTTATATGGAATCGAGGCCAATCCAATTTTTATACCATTTAGTATTAATTTTAAATCGTGAAACTTTGGACTTCTCCTAGAATAGGACCTTAAAGTTTTGTGGTACAAATACTTACTAATCGAAACAAAGCCCCAGAAAAGGATAACACCCCATTAACCTAATAAGGTATTGGGATACCTATGGAGTAATTACGATACATGAGTTTAGGGCAAAAAAAACCACAATATAAAATTGTGGTACAAATTTTAGAGGAAAAATAGTTGACAGATTACTCTTTTTTCTTCTCGTCTAGCTGCTCATCTTCTTTTGAAGCATCTTTGAATTCTTTTATGCCGCTACCTAAGCCTCTCATTAATTCAGGAATTTTCTTTCCTCCGAAAAGCAAAAGCACAACCAATACTACAATTGCTATTTGCCAAGGACCAATAGCCAATATTATATTTGAAAATGTCATATCATTATCTTTTAATAATACTACGAAGATATAAAAAACAAAGTTATGTTACTAGAATATTAACATGTGCAAGCGTAAATAGAAAAATAAAGATACAACTCAAGGTATTTGAAGTAGAGCTAGACTACAAAGCCTATTCTCCGCTATGTTTATTTTTTAGGTGAATTGCCCTTAGTATCATTTCTAAGTTTATCTTTGTTCTAATGGCCCAGAGGAAGAAAAAAAGAAAGGAAATTAAACGAAAACTGCTTCATAAGTATCGTTTAGTAATACTTAATGAAAGTACTTTTGAGGAAAAAATATCCTTTAAATTAAGTAGGCTCAATGTTTTTGTAACAGGCTCTCTTTTCATGATTGCGCTTATTGGCTTAACTATATTACTGATTGCGTTTACCCCTTTAAGGGAGTATATTCCTGGCTATTCCTCCACAAAACTTAAAAAACAGGCAACAGACCTTACGTATAAAACAGATTCGCTCGTAAGAACCTTAAATTATACCAATAAGTATTTGGATAACATAAGAATGGTACTAAAAGGGGATATAGTGAATAATGAAGTAAATAGAGATTCGATATTTCAACAATTTAAAATTGACCCCACATCCATAGACTTAACACCTACGAGACAGGATTCCTTGTTAAGGGCAGAGGTGGCGTTGGAAGATAAGTACAATTTGTTCGAACGAAATTCGGATAAAAAGGAGATGGTCCTTTTTCCTCCAATTACAGGTAGCGTTACCATGGAGTTTGATGCGGAACAAAAACACTTTGCTGTAGATGTTGTTGCCCCGATGGACACTCCTGTAAAGGCAGCGGCGAACGGGACAGTAATTTTTTCGGAATGGACTGCAGAAACTGGGTATGTTATTATTTTGGAACACGAGGACGGGTTATTAACGGTGTACAAACATAATGGTTCCCTTGCCAAGTCCCAAGGTGACGTGGTGCGGGCAGGAGAGGTCATAGCTTCTGTTGGCAATACGGGTGAACTAACCACTGGACCTCACCTTCATTTTGAACTATGGGATAACGGGAATCCCTTAAATCCATTAGATTTCATCGATTTTAATTAAAACCTATGTCCCTAAAAGCAATAGCTGCTAAACTTTTCGCACGTTATATACATAACAAGACCAAAAAGTGGGTCAACAATCCAATTCAAACACAGCAAAACGTCTTTGGCAACCTTCTGCAAAAGGCAGAGAATACCAAATTTGGCAAAGACCATGATTTTAAAAGCATTAGCTCTTTTGAGGACTTTGCAAATCGGGTGCCCATTAGGGATTATGAAGAATTACGGCCCTATGTGGAGCAGGTAGTAGAAGGGAAACGAGATATTCTTTGGCCAGGACAACCCGTATATTTTGCCAAAACATCGGGAACTACTTCTGGTGCCAAGTATATTCCCATAACCAAGGAGTCCATTACATATCAAATAGAAGCATCTAGAAATGCCATGCTCAATTATATACATGAAACTGGAAACGCAAGTTTTGTAGATGGAAAAATGATTTTTTTACAGGGCAGTCCAGAACTTCAAGAAAAGAATGGGGTCAAATTGGGCAGACTTTCCGGTATTGCCGCACATTATATCCCAAATTACTTGCAAAAAAATAGATTGCCCAGCTGGGAAACAAACTGCATAGACGATTGGGAAACCAAGGTTAACGCCGTTGTGGAGGAGACCAAGGACGAGGATATGACCGTAATTGCGGGAATTCCTTCTTGGGTACAGATGTATTTTGAGAAACTCCAAGAAAAAACTAATCGCAATATTGGGGACCTATTTAAAAATTTCAATTTGTTCATTTATGGCGGGGTAAACTATGAACCCTATCGGAACAAGTTTGAAAATCTGATTGGAAGAAAGGTAGACAGTATAGAACTATTTCCTGCTAGCGAGGGTTTTTTTGCATATCAAAACTCACAAAAGGACAAGGGGCTATTATTGCTTCTTAACTCAGGTATTTTCTATGAGTTTGTGAGGGCAGATGAATTTTTTTCTGAAAACAGGAAGCGAATTACGCTAAAGAATGTTGTCAAAGATGTTGATTATGTGATGATTATCTCAACCAATGCCGGGTTATGGGCATACAACTTAGGAGATACCGTTCGGTTTACTTCTTTGAGTCCCTTTAAAATAATCGTTTCAGGAAGAATAAAACATTTTATTTCTGCTTTTGGGGAACATGTTATTGCCAAGGAAGTGGAGGAAGCTATGCTAATTGCTACCGATAAGACAGGTGCACGAGTAAACGAGTTTACGGTAGCACCTCAAATAACTCCGGAAAATGATGTACTCCCCTATCATGAATGGCTCATAGAATTTGAAAAGTTGCCCGAAGACATGCTTCTATTTGCAGAAACATTGGACAAAGCGCTGCAGCTTCAGAACAGTTATTATAACGACTTAATATCTGGGAAAATATTACAAACCTTGAAAATCACTCCCATAAAAATAGGAGGATTCAGGGAGTACATGAAATCTATTGGGAAACTGGGTGGACAAAACAAAGTACAACGCCTATCCAATGATAGAAAGGTGGCAGAAAAATTAATAGACTATAAGTTAGCTTAATGAACCGAGCCTATGAAACTTAAATTTTAATCGTAATTTCGTTTGAAATCCTAACATGGGAAAAACATTATCACCATCTCGCGCGCAAGAATCTACGAACGCTATTGAGCGATTGTATATCACCATGCGGCATCTTTTTAACAGAGGTTTTTATAAACCGAACGGTATTTCTGGTGAAGCGCTTAAAAATGCACTACTGGCCTTACGACCAGAAATATATGGCTCTATTGCAGAGGAGAAAGCGGAGCTAAACGGACTCGTATATGTATTGGAACGATTGCCAGCAGGTATAGAGCAGTGCAAATTTATTAATCTTACCACAGATGAAGGTTTTGGCAATTCGCATATGGATGCTATCATCCCCCCGAAGCGGAGGAGAAATTGTTATCGAATCGATGACGAACAAATGAATATTGAGATTACCAGAGGTAGGTCTGATATATATGACATACTTACCCACTTAACTTTTTTATTTATAGAGTCCGATAAAATCTGCAAACGAGTTCTAATACCAGATACGGAAAGAACTATACGCGACTGGTCTAAACTGGAAGCAACCATTCAAAAAGACAAAATAAATCAGGAAGAAAGGGAAATAGCCTTAATTCACACCGCCAATATTTTAGGAAGATCTTTCCAAGAGATTCTTGAAATTTATGGAAAGTTTAGAACGGATGAAAACCCGGAACGTTTCCTTAAAATAATATACTGGCTGGGTAAACTATCGTTAGAAGAGGAAATAACAGGAGAGAAACGAACGATTACATTTAGTTCGCTGTTACGAGAACGTTTAGGGCACCACATACATGGAGAGCGTTGGGCAGACAATATTAAGGAGACATTAAAGGCGCATAAGCTTTTGGACAGGCCTATCCATATCATATCTGCCAATATGCACAGTGTTATGAATTCGCTATTTGCCAAGAATGCACTTTCCACCAAGTTTAAGGATTCCAATTCACTTGCCATTTATGAAGCGCTAAGTAGCTCCGAAAACGAAAAACTACGGAAAAAGGTAAAAAAAGTAGCTGAGGAGAACGGGATGATTTCTTTGGACGATACCTCTGGCACCAACATAGATGTGCAAATCTTTGATTCGGCCAAATTTGGTCCTGGAGTGTGTTGCTATGAAACAAAGGAAGAACCGAATGAAAAAAAACCAATTATATTTGTCATGGACTACGCCTTTGGGGAGCAGGCCTATGAAACTATAGATGA
>CAZUIE010000157.1:0-8261 GCA_964620945.1 uncultured Maribacter sp.
ACGTCCGTTATTTGAAAAATATAGGAGGTATTGGTGCTAAGTCCGGTGATACTATTGTTAGTATTGTCACCATCAGCATCAAAACCTGGTGTTGGGCTCAAGACTTCATATCGGGCAATTGAGGCATTTGAAGTTGCCGTTAAGGTCACATCTGATGTACCAGCGGCACAATTAATATTACTTTGGACAAAAGAGATATCCGTAGGTGGGTCAACATCCAAAATTGTGATCGGTGTTAGCTCTAACCTGCAACCGCCTCCATCCCGGATTATAGGGGTATATGTTCCAGCTGCCAAACCAGTGTAAGACGTGATGCCAGTAAAAGTAACTCCATCTACACTAAACGCATAACCACTTCCGGAACCACCGCTAAAAGGACCCACAAAGTCTATTTGTCCGCCAATAGTTCCCCCACTACCATCACAGGTAACATCGGCTACTTTAGATGCGCTACCAGAAATAACGCCAACATTGGTAACAGCAACCGTAGGTAAAGGTAATACACACTCAAACCCACCTTGTTGGTACCGTACCTCAATATCAGGATAGCTACCAGCAGGAACAGAAATTTGCGGTGTTGTAACCCAGGGGTCAACGGAATTAACGCGAT
The DNA here is from genome assembly GCA_964620945.1 of uncultured Maribacter sp. GTDB lineage: Bacteria > Bacteroidota > Bacteroidia > Flavobacteriales > Flavobacteriaceae > Maribacter. The sequence goes on from CAZUIE010000157.1 coordinate 611, forward strand.
AGGACAAATTATACCCCCGTGCATCGTTTACCGTAAAATCGATTTGGGCTCCTCCATTACTACAAGTACCGTCCAAACCACTGACAGTAATATCTGGTGGCAATAATTCTTCTACATTAGATGATGCCGTTATGGTACAGCCATTGCTATCGGTAATTACAAAATCATAGGTACCTGCGGCAGTAACATTAAATGTTGTAGTTCCCGTATTACTAACTGAATCTCCGAAAGAAGGCTGAACAGCCCCTCCATTAACGGTAAATGTATAAGGTGCAGAACCTCCATTGGTGTTTAATGTGATATCAACGTCGCTAATCGTGGCACAGCCAAAACTACTATTTACCTCGGTTGAAGCATCCAAAGCATTTAAGCCGGCCCCTATTAGTATGGGGTCACCAGAGGTGTCTAAAGATTGTCTTGGGGGATTAATGCCATTTAAGGGGTCCCCGGTACATTGTTGCGTCTCTACTTGCACAATATATGTTCCAAAACCTACAGCAGAGAATGTATAGGGATTATCGGGAATAAAAGCGGTAAATTCTTGAGCTACTCCACTCGAATTAAGCAAGGTATACTTGTAGGGTCCAGGTACGTTATTCGCGGTAACAGTTATACTACCTGTATCCCCACTACATTGAGCATCTATAAACGTGGCTTCAATATCAAGATCTAATTGATTTATTACTATAGGTGTATATGGATACTCACAAGTATTTGCAGTATTTCGTAGTCTTGCGCGTATATTATATGTTCCCGCGACTAGATTTGGAAAAATAGGTCCCTGCCAAGAACTGCCGCCATCAATACTAAATTCATATGCACTAGACAGATTTGTAATTTGTATCCTACCCGGTTTGCCACATATATTGTCTTGTTTTACAAAAGTTTGGGTAATGGTGCTCTTCTTTACCTTGTAATAAAAAGTTTGGCCATCTGCAACCACTCTAAACTCCGAACCGGTAGTAGCTGGTATTGTACTGGCATCTAAATTGAACGTAGCTCCTGTAGCCACTTCAGTATAACAAGAACCGGTATTAGGGCAATCTTCATTAATATCCGGGGTACATGAACCTCCAAGTATCTGCCAAGACACATTACTATATGGTCCACCAGAAAGACTTATGGTACGATTATCAAAGTCACCACAAAGGTTAAATCTTGCTACGGTAAACCCCTGAACACTACAACCAACTTCCTCGTCAGCGCCCTGTATGATTGTGGAGAACATGGGTGCCAAAAAGGTATTTGCGCTCATGCCTTTCTCTTCTACCTTATTTTGAATATATAGTGAGGATGTACTTTCCAATTCAGCACTACCGCTTACTACATTGGAACTGCCAACAGCATTTACCAATACCACAACCGCTTCTTCAAAAATTACAAGGGCTTTGGAATTGGCTATGGCAGAGGAACCGATTGCAGATAAGACTATCAGCAACAGGGCATACAATGTATACCGCGGTTTTTTTGAGGACATAGGTTAAATTGCGTTTTGCAAGAACTTTACAGATTTGGGATCTTTAAGATTCTTTGGTGTAATTGTTTAGACTTATAAATTCTGTTTATCTTTAAAAAATAATTCTAGTACCTTATAACATATTTCTAACGTTGGCTTATGAAAAATAGTATGCTTTCCCTCTATATATTCGTTGTAACGCTTAGTTTGTCTTGTGCACAAAATCCTGAAAATAAAGCGATTACTGCAGAGAATATCCCTTTTTCTGCCGAGTTGTTCGTCGATGAGCTCCAGATTCCATGGGGTTTTGCCTTCCTTCCAGATGGCAGTCTTTTAATTACCGAAAAATCTGGTGAATTAATTCATTTTTTGAATGGAAAAAAATCGATAATAGGTAATACGCCCGAAGTTTATCAACGTGGTCAAGGCGGACTTTTAGATGTAGTACTACATCCAAATTATGCGGAAAACGGATGGATTTATCTAACTTATAGTTCAGAAAAAGGAGACGCAAAAGGTGGGAATACTACACTTATGCGAGCCAAATTAAAGGATGATGCCTTAGTAGAAAATAAAGTGTTATATAAGGCAGGTCCCAATACGACCAAAGGTCAACATTTTGGATCAAGAATTACATTTGACAATGAGGGCTATATCTACTTCTCGGTTGGAGACCGAGGAGCTCGGGACAAAAATCCACAGGACATTACCCGTGACGGAGGTAAAATATACCGTTTAATGGATGATGGAAGCATTCCAAAGGACAATCCTTTTGTAGGGAAAGATGGGGCTAAAACAGCTATTTACAGTTACGGGCATAGAAATCCGCAAGGGTTGATCACCCACCCGGAAACTGGTGAAATCTGGGACCATGAACACGGACCAAGAGGAGGAGATGAAATCAACATCATTAAGAAAGGTGCCAATTTTGGATGGCCAGTAATTACCTATGGTATCAACTATAGCGGAACAGAGATTACGGATAAGACCCAAATGGATGGAATGGAGCAACCCATACACTATTGGGTTCCTTCTATAGCTCCGAGCGGTATGGCTTTTGTCACATCAGATAATTACGGTGATTGGAAAGGAAGCCTTTTGGTTGGCTCCCTTGCCTTTCAATATTTAGAACGTTTGATAATGGACGGCAATAAGGTAGTTTCTCGCGAAAAATTAATGGAAGGAGAAGGCCGTGTGAGAGACGTAAGGGAAGGACCAGACGGACTTATTTACGTGTCTATAGAGGGTAAGGGAATTTATAAGCTAGTTCCTCAAACCAATTAATCAATGAAAATCTCAATAACAGTATATGGTATTTTACTCGTTCTGATTAATCTATTTCTGTTTCAAGACACAGAATTGAAGCAAAGTATGGCACGAGGAAATGAAATCTATGCCGACTTTTGCGTAAGCTGTCATTTACAAAAAGGCGAAGGCGTACCATACACCTTTCCTCCTTTGGCAAAATCCGATTACCTAATGGTAAATAGGGAAAATAGCATCAAAGCCATTAAATATGGACTTCAAGGTGAAATTACCGTAAACGGGGTTACCTATAACAGTGCCATGGCGGGTTTAGGCCTAGAAGATGATGAGGTTGCCGATGTAATGAATTATATCTCCAACTCATGGGGAAATACATCCGAAAGCATTGTTACAGAGGAAGAAGTAGCGCGTATCCAAAAGTAAAAATTGTTTAATAAAAGCATGCGTATTTAGGACCTATTAGCATGTGCTCTTCCGCTCTAGTCACCCCTAGCTTCCAATGCTTTCCTTACGGAGCCATAAAGTTTGAGTAATTTTTCCGCTTCGCTATAGGTAACTCCCAATCCTTCTGCAATGTAACGGGTACCGCGATCTACCAACTTATCATTGGTGAGCTGCATATGTACCATTTTATTGCCCTTTACCCTTCCTATTTTTATCATTAAAGCCGTTGAAATCATATTCAACACTAATTTTTGGGAGGTGCCACTTTTCATTCGAGTACTACCGGTTAAAAACTCTGGACCTACATTTACGGCGATAGGGAAATCACAAACTTTCGTCAATGGCGAACCAGGGTTATTGGTAATACAGCCCGTTCTTATATTATGCTCCCTAGCTGTTTTCAAACCTCCAATTACATAAGGTGTAGTACCCGAGGCTGCAATACCAACGACAAAATCATTCGTAGTAATCTCATGTTTTTTTAAATCTAACCATGCTTGTTCGGTGTCATCTTCAGCATTCTCAACCGCTTTACGAATAGCTGTATCCCCGCCAGCGATTAGGCCAATTACACGCTCATGCGGTATGCCAAAAGTCGGCGGAATCTCAGAGGCATCCAAGATGCCCAACCTGCCGCTTGTTCCTGCTCCAATGTAAAATAGCCGCCCTCCCTTTTCAAAAAGCTCGAACAACGAATCAACAAGTTTTGAGATTTCCGGAACGACTTCTTCTACAGCATAAGCCACTTTCTTATCCTCCTCGTTCATAGCTTTTAGAATAGTTTTAGTATTCATTTGCTCTAAGTCATTATAATGTGACGGAGTCTCGGTAATTTTTGTGTATTCCATAAGTCGACTATAATATTTTTATATCGTGATTCATAAAAGGACGTAATAACTGATTATCCGGATTTAGTTCAGTAATCATTGTATTTATAGCATTAATATCACAGGTTTTATAACGATGTTGTGAATTTAATTTTTCCGAAATAGATAACAATACGGTCTTTTTAGAAGCCTTTATCACCGCTTTTTTTATCTGAACGATATCCCAATCAAACTCCGTAAGGCCATACATCGCATCTACATAACCCGTACCTATAAAACTAAAATCTACCCTAATTTCTGCTAAATTATGAATAGTATTGGCTCCTATTGCAATTTGGGATTCCTTGGCAATTTGTCCACCCACCATAATTACGGTAACATTTGGTTTATTAGACAATTCCATAGCCACCGGTAAACTGATGGTAAAACAGGTAAGTTCTAAATTTTCGGGAATAAGTTGCGCCAATTCTAAACAGGTCGTACCCCCGTCAATGAAAACTACAGCACCGTCATTAAGCATAGACGCTGCCTTTTTTGCAATTACCCTTTTCTGTTCAATAGCATAGATATTTTGGTTTTTGGCACTATTAGTAGTAAAACCCAAAGAAATAGCGCCACCATGAACCTTTCTAAGCTTCTTTTCCGAGTCCAGTTCTTTAACATCCCTGCGTATGGTATCTATGGAGACGTCTAAGGTTTCGGCAATGTCAGTCAATAGAATCCTGTTATGAAGCTCCACCTCACTCAAAATGGTTTGTTGTCTTTCTTCTTTTAACATACTTATCTTCTAGATTACAGCCAAAGATAATCAAAATATAAATTTGCCGTTTTATTCTACAACTTGAATTATAATGAATATAATATATAATATAATTGCAAAAAACAGCAATATAAAGAGCAAAAAACAGCAAATAATAAAATTCTTGCTTATATTTGCCTGATTCAAAAATCCATACGAAACTTATTTTTTATGAAAATCACTGCTACCAAGTCCAATGTTGCCATAGCCTATAAACCTGTAGGTCAGTTTGAAGAAACACGATATGAAAAAATCCACAATGTAATCTTTACGGATTCTAATCAAGCCTCTGTAAAGGTTGCGGAAGAAATTGCAGAATTAATCCGCAAGAAACAATCCCAAAAGCAAAGATGCGTTTTAGGGCTGGCAACAGGTTCCTCCCCTATTCGTGTCTATGAGGAGTTGGTGAGACAGCATAAGGAGGAAGGACTTAGTTTTAAAAACGTGGTCACTTTTAATCTGGACGAGTATTTACCTATGGAAAAAAGTAATATCCAGAGTTACCATTATTTTATGCACGAACACTTGTTTAACCATATAGATATACCTTCAGAAAACATACATATACCAGACGGCACATTGGCTCCTGAAGATACAGTAGCATACTGTTTGGCCTATGACAAAAAAATAAAGGAATATGGTGGACTTGACTTTCAGCTCTTAGGAATTGGACGAACAGGACATGTGGGCTTTAACGAACCTGGGTCCCACTACAATTCTGGCACACGGGTTGTTACACTTGATCATATAACACGGGTTGATGCTGCACCAGCCTTTTTAGGGATTGACAATGTGCCTAGAAAGGCGATTACAATGGGAATAGCAACATTACGGAAATCCAAACGTATTGTTTTACTTGGCTGGGGACAGAACAAAGCTGATATTCTAAAGCAAACTATAGAAGGGGAAATTACCTCGCATGTGCCCGCTACCTACCTGCAAAATCATGATAATTGTACCTTTGTATTGGATACGGGGGCAGGAAGCGAGCTTACCAGGAATAAAACCCCCTGGTTGGTAGGAACTTGTAAATGGACTGAAGAATTAAAAGCAAAGGCGATTATTTGGTTATGCGAAAATACAGGCAAGACCATTTTAAGTTTAACGGACAAGGATTATAATGATAATGGAATGGCAGAACTCTTATTGGAAGAAGATTCCTATGACCTTAACATTGCCATGTTCAATAAATTACAACATAGCATTACGGGCTGGCCCGGAGGAAAACCAAATGCGGATGATACCAATAGACCTGAGCGCGCAACCCCGGCCAAAAAACGAGTGATTATTTTCAGTCCACATCCAGATGATGATGTGATTTCTATGGGGGGAACTTTTGATAGGTTAGTAGAACAAGGGCATGAAGTTCACGTTGTGTATCAAACTTCCGGTAATATTGCTGTATCGGATACGGATGCCAGAAAATATGCTGAAATAGCAATCCAGATACACCCATCGGATAAGGCGGAGCAAATTATCGCCTCCATTTCCCAAAAAAGTGAAAGTGAAGTAGATTCCTTATTGGTACGAAATCTTAAAGGCAGTATCAGAAGAGGAGAATCATTCGCAGCAACGCGCTACGTTGGTCTGGACGACAGCCATGTACATTTCCTAGACCTGCCGTTTTATGAAACTGGTACCATTAAAAAGAATAATCTTTCTGACGATGACATTGAAATAATGAAAAGCATCATTACAAAAATTAAGCCACATCAAATTTATGCAGCTGGTGATCTCGCAGACCCTCATGGCACGCATAAAGTATGTTTAGATGCCGTTTTTGCCGCGTTAGACGAGCTCAAGTCAGAACCCTTTTTAAAAGACTGTTGGCTTTGGCTATATCGTGGCGCATGGCACGAATGGGACATACATGAAATTGAAATGTGCGTACCCATGAGTCCCGCACAAGTACTAAAAAAGAGGAATGCAATATTCTGTCATCAATCTCAAAAAGATGGTGTCATGTTTCAAGGAGATGATGCTCGCGAGTTCTGGATGCGTGCCGAAGAACGGAATAGGGACACTGCCAATAAGTACAAAGCCTTGGGAATGTCCGCTTATGCAGCAATGGAAGCTTTTGTAAGGTACAAGTTCAATTAAACCAATTAAATACTATAAAAAGGTCTATTTTAGTAGCAAATAGACCTTTTTTACATTACGCATGCGACACTTCCTGCTCTTTTTGTCATTCTTATTCTTATTTAATTCCTGCGGGATACTACAACCTAAAATTCCGCAGCCAAAAAGAGAGTTTCGAGGGGTTTGGGTCGCCACTGTTGTCAATATCGACTGGCCAAAAAACGGAACAGATACCCCAGAAAAACAGCAAGCGGATTTTCTTGATATTCTAGATTTTTATGATAACCTCAACTACAACGCAATTATAGTTCAGGTACGTGCGGCAGGAGATGCTTTCTACAAATCCGATTTTGCGCCATGGTCTCGTTTTTTAACGGGAGAAGAAGGCAAGCCCGTAGATTGGGAGGAAGACAACTTAGCATGGATGATTCAACAAACACACGATCGGGGAATGGAGTTCCATGCGTGGTTAAACCCCTATAGAGCTACGTTCGACATGAATATTGACATCCTGAGCAACACCCACGATTATTGTACAAATCCTGAGTGGATGATACCCTATGGTAAAAAGTACTATTACAATCCGGGGCTTCCGGAGGTGCGGAAGCGCTTTTCTGATGTGATAGCAGAACTAGTTGAAGGTTATGATATAGATGCCATTCATTTTGACGATTATTTTTATCCTTACAAAATCAAAGATTTGGAATTTCAGGATTCGGTATCCTATGAAACCTATGCACAACCAAATCAATCTTTAGATGACTGGCGCAGAAGCAACAT
>CAZUIE010000158.1:0-5856 GCA_964620945.1 uncultured Maribacter sp.
CGCCCTCAATAGTGATGTATTTTTCTGTTGAAGACCATTCGAACGGAGCAGCATCCCTACGTTCAACTCCCAAAATACGATAATCTAAATTTTTCTCACCGGTATTATTTCTATTAAAGGTCATGGTGCCAATATTTTGTAGCGTTGTTCCCTTTTCACCAAGAGTGGTGCGTTGATATTTTTGTACGCTCCATGTACCTACTATTTTGGGTGAACAAGAAAAAAATAGTGTAAGAGTTAATACAATTAAAAAAATTCTATTTCTATATTTTATTGATTTCATTATTGTTTTTTATAAGATGAAAAAACCCTCTAAAAATTAGAAGGTTTTAGTTTATTTCTAAACAAAATCTTTATTTTTTATTTTGCTGGTCCTTAATCGTATCCTCGTTAATATCAAATTTGTTGGTATCTATTTTGGTATTTCCGGTTGGATTAGTAGGATTGGATTGTTCTGTTTTTCTTTTAAATTTTCTTTTATCTGTAAATATTCCCATTATTAATAGTTTTATTTTGCTCCGAATATTCGGAGATTTCTTAATCTTATCGTGAGCCTATTTACTCACTTTTGCAATTAACAATTTAATTAAAAAGATTCTTGCAGAATGCCGTAAACCCTTTAAATCTTTGCTCAAATGGTCTTTCTATGGGTAATTAAATCAATAGATAAAACTAGATCGGACTGTTTTAAATTTCTTACAGGGTAGAATTTTCATTTTCATATGAATATCCTTCAGACTTGCTCAAGATTGTTGCGACATTACCTAATAACACGCCATAAATCACCTTTGAACTAATATCCGCAACCGTATAGGTCATTTGCCTTCCAACTACACCGGCTTCATTATAAAACGCCCCTTCTAATCCTAACAGATGCGGCATTAAATACGCCCCCGGATAAAGGAACCAAGAAATTAAGAATAATATCCATATATGATTTAAGGTCTTTTGCGCCTTTAAGGGTATATTTTCTTTTCCTTCGTTAATCACTTTTTTCATTACCCAAAGCACATGAACAAAAAATGCAGTTGAAATAGCGCCCCAGATAAAGAATTTTGTAGGATTGGATACTTCGTAAAACTGACCAATATATCCCGTTATAATCATTAGTGCTCCAGAGAACCAAAATTGATTTCTTATCGAAGTAAAACTTGATTTCGTTAGTGTTACCACAAATAAAATTTGGAATAATAACATGGGTACATCAATCAACCAATTTAAATATCTATAGCCATTATTGAATAAGTCTTCTCCAGGTTGCAAAAAGTATCGCCCTGTTTCGGAGTCAAACGTAAATGCCGTTGTCCAATTTCCAGCTTGGGCGTATAATAACAAAAACGCAGATACCATCACCACTCCAGAGAGGATATTAGACATTCTATACTTCGGCGAAACTGTTTTAAGGGTCAATATAAAGTACAGTAGTCCTGCAAGCATTACTGCATATCCTAAAGTAAGGGTATGAGATACAAGTTGATAAGCCATTTCTGAATACCCTTCTGTGGACCCTATATAATTTTCAAAATTTGCGTTGATTAATTTTCTCATAATTTAAGTTTGACGACGAATTTATTGGATTTATAAATCATGCCTTTGCTTTATAGCTAATCATCCTAACTCATTTGCGAAAGTCAGTTTGCTTAACTGGTCTTTTCAGTTGCTACGCTAAAAGCAGGTTTAAAAATTTAGCTTTCTCAATAAAAATTTGGAGTCTACTGGGTTGAACTTTAAGCGATGACACCCCTAAATTATATGGAGGATAACCCGTTATCAAAACAGTCCACATTCGTTTTGATACAACACACGTGATAATAAGGTAGTAGTTAGCTTTCTTAACAACGAAAGAAATAAAACCTATTTCGCATTCAATTAAATAATTTAAAAAAGATATAAGATGAAGTTAGAAAACAAAAGAGTAGCAATTTTGGCCACGGATGGTTTTGAAAAATCAGAATTGTTTCAACCTTTAAACGCTCTTAATGAAGAAGGTGCAACAGTGCATATCATTTCAGTCAAAGAAGGGGAAATAAAGAGTTGGGATGGTAACAATTGGGGAGATTCGATTAAGGTAGATAAGTTGGTAGACGTTGCCAAGGAGTCCGATTACAATTCCTTGGTGCTTCCCGGTGGCGTGGCGAATCCGGATTTGCTGCGCACGCATGATGACGCTCTAGAATTTGTAAGGGCATTTTTCAAAAGTGGTAAACCAGTAGCCGCTATTTGTCATGCGCCGTGGTTGTTGATAAGCGCTAACGTTATAGAAAATAGAAAGGTAACTTCTTATCACAGCATAAAGGATGATGTAATTAATGCCGGTGCCCATTGGGTAGATGAAGAAGTAGTGGTAGACCAAGGTTTGGTAACCAGCAGAAGTCCTAAAGATTTACAAGCCTTTATAGCCAAGGTGATTGAAGAAACCCGTGAAGGCAAACACGAAGAACAAAAAGCAAACGCATAGCTGATGGAGTCATGGTTTTCCATGACATTGGTTAGTGTTGGAAACCGATGGAGCACCTACTGTTCTGTCGGTTTTTTATTAGGCAAAAATGTTTATTCGCATTAATAATTCCACCGTTTGGGTTATCTCGTTGTTTGATTTCTTGGCAATTTTAAAGCACACCATAAATCATATTCTTTTGAAGATAGCAGTATACAGCGCCCATGACTTTGAAGTTCCTTTTTTGAAAACAGCTAACGCCAATAAAAATGAGTTGCAGTTTATTTCAGAAAAATTAAATGGGAATTCGGTTAAGTTTGCAAAAGGTTGCGACGTGATTGCCGTATTTTCTTCTGATGACGTTTCTAAGGAAATAGTAAATGAATTAAGCAGCTACGGTATAAAATTTATAACTACGCGCTCCGCAGGATTTAACCATATCGATTTAAAAACTGCTGCCCAACACGGTATTTTGGTAACAAATGTACCGGGATATTCTCCTAACGCCATTGCAGAGCATTGCCTAGCCATATTGTTGGCAATTTCTCGCAAACTAATTCCTTCCTACGAGCGCATCCGTAACTATGATTTTTCACTTAATGGATTAGTTGGCTCCGAGTTAAGCACAAAGACCATTGGGATAATGGGTACAGGAAATATTGGATATCGTTTAATTCGAATTTTATTAGGCTTTGGATGTACCATCTTAGCTTACGATGCAAAGCGAAATGATGAGATAGCCGGATTGGACGGTGTGGAATATGTGGAACTAAATACCTTATTACCTCAGTCGGATATCATTTCCTTGAACCTTCCCTTAAATAACGAAACGGAGCATATTATAGATACGGAGGCAATTAAGCAAATGAAGGAGGGCGTCATCTTAATCAATGCCGGTAGGGGTCGATTAGTAGATACCAAGTCGGTTGTGGATGCTCTAAAATCGGAAAAAATAGGCGGTTTTGGCATGGATGTCTATGAACGCGAAGAAGGATTCTTTTACGAAGACCATTCCAACGAGGTTTTTAAGGATGACCTTTTTGCCCGCCTGCTAACGTTTAAAAATGTGGTCATCACCGCGCACCAGGCTTTCCTTACGGAAACCGCATTACAAGAAATTGCGGAAACGACTATGCAGAACATTCAAGCGTTCGAGAATGGCACTAAACTGAAGAATGAAGTAAAAAGTACTAACGAGAGCTGAGATATTTTCAGCGTAAAAAAGATTACAAATGATGATAGTAAATTACGAAAGCTGTATTGAAGCATGTCAAGAATGTTTTATCGATTGTCAAAACTGCCTAGTTCAAATGGCGGGCAAAGAGAGTATGAACGATTGTCCACAATGCTGTATACAATGTATAGAAGCGTGTTTGGTGTGCATAAAGTTTATGATTGCGGATAGTAAATTTACATCGCAATACTGTAGGCTTTGTGCAGAAATATGTGAATGGTGTGCCGAGCAGTGTAATCAACACGAACATGAGCACTGTAAAATATGTGCTGCTTCTTGTTTGGCCTGTGCAAGAGAATGTAGAAAACATGCTGCCTAGAATAAAATAAAAACATAGAAAGAAATGGAAGAGACGAACTATTTAAAAAATAAAGAAGGACTTCACAAAATTCGAGTATTGTTAGGAACTGCACGCGTATTTATGATGGCCACCAATTTGGAAAAAATACCATTTTCGGTTTGTCCAATGACACTTCAGGAGTTTGATGAGCAGGGCGATTTATGGTTTTTTACACCTAAGAATAGTGACCATTTTAAAGAAATCGAGAACGATAACCGAGTACAATTAATTATGTCTAATGAAAAAGATCAATGTTATCTTTCTATTTATGGTAATGCTACACATATTGTCGATAGCGAAAAAATAGATCAACTTTGGAATCCTATGATTCGTGCTTGGTTCAATGAAAAGGAAGACCCTAACCTGGCATTATTGAATGTAAATATGGAGAGCGCTTTTTATTGGAATAGTGACGAAAGCAAACTTGTATCCCTTTACCATTTGGCAAAAGCTGTTAATACGGGTGACCGTTCCCACATGGGAGAAAAAGGACATATTAACTTACAAAACCACTAGCTTATGGCTATTTTAGGGAATATCATAAAAGGTGTAATTCATGCTTCAGATATCATCTCATTGGATTTTGATGCAGCGAAAGAACAACAATCGGTCTTAAAAGACCTTTTGAAAACGGCTCAGGACACCGAATTTGGTAAGCAGTATGGCTTCAAGGATTTATTGGTCTCCGAGAATATGGAAAAGGACTTTCGCTCAAAAGTTCCTTTTTTTGATTATGATCAAATCACACAAAAATGGTGGGGAAGGGTACAGAATGGTGAAGAAAATATTACATGGCCGGGTTGCCCTGATTATTTTGCCCTAAGTTCCGGTACAACTGGCAAAACAAGTAAGCGTATTCCCGTTACCAACGCGATGATTACAGCTATTCGCAAAGCAGGGATACAACAAGTATTGGCTCTACGGAATTTTGACCTGCCAGCAGATTTTTTTGAAAAAGAGATTATGATGCTTGGAAGCTCAACGGATTTGGAGGAGCATAATGATGCGTTGGAAGGAGAAATTAGTGGCATTAGTGCTAGTAATATCCCTTTTTGGTTTCAAAACTATTACAAGCCTGGAAAGGAAATTGCACAAATCCATGATTGGGATAAACGTGTACAACACATAGCGGAAAAAGCAGCTGATTGGGACATTGGTGCACTAAGCGGTATTCCATCATGGATGGAATTGATGCTACAAAAAGTGATTGCTTATCATGGTTTAAATAACATACATGAAATATGGCCTAACCTACAAGTATACACTTCTGGTGGTGTAGCTTTTGGGCCTTATGAAAAAAGTTTTAATGCCCTTATGGGAAAGCCGATTACCGTAATAGATACCTATCTGGCCTCTGAGGGTTTTATCGCTTTTCAGCAGCGCCCCGAAACCGATGCCATGAAATTGGTGACGGATAATGGTATTTATTTTGAATTTGTTCCTTTTAGGCCCGAATACATTAGGCCGGACGGTTCTTTGGTCGAAGATGCGCCCTCTTTGACCATCTCAGAAGTAGCGCTTGGTCAGGATTACGTCTTGGTTATGAGTACCGTAGCAGGTGCTTGGCGCTATCTTATTGGCGACACTATTGAATTTACAGATATAGAACGTGCTGAAATTAAGATTACGGGTCGTACTAAGTTCTTTTTAAACACCGTTGGTTCTCAATTGTCGGTCAATAAATTAAATGACGCTGTTCAGCATTTGGAGAAGGAATTCAACATTGAAATTCCCGAATATACACTGTGTGCCAATCGTGTAGGAGATGATTTTTACCATTGTTGGTATTTAGGAACAGATACACAAGAAGACGAGCAAACATTGGCAGATGCCTTGGACAACTTT
>CAZUIE010000158.1:5956-8232 GCA_964620945.1 uncultured Maribacter sp.
TTACCGGAAATCTGAATATTCTCACTTAGCAATACCAAATATTTTCTCTTTTTTCTCGATTTGAAAAGGCTCCAGAATACCGGTTGCGCCAGCATGGTAGATTTACGGATGTTCTCTTTAAACCGAAACTCTATATGCGTGTTTTTAAGATTAGGATAGTATAATAGCGCTGCACGAGCTTCTTTATTGATGCTTTCGGGTATTATGTGTTGTGCGTTTATTTTTTGTACGCTCATAAACAGTAGTAAAGGGATTAATAGTTTCAATAAAATACGTTTCTACTTTTTATAATAAGGGACTAAAAAATTTTGCCACTCCTTCCAACAACCGCTCCCAAATAGGTCTGTTTTTAAATGTTTCATAGTCGAGACAACTGCAATTATCACAGATTTTCTCAAACTCCTCTTGTATTTTTTGTGTTAAATCAGTGTCATAAAGGAGCGCATTTGTTTCAAAGTTATGTTCAAAGCTACGATAGTCAAAATTACCAGAACCAATAGAAGCAATCTCACCATCTATAATCATCATTTTACTATGCGAAAAATTAGGTCTTAGGTAAATTTTCACTCCTACCTCCAGCAGTTGTTCAAACCTAGAGAACATGCTCAATTTTGCCATTTTAGAATCGGATACCTTAGGGACCAACAATCGTATCTCTACACCGCTTAATGCGGCTACCGTTAATGCTTGTATTACCGCTCTACCTGGAATAAAATAGGGGTTGGCGATACACACATATTTTTCGGCAGAGTTGATCATAGCGATATACTGTTGCATAATGGCCGGCTGTGTGGAGTCGGGTCCGGCCGCAGCTATTTGTACGATACGGCTTCCTTGAGAACCTATTTTTGGGAAATAGCTCTTTGTTAACAGGAGGTCTTCGTTACTTGCAAAATGATAATCTTTTACAAAAATCCGGTGCAGACTATTCACCACCGGACCGGCAAGTTTTACATGTATATCTTCCCAGATGCCCAAGTCAGAAATCGGCTCAATGTATTTGTCCGTTACGTTTACGCCTCCGGTAAAACCCACTTTTCCATCTATGATAATAATTTTTCGATGATTTCTATAATTGAGGGTGAACAAAAGATTTCCAAATCGGATGGGCATCATTGGGAACACCTTTACCCCAAGTTCAAGAAATTTTTTCTTGAATTTTCCTCTGAACGAATAACTGCCGAAGGAGTCGTAAATTAGTCTGATTTCCACCCCTTCTGAAATTTTTTCTTTAAATAGATTATAGAATCGTTCGGTAAGTTCTCCCTTTGAGAAAATGTAGTACTGTAGATGAATAAATTTTTCTGCTTTTTCGAGTGCCTCGAAAATGCTGTCAAAAGTTTCTTCTCCTCCGTTGAGGATAGTAACCTCATTACCCGTATAGGGAGCTAATAATGTGCTGTTTTCTACAAGTTTGGCTAGCTTTGATTTCTTTACGTTGTCGAAGTCTACCTTGTGTTCTAAATCATGTAAATCCCTATATTGTTCATCAAACGATTTTCGCTTTTCCGTTTCCCGTAATCTAAAGAATCTAAATTTTCTACGGTTTACCCCAAATAAATAATAGATTACAGGACCTGCAAATGGTAGGGCAAGAACTACCAGCAACCAACTAAGCGATTTCGTTGGGCGGCTACCATGTAAAATAATACTGACAACGCTCCATAAGGTTATCCCTAAATATAAAATCCACAAAAGGGTATTCATCGGTAGCTCAAGGTTCTTTTATGTCTAAGATAAAGATTGTATGTATTACAGGGAATAATATCCTGTGTTTGGAGTAGAAAAGTATTTGATTACGCTAAGGGTAAAAGATGCTTACGGTTATCTTTCGATATAACGAAAAAATTATGGGTGTGATTTCAAAAGATAAAAGAAAGTTGACGATTTATTATCATTCTAGAACTTCAATTGGGGAGCAGACATTTGCCTATGCCAACGCATCTAAGAAAAAACTACATGCGGTGGATATTGCTAAAGATAACTTGACTGGCACACAATGGGCCGAACTGGCTAGCGAATTAGGTAAAAATATTGCCGATTTAATTCATACCGATCATCCTGCTTTTGTAAAAGAATATGGTGAAGAAACTCCAAAAATGGAGCAGCACCATTGGATTAAAATTTTGGAAAATGAACCGCAATTTCTCAAATATCCAATTGTGATTTATGGTAAGGAGTATCTACAAATTGAAAGTGCAGCAGCCTTTAAAAAATTTATAGAGCCTGATAGCGCAGGCTTGGAAAAACAGCCGTTACGTAATCAGTTTACCGAT
>CAZUIE010000159.1:0-6030 GCA_964620945.1 uncultured Maribacter sp.
GCAAAAATTAAAAGTGGGATTGGTTTAAATACGAATGAACAAGAGGATTTAAATTATCTACCGGATACATATTTGATATGCTACCTTAACGGATTTGAAGAAGCGCGGGAACAAATGGAACTTGCCCGAAGACTTATAAAAGACGATTTTCCACGGGCATATATATCGCTCAAGGCGGCTTTACGCATTTTGAGGAAGGTGGATTACAATTGAATTTTCAAGTCTTAAATTCATTGATAGCAAGGTGGTTTTTATACTTGAAATGAAGTAGTTGAAAGAAAATAGAAGTGCAATTTATATGTAAAGGATAATCAACAAACATTTTATAGTAAAGAATCAAAAAGATAATTGCGTATTATTGTGATACGTAATCTTTGCTTTTAAGGCTAATGGTTTTTTATTTAGTACTGTTCGTAAGGCTTAAAATTACATTGTATATAATTTTTGTTTGTGTTTTTACTTTCTTTACCTTAAGGCGTGGATAAACGATACGCTTAATAAAACGGAATATCATGGCTTGCGAGAGTAGTTATAGTATAATAAAAGACGTGTTTACTGCTTTTTTGGAGAATAACGGGCATAGGAAAACACCCGAGCGTTATTCTATTTTACAGGAAATATACAGTTTAGATGAGCACATGGACGTAGATTCGCTTTATGTGCACATGAAAAACAAAGGCTTTAGGGTCAGTAGGGCTACCTTATACAACACCATGGAGCTTTTGTTGGAAGCGGGTCTTGCTCGAAAGCATCAATTCGGGGATAAGCAGGCACATTACGAAAAGTCTTTTTTTGATGGAGGACACGACCATATTATTTTGACCGATACAAACGAAGTGGTCGAATTTTCAGATCCTCGTATACAAGCTATCAAAAAAAGCATTGAAGAGATTTTTGATATTAAAATCGATAAGCACTCCCTGTATTTTTATGGAACTCGTAACGCTAAAAACCTAGCTAAGAAAGAACCGGTCAAATAAGTCCTTTTTTAATTTTAGCGACCCCTAATTGAAGACTATCCATAAATGCTGGTATGCGCTCAATTCCAAACGGTTATCCTTTATAGCTACTTTCTTACCAGTTAGAAGGTTTACTAGAGGATTTTCAACTGACATTCCTATAGAAAACAACCAAGAACATTCCAAAAACTGGCTGTTTTCATCAAAATTAGAAAGCACCCACAATTTAGATTTACCGTTATTTCGTTCGAACACAAATAAATGAGTATTTGAACTAGGATGTATAATTATCGAGTGGCTATCGGCAAATATTGGTAGTTTTTTACGCAGATGAATCATGTGTTTTAAACCATTGTAAATGGCAGAACTATGGTTGTTTGTTTTAGGGAGTTTAGCAACGGTTTTCCAATCTTGCATGGGCCTGTTCACCCAACGGTTATCATTTTTGTGATCTTTGTGTTTGGTAAACGAATAGTCGTTTAACGTGCCAATTTCGTCTCCAGCGTAAATCAACGGTATTCCGCCATAGCTAAGAATAACTCCGTGCATTAGGAGAATTTTGTTTATGGCTTGGTCAATTTTTTGTTGGTTACCTTGGCCTAAGGCACTTTCCAGTCCCAATAATGACGCTGTACTTCCTGTTATTCTGCCGTCTCCATTTTTTGGATTGTACATAAACAATAGTCCCTTGGCGGGAGACCATTCCAAACCTCTGGCATAATAGTCCAGCAGAAAGTTTCGATGATCACTAGGAGACCAACCTATTTCCCGTATAAAGTCGTCATCGTACCCGAGACCAATATCATCATGGCAGCGTATGTAGTTTATCCAAGTGCCGTCTTCGGGTTTAGGCGGAATTTCTTGTAAACTTTTGTGAAGTAAAGCAGTTTTTTTGGTAGCGATAGAGTTCCAAAGCAAGGCCATAAGTGATGCATTATAAGCAACCTCACATTCGTTTCCTTCCAAAATTCCCTCACCAAAATATTTTACAATATGTCTAGGTGCCACTATCGCTTCGGCCAATAGAATCACGCCTGGAGCAATAACTTGTAAGCACATTCGAAATAAAGCAATCAATTGATGCGCTTCTGGAAGATTTTGAGATACCGTGCCAATTTTTTTCCATAAAAATGCAAGGGCATCAAAACGGATAACGTCTATACCCATGTTGGCTAATTTTACCAGATGGTCCAACATTTCTATAAAAACTTCTGGATTTGTATAGTTTAAATCCCATTGATAGGTGTTAAAGCACGTCATTACCCATTTGTTCATTTCCTTGTCATATGTAAAACTTCCTGGAGCTGATTCTGGAAATACTTCGGGTAAGGTTTTTTCAAATTCATCGGGTATTTTTCTATCTGGATAGGTGTAGTAATAATTTTGGTATTTTTTGTCTCCCGCTTTTGCTTTTTTTGCCCATTCAAATTCGTCTGAAGTATGATTTACTACAAAATCTAGCATAAGGATGATGTTCTTCTCCCTAGCTTTTTTCGTAAAGGTTATAAACTCGTCTTTAGTTCCATATTTAGGGTCTATTTCATGATAATTATTTACCGCATAGCCACCATCGTTTTCTCCGGACGGTCTTGTGGTAATGGGCATAAGATGTAAAAAATTTACCCCAAGATCTTCAAAATATGGTAGCTTTTCCTGTAGTCCTTTTATATCTTTATTAAACCGATCTACATATAGCTGCATACCCACTAATTCCTGACTTTGATACCAGTTTCCTGACTCTAAACGGCTTAAGTCTATCGTTTTTAGTTCTGCTGCCCTTTCAGCGAACAATTTTTTCATTCGGTCTAAAAGGTTAAGAAAAACAACCTCATTTTCTTTCTTGGGATATAATGAAAAAAAAAGGGAGCTTATGAGTGATAGATTTGTGGACAGTCGAAACCGAAATAATCCTTCGGGAGTGTCTGCCTCTTTTTGTAACCTTTTAGAGAGCATTAAGCGATGCAAAGCAGCTTGATTCATGTTACAAAACTAATTGGTGTGGGTGAGGAAGCGCTTCTATTGCACCGAAGTTTGTCGTTGTAATTGCACCTGCTTTATTGGCCATGGTAACCAAGTCGGTCAATTCAGCTTCATGTTTTAAAAGATTGTTAATATTTGGATGGGCCGCTATTTGCTGTAATAAACAACCAATAAAGGCATCTCCAGCCCCAGTGGTATCGACTGGTTTTACTTCAATGCTAGGAATTATTTTGTTGTATTCTTTGGTGCTTAACAAGGTTCCTTTTGCGCCAAGCGTAATCACTATAGTTTGGGCACCTATAGAATGTAAGACCTCACAAGCATCTGTTAAACCTGTTTTTCCAGAAAGTAATTGAGCTTCCTCTAGGCTAAATTTACAGAGATGTGCCTTTTGCACAAACGGCATACATTTTTTTATAAATTGTTCTTCCTTGTTTTTCCAAAGATCCGCTCTGTAATTAGGGTCAAAACTAATGAAGGATTCCTGGGTAAGGGCATCAAAAAAATAGCGTCCGTATGCATCTTCTAGGTTTCCTCCCAACAAAGCGGTAGCAGCGCCGAAATGAACCATATTTCCTTTAAAATCTTTTTTTAGGGAAGAGTTGTATTTTAAATCACGGTCTGCCCCACGACTAAATACAAAATCGCGTTCCCCGTCGCGATCAATAGAAACAAAAGCAAGTGTTGTAAAGATTTCGGATTGTTGCGTCTGTGAGATATCAACGTTTGCATTGTCCAAAATATTTAATAGAAACTTGCCAAAGGGATCGTTCCCAACACAGCCAACAAAGGTACTTTTACCTTCTAATTTGCCCACTGCACAAGCTACGTTTGCTGGTGCGCCACCAGCTTTTTTTGTAAATTCTTTGGCTTTGGACAAATCACTTCCTTGATTTTCGGCAACAAAATCAATCAATAATTCACCGATACAAAATACTTTTTTCATTTGCTTTTATTTTTACGCACCGGAGTATACCTCCTTGTGGTTCTAAGGTAATTAGAAAAAACAGGGCGGTCTATATTTTGTTGAGAATTGTTGGTTTATTTAGATTTTTATTGCTGCAAAAACGATATAATAGCTCATAGTTAACAATCTAGGTTCCTATATCCTTGTTGGGTGTTTGCAAATTCCCTACCTTTTTGCTTCAATTTAAACACACCATATTATGAGCTTATTTGATGAAATAAAGAAAAAACTTAGCCATGAGTTTATAGATATCGTAGAATGGTTGGATGCCTCTAACGACACTATTGTTTATAGGTTTGAGCGTTATCAAAATGAAATAAAAAACAATGCTAAGTTGATTGTACGCGAAGGGCAAACCGCGGTATTTATAAATGAAGGCCAATTAGCAGACGTTTTTACCGCGGGAACCTATACATTAAACACCCAGAATCTACCCATTTTGACTACGTTAAAAGGCTGGAAGTACGGTTTTGATAGTCCTTTTAAGGCTGAGGTTTATTTTGTAAATACACGATTGTTTACCGATGAAAAATGGGGAACGAAAAATCCATTTATGCTAAGCGATGAACGCTTTGGACTTGTAGAAATCCGTGCCTTTGGAACCTATAGTTTTAGGATAAACGATCCAGGAAAATTTGTAGTAGATGTTGTAGGTACCGATGGCAATTTTACCAATTATGAGATTAACGAACATTTGAAAAGTTTAATTGTTACCCGGTTTACCGATACGATAGGGGAGGCTAACCTTCCTATAGAATTGTATGCCGCAAATACTACGGAACTCTCGGAAACTTGCCAAACGGTAATGCAACCAGAATTTGATCGTGTGGGTATTGAGTTAGAAAAATTCTACATTGAGAATGTCTCCATGCCCGAAGAGTTGAAAAAGGAAATTTTTGAATATAGCCGATTAGACAAGTTGGACATGACTAAACTGACCCAGTTTAAGGCGGCCAAAGCGATGGAATTAGCGGCTGCCAATGAAGGCGGTACGGCCGGTGCAGGTATGGGAATGGGTATGGGGTTTGTCTTGGCACAGCAAATGGGTGGACTAATGGGACAACCAACCGGACAACCTTTTGGGACACAGCCCCAACAAACACAGCAGCCTGCACCGCCACCTGTTCCAATTCAAGTAAGCTATTTTTATGCCGTTAACGGGCAACAAACCGGGCCGGTTCCTTTTGATAGGCTGAAGGAGTTGTTTGCCAATCGTACCATTAACAGAGATTCTTTAATATGGAAACAAGGAATGGCCAATTGGACCCCCTTGAAAGATATTGATGAGCTAAAGTCTTTTTTAGGAGGGAATACGCCACCACCATTACCAACGGCCTAATTTAAAAGGGACTGAAATAAGGCAAAAAACTGCGGTTATAAACCCAGCTTTAGCATATTTTCTATGGAAGAAATTAGAGCATCCGAACATAAAAAGGCATGCGCCAGCTGTGGTGCGGAGCTAAAATTTAAACCAGGTTCACATCAGCTCAATTGTGAATATTGTGGTTATGAGGAGTTTATTGCCCCCTCCAAGAGTAGCTTTGAGGAATTGGAATTGGACCATTATTTAAAGATAGTTGGAGAAAACGCCTACACGGAAACCATTGAGCTTCTTCATTGTAAAAGTTGTGGTGCCAACCAACATGTTGAGGAAAATTATAAATCATTAGCCTGTGTTTATTGTGGCGAGCCCCTAATCCGTGAGGATATAGAGCAAGAGGGTTGGATATTGCCAGGCGCCTTGGTTCCTTTTCAGCTAGGTGTGAAAAAGGCAAGAGGTATTTTCAAAGGTTGGGTAAGCGGTTTGTGGTTTGCTCCTAATAATTTAAAACGGGCAGCTTTAGACCCGGAAGGGCTTCATGGACTGTATGTGCCCTATTGGACTTTTGATGCGAACTTATTTGCGTCCTATCAAGGACAACGGGGAGACTATTATTACGAAACGCAGACCTATAAGACTAGTAAAGGGAAGCAAACGCGCCAAGTACGTAAAACTAAATGGTCCTATGCAGAAGGTAATGTAGACGGCTTTATAGATGACATACTTATCAATGCCTCACAGAAAAAAAGAAGGGATATACCTGCAGCCGTTGCATTTTGGAATTTAAAGGAACTAGTAGTGTT
>CAZUIE010000159.1:6130-8129 GCA_964620945.1 uncultured Maribacter sp.
TTTTTCTGAGAGGAAACCACGATGCCTTGTGTTATGAATGGTTAGTAGGCGCATCTGATAATCCCATGTGGTTTAAACATGGTGGTGAGGCTACAGTCAATTCCTATAAAAATTTAGATAAAGTAACAGCGGATAAACATATTCTATTCTATGAAAAATTAAAAAATTACTACCTTGACGACACAAATCGACTTTTTCTGCATGCCGGGTTCACTAATTTAAAAGGAGTGGGTTTTGAATATTCGGAAGTAACCTTTTATTGGGACCGCACCTTATGGGAATTGGTACTCTCGCTAAATCCCAGGCTGAAGAAAGATGATGCACTCTACCCAAAACGATTGTCCCATTACAAGGAGATTTACATAGGACATACCCCGGTTACGCGAATTGGGGAAACAACACCCCAAAACGCAGCCAATGTTTGGAACGTTGATACAGGAGCTGCCTTTAAAGGGCCTCTGACGATAATGGATGTGGACTCAAAAAAGTACTGGCAAAGTAGTCCTGTATATACATTTTATCCTGACGAGCTTGGTAGAAACTGAAAATTGAGAAAATTTTAATTACATTTTGGTTTATAATAACGAACTTTGATAAAAAAGGGATAGATGTCAGAAAAGAACATACGATTAGAAGTAATGCAGGCGATTGAACCGGAGGTAGAAGGTTTTATGGAGAATTTCCTTATTCAACCGGAGGATATTTGGCAGCCTACCGATTTTTTGCCAGACCCACAAAGCGACGGATTTTTAGATCATGTAGAACAGCTGCGAGAAGAGTCGAAGGAATTAGGGTATGATTTCTGGGTTACCATGGTGGCCGATACTATAACTGAGGAAGCCTTGCCAACTTATGAGTCTTGGTTAATGGATGTTGTTGGAATAGACCAGCACGGAGAAAACAAAACTAACGGATGGGCCAAATGGGTGCGTGCATGGACAGCAGAAGAGAATAGGCATGGCGATGTACTCAATAAATATCTTTACTTATCCGGTAGGGTAAACATGCGCGAAATAGAGATTACCACTCAACATTTAATTTCCGATGGGTTTGACATCGGAACGGACAGAGATCCCTACAAAAATTTTGTTTATACTTCTTTTCAAGAATTGGCTACTAATATTTCACATAAACGTGTGGGACAAATGGCAAAGAAAAAAGGTAATGCATTATTGGGAAAAATGTGTACCATTATCGCAGGAGATGAAATGCGTCACCATTTGGCCTATAGGGAGTTTGTAAAAACTATTCTTGGGCATGACCCTAACGGAATGATGTTGGCGTTTGCCGATATGATGAAACAAAAAATTGTAATGCCAGCACATTTCTTAAGAGAATCTGGAGGTACTATCGGGACTGCATTTGAGAATTTTTCCAATTGTGCCCAGCGCTTAGGGGTCTATACCGCCCAAGATTATATAGAAATCTTAAAAAAGTTGAATACATTTTGGGAAATCGATGCTGTTAGAGGGCTTAATGATGATGCGCAAAAAGCACGAGATTATTTAATGAAATTACCGGACAGACTGGAACGTATTGCTACAAGAATGAAATTTCCTGAGGATCAGTACCATTTTAAATGGGTAGAAGCCAACGGTAGATTGTAGCATTTTAAAAACGGAAAACCAAAAACCACTATTCAAAAAGAATAGTGGTTTTTGGTTTAAGTTGGTTGGTATATACTATAGTTTTCCGTAATCGTGCTTGTCCTGCCATTTCAATAGCTCTTTCCACTTACCTTCATAAGCCATTTTGGACTGCATTGGCCATGAGGCAGGATCGTGAACTTGATAACGTTTTCCACCGGTGTCCAGAACTTTCTGACAGTCGGCGACTGTAGCCTCGGAAAGTTCTTTCCAAGTTTTGATGCCGGCATCTTTAAGCATGCCCTCTATTTTGGGGCCAATACCCTCTACAACTTTTAGGTCGTCTTGTTTAATCGTTTTTCCAAAAATTGCTTTTGCAGCAGCTGCATCAAATGGTATGGAAGCAATAGCCG
>CAZUIE010000160.1:0-8059 GCA_964620945.1 uncultured Maribacter sp.
AAGGCGCCTTCTCGGCCAAACCAATGGCCGGCATTAAGACCAATGCCCGCTTCTTGCGTAATAGTGGTAAACATTTCATTGGTATCCGAGAAGACCGCTCTAAAATCCAACCATAGTTGATATGTGCCTTCCGATCTTATCAACTGAATTTTAGAAGTTTCTAATTGTTTCTCAATCTCTGTAACATTACGCTCAATCGCAGTAATTGCACGCTTTAACCATACAGCACCATCCGTGTACGCTGCTTGTAGTGCAACTCTGGTTAGCGCATTTGTTCTGCCTAAGTTATATTTTTTAAACGTAGTGCTTATCGCATTTCTTAGTTCCTGATTTGGAATAATTGTCATGGAGTCGGAAATCCCACACAGATTAAAGGACTTGGCTTCGGAGGTGCAAACAATAATGTTATTATACATTCCAACAAAGCTTAAGGCCGAAGTAAAGACATTATCAAAAAGGATAATATCTTTATGGATTTCATCTGAAATTAGCAACAGGTCGTTTTGCTTACAAATACGAACTATTTCGGTTAATTCTTTTTTGCTCCATACACGCCCAACAGGATTATGGGGATTACAAATAATGAGCACCTTATTATTCTCTATTTTGGCCTTTGCCTCCAAATCTTTAAAATCAATCTGATACTTTATTCCAACTAGTTTCAACGGGTTTTTACTAATCCTACGTTTTGTGTTCCGTATCACATCTCGGAACTCCATAAAAACAGGAGGCTGGATAATGATGCCGTCCCCTTCGGAAGTAAACTGTTCTATGATAATAGCTATTGAAGTTGTAATGGTAGGGCTATATAACACCTGTTCTTGAATGAGGTTTAGATTATAGCGCTGTGCATACCATTTCTTTTGGGCTAAAAAAAAAGCATCCGGTTTGTATTCATATCCAAAGCCGGAATTTGAGATGCGTTCAATTAAAGCATTTTGTATAGACGTCGCCATTTGAAAATCCATATCCGCAACCCACATGGGCGTAATGTCTTCTGTTCCAAACAAGGATGCCAAGGTACTAGGCTTGGACTTAGTTAAAGGCAGTTCATTTAGTTTCTGGTCAAGTTTCATAAGTTGCTACTGTTGAGGCTGAAATTAAAGTTGACTGTTCGTTTCGTGTGATAGCTTGGTTATTCGTGTTTATAAGGAAAATCTATGATTTAAGCTATAGACCGCACTTATTAATTCCTTTTACGATTTAAACTAAGATAATTTAATTTTTAAAACTGGTCTTTCTCGCTACTTAGGTTTTATGAATAATTATGGGATTCGTGCTATTTATTTCAGTTTAATTTGTGATTTGGAGGGAAGGCACCCTAACGAGAGTGTGGTTAATAGTTTTTGTAATCTACTATCTCTAAATATCGATCTTTCACAATATATACGCTAGGACTTCCTTTTATCGAATTTGCCAAATATTTTCTTATATCACCACAAAAAACTTTTCAAACTCAGTCTTGGATTTTTTCATCCAAACCATGGGCGCATTTTGTTTGATCAAGCGTAGGTTAATTTCTAGTAAGGTCTCGTAATGTGAAGTCCATTCCACTTTGGCATGCGGTGTAATGACCCATTGTGTTTTAAAGGGAATATAGAACTGGTAGTTTTTAAAGGTATCGCTCTGTAAATCTGCTATTCGTAACCAGTAGCCTACGATACAGTTCGGGTTTAACGGTCTTAAATGCAGGGGTTTGCTCCCGTAGGGTTCAAATAATTGTGCTTTGTAGCAGGCTTGGTGCTGTATTTCAGTACTATCTATATTATTTTCCGCCAAGGTAGTGCTGCCTGCCGATGTATGGAGAAGGGAAAACTGTGCGTTCTTTATTTTTTCCATTTTAGTAAAGAACATGTCCCTTCTATTGGGACCCATAAGCTGATGTATGGGTTCGGAGATTTCCGGGTTTATAATGTAGAATTTATAGGTCAGTTCCACATGTACTAATTGCTGAGTACTTGTTTCTTTTAGGATAAAATCGATTTCCCCTAGGGTCTGTTTGCCGTCTCGTATAGGTAGATTGTGCAGCAATATTTCGTATTTATCGCTATAGTCTAATAACTGTTTACAGATATGTTCCATTTGGTGACCCAAACGAATTTTTTGAGGAATTGGAATTGGAGCTAAATTAGTTATATCTAGCTGCGGAAATTCAAACTGCTCTATTCCAAATTGCGACTTTAACCAAATAGGTGGCGTGCTAAGGAATCCCGTAATTTGTTGTTTAAGGTGTACATCTAACATCGGTCTACCAAGATACGGGAATAAAGGTATTTTTTAATCTTACACCTTTAATAATGGTAGCATTACTTTGTGATACGATTCGTAACAACCGTAAATCTTAGCACAACGCTTTTGACCAAGTTTAAACAACAACGTTAACATTTCCCTAATACGAAGTCCATATAAGCTAAAAGTCTTAATTTTATAACATGGCTATGAATACAAGAAAAGGATTCCGTTTTGTGCCTTATGAAGCAGCGGAAATTTCTCCATTTGAAAAACTTTTTGATATTTTTCAGGAACTCATTACCCATACTTCGGGTGATTTTGATGAGGCCATTGATTGGCTGAGAGAATTGGATAAAGAGTATGAACTTACCGATGAAAACTATACCATTGAGGACTTTATTGAAGATTTAAAGGCGAAAGGCTATATAAGGGAAGAATTTGAAAATGGAGGTGGTACTGGAGCAGACGGTGAAGAGGGAGAAGGTAGTGGAGGTGATATTTCTATTACCGCTAAAATGGAACGTATTATCCGCCAGCGCGCCTTAGATCAAATTTTTGGTAAATTAAAGCGCAGCGGTTCCGGAAACCACAAAACTGGGAAATCTGGTCAAGGAGATGAGCATACGGGAGATTTTAGGGAATATCGTTACGGTGACGGACTGGAACATATTTCTATGACCGAGAGCCTAAAAAACGCTCAGGTAAACCATGGTATCGGTAGTTTTCAATTAAACGAGGAAGACCTGGTGGTTGAAGACACCCAATACAAGGCGCAGATGAGTACCATTCTGATGATCGACATAAGCCATAGTATGATTCTCTATGGTGAAGACCGTATCACACCTGCTAAGAAAGTAGCAATGGCACTTTCGGAACTTATTACAACACGATATCCAAAGGATACCTTGGATATTTTGGTTTTTGGAAATGATGCCTGGCCTATTCCTATTAAGGATTTACCCTATTTAAAAGTGGGGCCTTACCACACAAACACCGTAGCGGGATTACAGTTGGCAATGGATATGCTGCGCAGAAAACGAAACACCAACAAACAGATTTTTATGATTACGGATGGTAAGCCCAGTTGTTTAAGGCTCCCAGATGGTACGTATTATAAGAATAGTGCTGGATTAGATGATTTTATTGTGGAGAAATGCTACAACATGGCAAGACAAGCGAGAAAATTACATATCCCGATAACCACATTTATGATTGCGCAAGATCCTTATTTGATGCAGTTTATTCGGGAGTTTACGGAAGCGAACAAAGGAAAAGCGTTTTTTACGGGATTGAAAGGACTGGGGGAAATGATTTTTGAGGATTACGAATCTAACCGCAGAAAGAAGCTTAAATAGAATAGTAAAGAAATATTAGGATTACCAAAAAAATTGAAATTGAAACATACAGAAATTAAGAATTTAGGTCAGTTGAAAAAATCCGGATATACTAGTAAAAATATCAAGGATGAATTAAGGGATAATTTACGGGAACGCTTACGTACAGGGAAAGATAGTTTTGAAGGCGTTTGGGGATATGAAAATTCTGTAATTCCAGAGTTGGAACGAGCTATTTTATCCAGGCATAATATTAATTTGTTGGGTTTGCGCGGGCAGGCGAAGACGCGTTTGGCCCGTTTGATGGTAGAACTGTTGGATGAGTGGATTCCCGTTGTGGAAGGTTCGGAAATAAACGACGACCCTTTACAACCTATGTCTCGCTTTGCTATGGAACTGATCAAGGAAAAAGGTGACGATACGCCTATAGCTTGGATGCATAAGAGCGATCGTTTTTATGAAAAACTCGCAACACCAGATGTTACCGTGGCCGATTTAATTGGTGATGTAGACCCTATAAAAGCTGCAAACCTTAGACTGTCCTATGCGGATGATCGAGTTATTCACTTTGGTATGATACCCAGAGCGAACCGCTGTATTTTCGTCATTAATGAATTACCGGATTTACAGGCTCGTATTCAGGTGGCACTTTTTAATATTTTGGAAGAGGGTGATATACAGATTAGAGGTTTCAAATTACGTTTGCCTTTAGACATACAATTTGTATTTACCGCAAATCCAGAAGACTATACCAACAGGGGTAGTATTGTAACGCCGCTTAAAGATAGGATTGGTTCTCAAATTTTAACCCATTATCCTGAGGATATTGAAACTGCTCGAAAGATAACAGCGCAAGAGGCTAACCTAGAAGCAAGGCAAACAGAGGCCGTTTATGTTCCTGAACTGGCAATGGATCTGTTAGAGCAAATAAGTTTTGAGGCACGGGATAGCGAGTATGTAGACGCCAAAAGCGGAGTTAGTGCAAGAACGAGTATTACTGCTTTCCAGAATTTATTAAGTACTGCAGAACGTAGGGCTTTGTTAACAGGTGCTGAGACTACCATGGTTCGTTTAAGCGATTTCTTAGGTGTTATTCCTGCAATAACCGGAAAGATAGAATTGGTATATGAAGGAGAGCAAGAAGGTGCAGACGGAGTTGCTAGTATTTTAATAGATGAAGCAGTTAAATCCATATTTCCAGAGTACTTTCCAGAAATAAATAAATTAGAACGAAAAGATGCCGAAACACCTTATGACGAGCTATTGCATTGGTTTTTTCAAGGGGAAGGTTTTGAGTTGCTAGATGATTTTACAGACGAAGAATATAAACGTACCCTGGATAGTATTCCTGCATTAAATGACTTGGTGAAAACACACCAACCGGATTTTCCGAGAGAGGATGTCTATTTTTTAAAGGAATTGGCATTATGGGGTTTAGTATCCTACAAAAAACTGAACAAGCAACGTTTTGAAGATGGTTTTCAGTTTAAAGATTTATATAGTGGTTTCATTAATGATTTATAAGACATAAATTATTTGGTCACTACGTATAAACACCTTTGCGCATTCCAAATTGGGTGTTGTAATGGCGTTTGTATATTATTTTCTGGGCTTTAGTCTCTCCAATTATCTACATGTTGGTTCATATCATCAAAATGATAGGTGCCCACTAAATGCTTTCTGTGTGCCACAGCTATCGTAGTAAGGAGTAGGAGCAGGAGATAGAGAAACAGTATGCTTAACCCTAAAGGGATAAAAGTATCGGGAATGAGGTAATTCTCGTATTCACTGTACGATAACAGAATAAATAGGGTATCAAAAAATTTAAAGGCATATATAATTCCAATAATATAAAGTAAGTATTCTAAATTACGCATTGGAGGGTCGCTAAGTTCTTTTTCTTTTATTTTGAACCAGAGTACATAAAGGAAAACAAAATGTATTATGGATAGTATAGGTATAATGTAGTTATCTATTTTAAAGACGTAGAATTTATTAGTATACAGACCGTAAAAACTAAATACATCAACCAAAAATAAAACAAAAACAGACAGTAAAAGTGTCGATTTCCAAGGTAAAACGCCATTAAAAAACTTCATTCTATACACTACTTTAGGGGGATATGGGAAAATATCAGGTGTGAAATTAACGCCTTAAATGTTTCTTTATTTTAATAAAATCGATGAACGGTTTTAAATATAGTGGAATGTTTCAAAATAGTAGTATTTTTTATTTGATGGATTTAAGTCCTATTTAATCCAAGCCTTTGCAGCCGCTTTATTTGCAAAAATTACAAGTGCAATTCCAATACATAAGACCAGAACAGGCATAATAATTCCCCCAGGACCATAAACTTCAATAGAATTACTAAAAAAAATGGAATAACTTATCTGGGCTATAATTCCAAACAAGGAAAGATATAATATGGGACGTGCCCACTTTTTACGCAAAAGTAGTAGTACACACCCTAAGGCACCACCCCACACGGCGATTGCATAAGCTCCTGTTACCCAAGCAGGTTGCGATTCATAAAGCAAACGCTCCGCTTGAGACATTTGTTCCAGGTCTTCAATTGACATATAGGCATCGGCCAGATAGGCAAGTATCCCCAGTATATTCCAAAGTAAGGCTAGGGCACTAAGAATCCAAAACCATCTAGGTGGCTTTATGTTTGATGTGGTTTTCATAATAAATTGGTTTAGATTAGTATGTTTAAAGTAAGAAAAATAAATATTGATTCTTATAATTGTAGGGTAATTATATTATTATCAAGTATTTACTGATGAATTGGAATAGAATTTATGCATAAAAAGCGTTTTTATTATATCGTCCGATTACAGTATTTGGGTTTCCGGTATAGTGGTTGGCAAAAGCAGCCTGGGCAGCTTACCATTGAGCGCATGTTAATTAAAACATTGAAATTTATTTTACCGGGTATTGAATTTAAAATACTGGGTGCAGGGAGAACAGATGCCAAGGTATCTTCATTAAATGGGGCTTTTGAACTTTTTGTCATGGAACGGGAACTTCCGCCATTAAACAAATTTATCGACCTGTTTAATACAAATTTACCCTCGGATATAAGAGTGACAGACATCATACCAACGACACCCGACTTCAATGTTATACAGCAAAGTAAACGTAAGGAATACGTTTATTTGTTTTCCTATGGAACAAAAAACCATCCGTTTTGTGCACCCTTCTTAACAAATGTCTTAGAAAACCTTGATATTGCTAGCATGAGGGAAGCGGCTGGTTTATTTGAAGGAACCCATGATTTTTCATCATATACCGCTAAATTAAAAGCTAATACTACCGTAGTCCGAGAAGTACTAAGCTGTGAACTCGTACCAAATAGTTTGTTAACGGCTAATTTCTTTCCAGAGGAAAGCTTTGCGCTTATCGTGAACGGTTCAGGTTTTATGCGGTATCAAATACGTATGATGATGGGGGCTTTATTTCAAGTTGGGAAAGGAGAATTGTCCATCAACGATATCAAGGAGTCGTTAAAGCCAAATTCGAACATAAAATTTACCACCGTAGCACCGGGATCAGGTCTTCTGTTAAACAAGCTTAGTTTTGATTAGCGCAGCTATCTTGTTTTAGTATCTTTAAAGCAAACAAAGATTTGTTTATGCCACAAAAAAGAAAAATTTCATTTCCTAAAATAAAGAAGCATGTATCCCGGGTCCAGACGAAAATGGGAAAGGCGCCGGGTACGGTAAGCTACCTAGGTACTAAGGACAAGACAGAAAGTAGGGTATATGCTACGGTCTATAATACGGATAGTTTTGAAGAGGAAGAAACTATAGATATAGCACATATTTTAGATATAAAAGCATCGAACAAAACCGCGTGGATCAATGTAGTTGGGATAAACGACGAGCCTTTTATTGAATCTCTTGGAACCAAGTTTGGTCTAAATCCTTTGGTACTGGAAGACGCCGTAAACACAGAACAAAGACCAAAAATAGACGAGTACGAGGATTATATTTTTGGTGTATTTCGGATGTTATATCTAAATGCCGACCAAGGTATTGTAGGAGAGCATGTAGCCATGGTACTAATGGAAAATACAGTACTCGTTTTTCAAGAAGTTGAAGATGACGTTTTTAATGGTGTCCGTAATCGTATAGAAGTAAAAGCGGGACGAATACGAAGTAGGGGAGCGGATTATTTATTTTTCGCCCTTTTGGACGCCATAATAGATAATTACTTTATGGTTTTGGAACATATTAACGAAAAAATCGAAACCCTGGAGGATGAAGTTTATAACGACCCAAAACCAGTTGTAGCACAAAATATTCAGGAGCTCAAAAAAGAAATTCTCAAAATACGTCGTTGGATTTTTCCCGTAAAAGAGTTGATCAGTAGACTTATTGATTCAGAAAATCCGCTAATAACAAAAGACACCAAGTTGTTTTTAAGGGATGCCTTAGATCATATGCTCGAAATTAATGAAAGTCTGCAGATATACAGGGAAATGTCTATGA
>CAZUIE010000161.1:0-8043 GCA_964620945.1 uncultured Maribacter sp.
ACCGCTCTACATCACAGCCACAAATATTTTAGATGGTTCTTTACGAGTTTTTCACAAAGGCGAGCTGATTCGTCCTGTTTTGGCATCCTCTTCGTTTCCGGGTGTATTTGCTCCTGTTAAAATAAATGACGGTTATTATGTAGATGGCGGTATTCTAAATAATTTTCCTTCCGATCTTATTAAAAAGCACTGTGACAGAATGATTGGTGTTTACGTAAACCCGTTCGAAAAAATTGAGATAGGCGGACTAAAACATTCCTATACAGTATTGGAACGCGCCTTTAAAATCATTATGGCCAAAGAAGCTTTGGCAAAATTCGACGATTGTGATTTGATTATTAGTCCCGAAGGGCTTGATAATTACAGTACGTTTGTTCTAAAGGATATGGATACTATTTTTAATCTTGGGTATGAGGCTGCTTGTAAAGCCTTTGAACATTGGGAATCCAAGAAAACAGCATACCCATTGGCTCCAGAATTCGAAGCGATGAACGGATTTTCGATGGATACCATCGATACCGAGAAAAGTGATGTTTAGGTTTTCTTAAAAATAACACATCACGCCTTTCTGGTTTTATAAGCAGGCTTTAAGCGCTTTACAAATTGTGCCAGTACCAAAGAACCAAGTGCAAATCCGATGACGATACTCACTTGCTCAAAATACAAGGTCTCTAAAGAAAGTGCTTTGGCAACTGGCGGTATTAGATAAGCAACAATTGTAATCAGTACTGAAAATAAAATCGCACCCCACACCCAAACATTTTTGGTAACCTCATTTTTAAGAAATGATTCTTGTCGTTTAGGCATGTTAAAAACGTTGAACAATTGGGCCAAAACCAATGTATAGAACGCCATATTGTTGATGGCCGTCGGAGCCAATTGCAGGATAAAATTTCCGTAAGCTACTACACCAAGTACGGCGGCGCTAATGCAAAGGCCATATATGATGGTTGCAAACCAGTCTTGGCGAGCCAAGATGGGTTCGTTTGGGTTTTTGGGCGGTTGCTCCATAATATCTTCCTCGCCCTTACCCAATCCTAGTGCCAAGGCAGGAAATACATCGGTAACCAAATTCAAAAACAATATCTGTAAGGGCAATAAGGGTGCCGGAAGGTTCAATAAGGCAGCGAGCCCTACCGATAAAATTTCTGCAAGATTACACGATAAAAGGTACACCACAAACTGACGGATGTTCTGAAACACTACCCTCCCCTGCCTAATGCCTAGTTCTATGGCCGTAAACTTATCGTTCTTTAAAATGACATCGGCAACCTCGCGAGCAGCTTCCGTTCCGCGAATGCCCATGGCTATACCTATGTCCGCTTTTTTTAGTGCAGGTACATCGTTTATACCATCTCCAATCATACCCACGATATGGCCATTCTTTTGGTACATGGATACCAAGTTCAATTTTTGCTCTGGAGTTACCCTTGCGAACACCAAAGCGTTACCTAATTTTGTGGTCAAATCCCCATTTTCTTCTGTGCCATATTGTAGGTCCCTACCCAATTGAACTTTCCCATCTGGAGAATCAAGTTCTAACAACCCTACTTTTTCAGCAATTCTTCGGGAAGTTTCCGGATGGTCTCCGGTTATCATGACCACTTGTATACCTGCTTTTTTATAAATTTCAATGACTGGCTTTACACCTTCCCTTGCAGGATCGATAAAGCCGATGATACCTAAAAAAGTCAGGTTTTTCAATAGGGAATCTTTGTTTGGAACTTCTTGTACTTCCCTATAGGCAAATGCCAACGTACGCAATCCTTGGGATGCCAATTTATCCAATTTTTCATTCCAATCTTCTTTTTGGTCGAAAGGTTTTATTCCTGATTGATCCCAATAAAAATCACAGTGGGGCACTACACTTTCATAAGCACCTTTTACATACACTTCGAATTCGCTTTCATTCCCATTGACAGTTGCCATCATTTTGCGTTCGGCATCAAAAGGAAGTTCTGTTTTTTCGGGATGTTCCTTTTTAATGGAGACCACGTCATAGCCCAAATAGTCAGCAAAATACATCAAGGCCAACTCAATGGAATCACCCTGTCTTTCTTCTGGGTTTGGAGCTACATTGTTACAGAGTATGGAAGCCATCATCATTTTATCAAAAGCCCCGTATTTGACTTTCGAATTCAGAATTTCGGATTTTGAGGGAAAAACATCGGCCAACGATTCGTTGCCAAAGACCACAGTATGCACTTTCATTTCATCCTCTGTCAAGGTACCTGTCTTGTCGGTGCAGATAATATCCGTCGCCCCCAAGGTCTGAACAGCCTCCAGTTTTTTGATGATAACGTCCTTTTTAGATAAACGCAACATACCCCGTGCTAAGGCAATAGTGGCCACAATGGGAAGTCCTTCGGGAATAGCGGCAACCGCTAACGCTATTCCGGTTTCGATCATTAACAACAGATCTTTGCCACGCACATAACCGGTAAAGACAATCAATATGGCAAAAAACAGCGTCAACCAAATGAGCCATTTACTCAATTGGTTCAGTTTCTTCTCCAATGGGGTGCGTTCTTTTACGGCATCGACACCCATTTGTTGTATCCTGCCCAGTTCGGTATTTTTCCCAGTGACCGTAACCACAGCCTTTCCAGACCCAGCAACTACCATTGTTCCCCTAAAGACCATATTTACCTGATCTGTTATCGCAGTAGTATCCTTAAGTGGTTTTGTGGTTTTGGTTACAGGAATACTTTCTCCTGTTAAGGCAGATTCCTTAACCGATAAAACATCGACCTCGATCAATCGCCCATCGGCAGGAATCACATCGCCAGTTTGCAACAAAACGATATCGCCGGGCACTACATCCGCAGCCTTTACCTTTATTTTTTTTCCAGCACGTAAAACGTGTGTCATCGCCTGACCCATCTTTCGCAATGCCTCTAAGGAACGTATCGCCTGCAACTCCATAAAAAACCCGATTCCGGAAGAAATCAAGATTACGACCACTATGGCAAAGCCCTCTAACAGATCACTAAATAAAAATGCAAGTACCGCCGCCACGGCCAAAATATAGATGATAGGGTCTAGCAACTGATCGGCAAGTATACGCCAACGACTTTTTGAACCTTCAGCCGGAATTTGGTTTGGGCCATAGTGTTCCAAACGCTTGACAGCTTCTTCTTTTTTTAGGCCTTGTTCTTTGTTACTACCCAATTGGGCAATAACTTTTTCCATAGAAAGTGAGAACGGGTTTTTTGGCATGTTTGGTTCTTTAGTATTTGCACATTCTTAATGATAGTTTTTACTCGAATTTAAAAAACAGATAATGCCCCCGAACCAACCCTGTTTACATGGACGCATTTAGGATTTGGTAAGAGAGCATTTTTTTTAAAGATTAAGACCTTAAGCGATCTCTACTTTTTTAGGGGCCAATTTTTTGGCCTCTTCTTTCTTAGTAAGCTTAAAGCTTAAAATACCATCATTATACTTGGCCTTGATATCTTCATCCTTGACCGTATCGGGCAGTTGTAGCGAACGTTGAAACGAGCTATAGCTGAATTCCCTTCGGGTAAACTTCTCCTCTTTTTCTTCATCGGAGTGTTCTTTTTCGGCCTTGATATTAAGACATCCGTCTTCAATGGTTACCTCAAAATCTTTTTTGGCAAAGCCCGGTGCGGCAAGTTCGATTTCGAAATTATCATCCGTTTCCTTGATGTTCAAGGCAGGTTCGCCGGACTTTCCATTCCAAAAATCATCGGGAAGCATATTACTTGACCATCGGTTATCAAAAAAATCATCCAAATCAAAAAAATCTTGAGTTACCAGATTTCCAAAAGGCCTTCTTCTAAATTTTACTAGTGACATAATGTTATAATTTTAAGTGAAACAATCATTTAACTCTGTGTCGAAATTATGATAGGTCTTCCAATTTCAAAATGATTTGGGTCAGTCTATGGTTGATTTATGAACTTTTTAAGAGGTGATTTTAATTTTAATAAATATGTTCCTTCATAGGAATGATCCGCTCGAATTCTGAACAAGAAGTGCTGAACAACAATCCCTTCTCCAAAATTCGTCCAAATTGGTCAGCGGTCGGGGTTATATAGATTTGTGTTCCCCGGTCACTATTTTTCGACGTTATTTTAACTGGGGTTATCGAATCTAATTGCATCAAGTTTTCAGGAACTTCTGCCCTTGAGAGCGAAAGTAGTCCAGCACCTTTATGGGATGCCACCAAAACCGCCCAAGCATTTTCATCCAACTTGGTATTTAAAATCAAATGTCCCTTGTAGGGTTTCAATAGCTGTTCATCCCGAATAGCAAATAGCGTATCACGTATCACCAGTTTAGAGATAATGGTATCGCCTTTTTCCTCGGTAGGAAAATCAGTTTCCCATTCTCTTACAAACAACCTTCCGTTTCGGAGTTCTAAGTCGCTACTAGAATCAATTTCGGCCCTGGTCAATTTAACAAGCAATTCCTTTCGTTTGATAAAAGCCTTTTCGTCGACGTATAGCGTTACACTGTCGACCTTGCACCAATAGATGCCCTGGTAGCCCCGAGGAATAACGGATAATGATTCTATGTCTGCGGGTTGTGGCTCGCCAAAAACGACAGGGGGTTGGCAAGAAAAAAATAATGCCAGACCAAGTAGCGTCAAAGTGTGTAGTACATATTTCATATTAATACTCTTTAGTAACGATATAACGCGTTCACTTTTGAATAAGGATTTGGCATTTCCTCTTTTTCCAATAAATATACCTTACCACCGTTCAGGAACGTTTTGATAGCTGCTTTGTTCAATAACGATACACTCGTAGGAAACGGATCCTCATCGATCCGTACCTGTCTTTTTTCTGGATTGTAAACTCCCCAGATATCTTTGCGATTCTCCAAGAAAAGTGCGTCTATTTTTCCTTCAAGTGCGGCTGGTAGCACTTGCTCTATTTCAGAAGAAGTTCTACCCGTGCCATCGTACTGTTTAAAAGATTCTACTTTTTCCTTTCGATCTTTGTCAAAAATTGGAGTTACTTTTTCCAAAGCCATTTCTTGCAATAGAAACTTGTCGGTTTCTGAAAGGTTACAGGATATATGATCATCCAACAACTGTTTATAACTGTTTTCTTCCTTATAAATAGAAAACAAATAGTCTTGTGATGCCACGACCATAGGGATATTATTGGTATTTAAAAGCGAACTTAACCCTTTATCAATTGCCCTAAAATATTGTGTTATTTCTTTTTTACGGTCTCTGTCGGCCTCGGCATGTCCATGGTACATGGCCCTACCTTGTGCATCTGCCCCACTTTTATATTGAAGGCTTTTTTGCTCATAATCATACCCTACGCGTTCTTCCATACGCGACGGAATTAAATCATCGATGACAATATCAACAATACTGTGACGGGTACATTCGTAGAGCTTAACAGTTTCTAACTCCAAAGCTAATACATAAAATTTACCGTCGCCCACGAACATGGGCAACAATGGTTTGGTATAGAAACCATTAGCCACGTAGTTGAACACTTCGAAATGGATAGGCAGCGTGTACTTTTCAAAATAAGTGTCAGAACGAAAAATAGCCAGTCCGTCAGATTGGTGTCGCCAGAATTCGCTATCATCCAAAAGTTCTTTAATAGGCATGAGCAGCGAATCGATTTCCCTTGGCCCCATTTCCTCTTCTTCCAACTTATTCTTTACATCCTTCAATTGGTTTTTTAAGTGTAGCGCATCTTTCCCCTGTAAAACTGCTTCCCCTGCCCGATGCGTTGGGATAAAAATAGAGATACACGTTTCACTATGGATGCTATCCAGTTGCTCAATTTCCTTTTTTGTTATCAATTCCATCTCTTAAACCGTTTTATAATTT
Organism: uncultured Maribacter sp.; assembly: GCA_964620945.1. Taxonomy (GTDB): domain Bacteria; phylum Bacteroidota; class Bacteroidia; order Flavobacteriales; family Flavobacteriaceae; genus Maribacter. The sequence continues at coordinate 5,828 of CAZUIE010000161.1, forward strand.
GAAGACTAAAGTAATGGGGCGGTTCCTTTAATGAAATGATTTATATCAGTATTGGGATTTTTTATGCCTGTGATTGTTCCAAAAAATCTTCAATTCTGATAATCGCTTTTTTAAATAGAAATCATCTTCTATAGGTGGTATCCAACACCTCAATATGATATAAATCATTTCAGTTGATTTCTTGTATCACTATTTTTATTCTGTAAAAAATTGAAATCAAAATGAAGCACATTCTTATACCTACCGACTTTTCTGACAATGCCTGGAACGCCCTTAGGTATGGCGTTGAACTTTTTAAAAAAACAAAATGTACGTTCTATTTGATGCATATAAATCCAATACCTGGTTATACCGGTGCGGGAACATCGGTTAAAAGAGCATCAGGAAAATTAGCGGACACTCTCTTGAAGGATAGTATGAAAAACCTGAACGAGCTAATAGAGCGAATTGACCAGCTACCCTTGAAAACAGAACATACGTTCGTTCCTTTGGCCTTCTACAGCAATTTTACCGATACCGTAAAAGGAGTTGTAGAAAATAAAAATATCGACCTCATTATTATGGGTACGAAGGGAGCGACCGGGGCTAAAGAAGTTTTGTTCGGCAGTAATACGGCAAACGTCATCAAAAAGTCAAAATGTACAGTAATCGCTATTCCACCGCATTATGTGTATAAAGAACCTAAAGAGATTCTGTTTCCTACCGATTTTGAAATCCATTACGAAAAAGAAAAGTTTGATCAACTTTTGGAAATTGCCAAATGGTACTCATCTAACATCAATGTAATGCACGTTAGCAGTGGCTATGATCTTTCACAGGAACAGGAACAGAACAAAAAGCAATTGAGAAAACTTCTTGATAGTTCCTCAATCTTCCATGATGTACCCGATACCGGTGTTATTACCGCTGTGAATGAATTTCAGGACAAAACGCCTGTAAACCTCTTAGTTATGGTGCAGAACAAGCATACCTTTATGGAACGTTTGTTTAACGAACCTGTCATCAAAAAAATTGGATTTCATGTAACGGTACCCTTTATGGTGATTCCACAATTATAAACCCTTGAAGTATGAAAAATATTCTTGTTGCCACCGATTTTTCCAATAATGCTTACTGCGCACTTTTCTATGCAGCAAAACTATTAGAATCGAAAAAATGTACCTTTTACCTGTTGAACACGTACTCAGAACTCACCCCATTAAAAGGCACTTTACTTCCTGGATTTAGTGGGAAAAAACTATTACAGCAACTCGATATCCAATCAAAGGAAAAGCTTACCAGCACATCCCATAAAATTGTTCTGGACACGGAAAATCCTAAACACATCTTTAAAACAGTGTCTAAAAAAGGGGAACTGATAAAGGTTATCGGTCAAAAGTTGGAGGAACTGAACATAGATTTATTGGTCATGGGCAACAAAGGCCTTACCGAGGCTTCGGATATATTTTTTGGTAGTAATACTATACAAACCGTAAAGCACATTACAACATGTCCCGTACTTGCAATACCCGGAGAGAAAGATTTCAAATCACCAAAAGAAGTGGCCTTCGTTACCGATTTTGAAAAAAACTGCACCGAAAAGTCAATCGCACCTCTATTGCAGATTGCCGCACTATCCAAAGCTTCCATTAGGGTCATTCACATTAACGAAAAAAATATCTTAACCCCTACACAAGAGCAGAACAGAAAACTTTTAGAAGAATGTTTACAATCCGTTGAGCACTCTTTTCATATGGCGCAAGAATTTGATGACAAAGCTAAAGTTATTGATACTTTTCTAGAAAAACTTAAAATAGATATGTTTGCCATGGTAAATTACAAGCACAACCTTTTTGAAAAATTAACACACGAACCCATTATCCAAGATGTGAGTATGTACTCAGATATTCCTTTTTTAATACTCCCTTCGCATTACTAATCGTTATAAACTGGTAACAAATAACGATATAATAAATTCAGCAAAGTAATCGAAAAAAACACATCAGTCAGAAAAGGATACCCGTGCCACCTATGTTTTAAATATGTACTTAACACAGTGGGTTATTATCATTCCTCATAAATCGGAACAACGAATAATATAAACACGCTGTCTATCGTGGTTTTTATTCGTATTATTTAAGGTTATCCAGTTCTAGGCAGTTGTTATACCCATGAGATGCCAAAAATAAAAAGGCTTCAACATTTTTGTTGAAGCCTTTTAAGTACTCGAGGTGGGA
>CAZUIE010000162.1:0-7933 GCA_964620945.1 uncultured Maribacter sp.
ATTTCAGGTCTTACCGATGTCTCATTCGCGAATGGATTGTTTGAAGGAATCGCATAGTTTAAGCCATTACCCTGATTATCTACATCAATCCTAAGGATACTTCCTAAGAGGTTACTTCTATTCTGGGCGTTGTTATCCGGATCACCGGCACCACCACCGTCACCAACAGCGACATATAAATAACCATCAGGGCCAAAGGATAGCTGACCCCCATTATGATTTGTTTGTGGTTGTGGTATTTCTAAAAGGACCACTTCACTACCGGCATCTGCAACATTATTATCATCGGATACCGTAAATCTGGAAACAACTGCTAATGTAGTAGTTGGCGTATAGAACACATAAAAATGACCATTATTCCTGTAATTAGGGTGAAAAGCTAATCCTAACAAGCCCTGTTCACTCGTTGTAGAAATGTTAGAAAGGGTTAAAAAATCGGTATTAGATGTAGTTGATGCCTCATTTTCAAATACCACAATACGACCGCGTTTTTCAACTACAAAAATACGGTCCGTATCATCATTAGGCGATTGAAGGTCTAAAGGTTGATTAAAAGTTAAATTCGGAAATGCATTGATGAGTGCAAGTGCATCGCCTTCTGCACCGCCAATATCAGTATCGGTTTCGTCAGAATCACAAGATAAAAGGGCAATAAAAAGTAAGACTGAAAGATATTTGAATATTTTCATAGAAAGTAGGCTTTGATATACTTACGTAATCATATGTTTCTTGGATTACGGCCATTATCTTAAAAATGCTAAATGTCCGGTTTAAAGTGCCGTTACCCGTACTTTCTTCTTCTTAAGTTTTGTGTTGTTTAATTTATGCACTAAGGTATCTGCAAGCGACAAGGGGACAGCTACAAAAGCACAATCGTGTTTTAATTCTATTAACCCTAATTCATCCTTTTTAATTTCTCCTTGCTTAAAGAACATACCGGCAATATCTCCTTTTGAAATTTTATCCTTGCGCCCTCCAGAAATAAATAAGGTTTCCCATAATTGAGAGGTGTCTGCCGCTCTCTTTAGAACAGACATGGGTTTGCCTTTTGGAATAAAGCTTGGTAATTGCTCCTGCTCGTACTGAAGTACATACCCTGTGCCTTTTTCATTCACACGTGCCGTTCTTCCATTTCTATGTGTAAACTCTTCTGCAGCCCTAGGAAGTTCATAATGAATAATATATTTCATTTCTGGAATATCTATGCCTCTTGCAGCTAAATCCGTAGCTACAAGCACTTGGCAGGTACCATTCCTAAACTTGATCAATGAACGTTCCCTATCCCGTTGTTCCATACCTCCAGAAAAACAGGTATGGTTTATTTGATATTCGTTTAAATACGCACTTACCTTTGCTATACTATCTTTAAAATTACAAAAAACGATTCCTGGTTCGTTTCCTATGTGTTTCAACAAATCTACCAAGGCCTTCAACTTATTTTTATCCCTTGAAAGCACCGTTTTAATGCTTAAGTTGGATTCTGTTTTGTTATTCAAATAATTAATAATAACAGGTCGTTCCAAGCCAACGAAATTAGGAATCTTAACCCCTTGTGTTGCAGACGTTAAAATACGTTTATTTAATTGCGTTAATTCATTAATAATAGCGTTCATTTCTACTTCAAAACCTGTTTCTAGGGATTTATCATACTCATCTAAAACCAAGGTTTTAATGCTATCCTTTGAAAAGCGTTCAGCATTAAAATGATCTAATATTCTACCTGGTGTGCCTATTAAAACAGCGGGTGTATGATTTAACTCTATCTTATCCTTGGAAATGGCTCTACCACCATATACCGCATTAACCTTATAACCAGAACCCATCGCCCTAGCCACCTGTTCAATTTGTATGGCCAATTCTCTCGATGGTACTAATATCAATGCCTGTACCTCTGTAGATTCCGTATTTAAAGTAGTAATAAGTGGCAGCAAAAACGCCAAAGTCTTACCGGTACCTGTAGGGGAAAGCAATACCGTATTCTCGGTTTCTGCAATACGGGAGAGCGCTTCTTCCTGCATTGGATTGAGTGCCCTAATCCCTAGCTTTTTTAATATATCTTGTTGGTTCCTTATATGATTCGCCATGGGTACTAGTTTGTTTCAGAAGATTCGGATTTTGGCGTTGTAATTCCATTTTGAACTACATAATCGGCTAACATTTTTTCTATTAGCTCCTCTTTCGTTAAATGATGGAAAACAGTTTTCACTTTTTCGTTAGTTTCCACAGGTATCGTGCGATTAGGTTTGGTCTTAAAAATTTTCTTCGCCCATAATACAAGGTTGATTTCATTCCTGTTTTCTGCTTCCTGTTTTTGTATCTCCGTGAAAACAAGGCCTAATTCCTTTTCAAATTCTGGGATATCGTTCCGTTCTTCTTTTTGGATTATACTAAGTGAAAGCCCCTTAGCTCCTGCCCTTGCCGTTCTGCCACTACGGTGTACGTAGGCATCATAGGTATCAGGTAAATGGTAATTAACTACATAAGAAGTTTCCTTGACGTCAATACCACGTGCTGCTAAATCCGTTGCTATCAAAATATCTATAAAACCCTCTCGAAATTGTCCCATAATACGATCCCGTATACCTTGACTCAAACTTCCATGAATTGCTCCTGAAGAGAATTTATTGATGGCTAATTTTTTTGCCAACTTATTAACCGCAGCCTTCGTCTTACAAAAGATAATACCGCGCTCCCCTTCTTTTGCGTTTAAGAAATGTAGCAATACTTCTAATTTCTCTATCGGCTCTACAACGACAAAGGTGTGTTCTATACCTTGATGCCCTGTCTGTTCCATATCAGCGGCTACATGCACTACATGTTTAGACATGTAGTTCTGTATCATTTGTTTTACGGCACCAGACATGGTTGCCGTAAACAAGAGTGTTCTTCTCTTTTTTGGTACTTCAGCTATGATCACATCTAGGTCTTTTTTTAGGGATGTAATCATTTCATCTGCCTCGTCTAAAACCAAAGTACTAATAGCTTTAAGGTTTACTGCTTTGCGTTGTATTAGGTCTATAAGTCTTCCTGGTGTGGCTACAAGTACTTGTGTGGGCTGTGATAAGCGCTCTATTTGTGGTTTTATGGGAATACCACCACATACAGTCGCAATGGATATTTCTGGGTTAGTGGATGCAAACGCTACTAAGTTTTCATATATCTGCTGTCCTAATTCCCTCGTAGGCACTAGTATTACCGCTTGTACAATTGGTTTTTGGGTATCAATAAGCTGAAGTAATGGCAAACCAAAAGCTAGGGTCTTGCCAGAACCAGTTTTGGCTAAACCAACCACATCTTCCTGTTGCTTTAATAGCACAGGGATGATTTTCTTTTGAATATCTGTAGGGACGGAAATCTGTAAGTTGGAAAGACTTTCTATAAAGTCAGGACCTACACCTAAATCAGTGAAGTTTTTTGACATAACATACGTTTCTGCAAAGATAGTTACACCAAGTTCGAGATTGCCTGTAATCTTAGGTTAATTGCAGGATACCAGAGACAAGTCTTGTTCACCAAAGTCAACCAACCTCAATACTTCCAAATTATGCCTCCTGCAAGGTACGTTTAGATTTTCTATACATATAATTAGGATAGATGGTGCGTTTCGCAAAGCGATTCAGCTTAGGAGAATTCACCATTTTAATATAAGTGGGTTTTCTAACCCCAAAATACTCATACGTAGTTCCGTCCAAAAAGGTGATTTCTAATACTAAGCCATCATGCATATAATCGGCTATTCCATAATTGGTAATAGTTTCCGTATACGCTTCCAGATTGGCTTCTATCGTTTCAGGCGCAATACTAACAAGAAAGTGATATCCATCAATAATAGCGCGACTTTGTACTTCAGCCTCATCTCTTTTCACGTCTCCTTCTTGAAATTTATCCGGATGCCATTCCTTAACCAAATTACGATATGTAGCTTTTAATATTTTTAGATCAATTTCGTTTTCGATACCGAACAACTTCTTATACTGGGCAATACGTTTCATAACGATGTTTTTTCCAAGGCGCGAAAGTACATCAATATAAATGATACGTACTAGCCTTATCCATTATTCTTGTAAAAATCTAAATGAGCTGAAGATCTACTATTTCATTAAGGATATCAAAGCAGATGAATGCCAGTAGTATAAGCACCTAAGATTAGTCTTCCCGCCGCTCTTTCAGCTTATCGTTTTTCCAAATTCCTTTGGTCACGACTTCCCCATCCGCGCCATAAAAAGTTCCGGCACCATTACGTTTGTCGTCTGCCCATTGGCCAACGTACTTTTCCCCATTTGGCCAGTAGTAAGTCCCCAAGCCAGATCGTTTATCATTCGTGTAATCACCCTTATAGTATTCTCCATCTGGCCAATAAAATTTACCTTCACCGTGTCGCTCGTTATTCTTCCACTCGCCTTCATACCTGCTACCCGTATCAAATAATGCAATACCAATTCCATTAGCCTTTTTATTCTTGACCTGACCCACGTAGTGCAACTGGTTGTTCTTTTTGCTTTTAAACCGTAAATATTCGCCAAAGGATTTCTGTTCTAACTGTCGTCGCATGGCGTTTAACTGCACCTGTTTTTTTTCAAGAATAAAACTTAGGGAATCGTATCTATTCAATTCCTCGTAGCTAAATAGATTTTCAGTTTTAGTTGAATCCTTAGGATAACTATCACGATTTGGTGAATTCGCATTCGCCTTTAGCTCGGAAAAAGTTTTGGCAAGTGCCATGCGCAGCTCCACGCTCCTATTACCCTTATTCGTTTCCAGTGATTGAGAGTATAAGCCGATGGCACCATCAACATCACCGGACACCAAGACAGAATCAATGACCAGTAGGCCCTCATGATGGTTTATTTCATTTTGAATGCTATCAAGTTTACTTTTCTGTATCGCTAACTCACGCTGCAAACTCGTATTACGAAGCATAAACAAGAGGGCAATAACTGTTGCTATCACAAGTAAACTGTAGGGTATGGCGATTCTTTTTTTCATTTGTTGCTTCATATACGAAGAAGACTAGTCCTCTAGATGTATCGCAGGTAGTTTATTCCTTACTTTTCTGAAATCGGGAGAAAAATACATATGAATACGTGGAGTCCAATACTGTTTAAAGATACCCGGATTCGATAGTTCCTGACCATGCGAATACATTAAGCCAGCTGCAATGCTAAGTCTGGGATTTACAATATATCCAAGGGTAGCAGTCAATCGCAAATCTTCCATAGGGCTACCGACTACAGCTTTACCGCTCTGCATTATCAATTCCGCCTCTGGCGAAAGGTAAATGGTTTTTGGAGCCAATTTTGTGCTGTTTAAAGGGATTTTGGCGCGGAACATATAACGCCATCTATTTCTGAAAATATATTCACTGTTTTCCGGAAAGCTTTGGGTCCACCTATGTTCTATGCGTATCCGATGATAAATCATTGCACTGTAAAAGGGTTGCGCAAATTGATACTGGTGCCAAATTCGCCACTCTGGTACTACATTTCTGTCCATAGAACTTTCGTCCGTATTAAAATTGATACGTGCAACTCCGCCCAAACTAAAATTAATTTGTTTGGAGTAAATGTAACCGATGGCATGCCGATTATAAATTTGTGCTACTTGCCCGGCAAAAGGCGTGTTCTTAGTTTCCTGAAACCTAAAATGGGTCTGCGCGTCCCAAAACAACCTTTTAGAAATACGGATGTTCCCATACGTGTTCAACCATAGTCTTGATTTAGGTTCTGAAAATACAGATTGCTCTGGGAGCACAGTCTCCTGTGCTATTGCAGCATTACCTAAACAAAAAAACAGGCACAAAAAACAGTAAATATGGATGTACGACCAATTCATTCCCCCGAGTTATTTACGTCTGGCCTTAATCTTAGTAGCTCCTGTATCTTTAAAGCGTCGGTCTCCTTTCTTAACTTACGTTCCAATTTTTTAGTCTCCTCATCGGGTAGCTCCAGCATTCTATTGTACAATGCATCCAGAAGCAGACTTATCTCCTCCGCATTATCGCAATTTAAATTTGTGTTTATCTGCTCTAAGAAATACGGAATTAGTACCTGTTGGTAGGCCGTAGTTATTCGTTTTTTTACTGCCTCGTCCATTAAAGTAGCCATGAAGGGATTCCATATCCGGTCCGTGTACAATTTGGTTAGCGTTTCTGTTCTTGCCGGCTGGGCCGAAACCGTTTGTGCAAGTTGATACATGTTTTCATGACATACCACCAACTGTCTGGCGCGTTCCAAATCATCCGTGCTGGATAGATTGCTAAGGTTGTTGACTGTTATGGTTTGGATATATGCCAGTGTTTTCTGATACTCGCTCGGAAGTGAATTTCCAAGAGAATCAATAAGCTGTGTTAATTTTTTATTCTGTGAAAGCAACTTTTCATCCAAGGCGATACGTTCCTGTTCCAGTTCTTGTTTTGACAGTTTCGCTTTGAGTTCTTTTTCGATAAATGCGGTATGCGCTGCTATATATTGGGCTAGTTTCGCAATTGATACCATGGCATTCTCCTGAAAATCCAAGGCTAAAGTTTCTTCGTACTTAAAACCAGTGCTGGTTGCAATGGTTTCCATATCTGCCCAAACGGATTCATCAATGCCGTTAGGCCAAAGGTTGTCTAAGATGTCCATATCCGTAAGAAATTCCAATATGTCACTGTCTTCATAGCTTACCAATTTTTGGAGGGGTGGCAATTGCTCTTCGGTAATGCGTACCAAGCCAGCGTACAATTTTGAGGCCTCGGTATCCGATAATTTTAAAATGTTCAATAATGTGTTATCCATATACGCATCACTAACAAGAGTAGCGTTCGCCACATCGCGGACTACAGAAGATACATAGCTTTTTGTGATGGAATCCATTGGGTAGAAAGGAAGTCTTACCCCAAAATTCGGGGAAAGGTCAGCAGTTCCCAGTTGACCGAGTATTGCATTTAGATTTTCATAATAGTTTTCATTTTGCGACAACAACTGTGCTACATGATTTGAAGATACGTTTCCTATGCCACCTAGCTTTACTTCCAAAACCCTAAGGAATCTCCTATCCAGGGATACCTTCTTGGTTTCTTTAACGTTTGCATCGAAAATTGATATAGACTGTTCTTTTCCGTCTACACGCAGTACAATTTTTTCCAATAGCCCATTTTGAAACAACCAACGCTCAATCGGGTCTAATTGATTTGTAGCATATAGCACCCATTCGTCCTGAGCTAAGCCGTTGCGCAAAAGACGTCCGACTAAGACGGTACTATCGTTTTCTACGCGGAAATTTTGTTGTGGAATTCCATTGTCAAAGGTAATACTGCTTTTGAATCGTGTATTCACTATTTCTGCATCCTTGATGCCTCTCACCGTATAGTTCCAAGAACCCTCTGGTTTGCCTTGCAACATAAGTCCTTGCGCTTCTTCCTGAGTTCCGCTAGCGGCGATGCGGTATTGATAATCAACCACGCTAGATTCCGGTTTTGCTTCGAATACACCGAAACGGAACTTCCAAAACCCGGTTGCATAGCCTTTATCAAAAGTACCGTCTATTAAAAATGTAGAATCTTTTTTGCTAAGCAACGCTTCCAGATTTGAGCTTTGCATGAGAAAAGGTCCGTTTAAAACGGTGTCCTTCCCATCGTGTTCATATCCATAGGTGGCCTTTCCCTGGTAGTTCAGCACTGTGAATGGTCCCTCGTAAAATCCTATCTCCTGTGCAACCAAGGTGTTGCAAAGAATCATATAAACCACTACAGAAATTACCAGATATTTTTTAGACGACCATAGCATGCGGCAAAACAAATGAAATAAATTGGAAGTTAGGTGTCTAATCAATTAAAATTATAAACATATCCCCATGGGTTATCCACTACTTCCATTTTCTGCCAGAGACATTATACTATAAAATACAAAAAGCCCCGTCATTGCTGACGGGGCTTTGTTAAACTTGAAAGTAT
>CAZUIE010000163.1:0-4528 GCA_964620945.1 uncultured Maribacter sp.
GCAGATTGCCGACAAAGTAGCGGCTGACAACGGTTATACATTTGACTAACTCAAGGTACTTTTGTTTTCAAGCAGAAGAGAAACCGCTCCTAAAAGGGAGCGGTTTTTATTTGCACATATTCCAACAAGCGTCTAATTTTAGCAAATGAATACAACCCTCTTGCAACAAGTTTACGATAGTGAAACATTTAGAAAGCAAGGTCACCAATTAATTGATCAGCTTGCAGACCATCTGGAAGGTAAGCTACAACAGAAATACGGTAATGCCATTTATTGGAACGAACCTGAAAAGGAACTGGAATTTTGGAAAACATTCCTTCAAAAAGGAGATAAAAATCAATTATTCTCCGAAATCACCAAACGTACTACCTATATACACCATCCACATTATATTGGGCACCAAGTAACTCCGGCTGCGCCCATAACCGCATTAACAGCTATGATAAGTGGATTATTGAACAACGGGATGGCCGTCTACGAAATGGGTATGTCACCTTCTGCAATAGAACGTGTGGTGACCGACGTACTCTGCAAGAAAATAGGTTTTGATACTACTTCCGGCGGCTTTATAACTTCAGGAGGCACTTTGGCCAATTTAACTGCCCTACTTACGGCAAGAAAAGTACAATTGGAGCATGATGTCTGGAATAAGGGCACACAGCAACAACTGGGTATATTAGTAAGTGAGGAAGCGCACTACTGCGTTGATCGTGCCGCCAAGATTATGGGATTGGGTGAACAGGGCATTATTAAGATTCCAGTCACGTCAGATTTTAGCATGGATACTGCTCAGTTAGAGAAGAAATATGAACAAGCCCAAGAAGCCGGCATCCATATTTTTGCCATTATTGGTAGTGCTCCCTGCACGGCAACCGGTGCATTTGATGATTTACAACAAATAGCAGTATTTGCACAAAGCAAAAATATATGGTTTCATGTAGATGGTGCGCATGGTGGAGCTGCCATTTTTTCCCTTAAATACAAGTCGCTTTTAACAGGAATTGACCAAGCCGATTCCGTTGTCATAGATGGACATAAAATGATGATGATGCCCGCCCTTACCACTGCCTTATTGTATAAAAAGAGCATACATACAAACCTCACCTTTAGTCAAAAAGCGGATTACTTACTCACCGAATCCGAACTGGAAGATTGGTGCAACTCTGGTAAAAAAACCTTTGAGTGTACCAAGACCATGATGAGTATTCATTGGTTTACGCTACTAAAACTATATGGCGAAGAAGTTTTTAATGCCTACGTGACCCATCTTTTTGATATGGGGGCACACTTTGCACGCATAATCAAAAAACACCCCAAATTTGAATTGGCCGTAACACCGATGTGCAACATAGTTTGTTTTAAATATGTGGATGATAGTATACCCAGTGAAGCCCAAAACAAACAGAACGAATCCATAAGGCAAGCGTTGTTGGAAGATGGCGAATTCTATATCGTGCAAACAAAACTAAAAGGCGTACAGTTTTTAAGGGTTACGGTCATGAATCCGTTTACGACTGAAATTCATTTTAAAAATCTATTAGAAAAAATTTGTAAACTATCTGTTTTGCCTAGCTAATATAGATTCCAAAACCTGTTCCTCACTTACCTTGTTAGAAAAAAGGACCGCACATTCTATAAGCGCCAAATGCGAATAGGCTTGAGGAAAGTTTCCTAAAAGTCTTTTTGTCTTAAAATCAATATCTTCACTAAAGAGACCTAAATGATTACTATAAGATAAAAGTTTATCAAATTGCTTCATGGCTTTATCTTCCTCCCCAATTTTAAAGAGGCTGTTGATGAACCAAAAAGTACATATGGTAAATGAGGATGAAGGTAATCCAAAATCATCTTCATTTTTATAGCGATACAGCAATCCATCGTTGCTTAGCTCCTTCTCAATCGCTTTTACAGTGCTCACAAATTTTGGGTCTTTAGCATGAATAAATCCGTACGATTCCATCAATAGAACAGATGCATCCATATCCGCACTCCCGTAAGATTGTGTAAAGGCTTTCACCTCCACATTCCATGCGTTTTCATGGATATCGTGTTTTATTTCTTGCTCCAAAGCCGTCCATTTTTGAATTTTTGCCGTCTTTTTGAATATCCGTGCCACTTTAATCGCTCGGTCTATTGCCACCCAACAAAGCACCTTGGAAAAGGTAAAATGCCGATCCTCCGCTCTAAATTCCCAAATACCCTTATCGGCCTCTTTCCAATGGTTAGAAACGATCCAAACAATTCCTTTGGTAATGCCCCAAAGTTCTTCGCCGTTTTCGGTATCATTACTGTACTTGGATAACTGCTGATAAATAACATCCATCAAAATACCATAAATATCGTTCTGTTTTTGCTTGTAGGCCGCATTTCCAACACGAACAGGAGCCGAACCTTTATAACCTGCAAGGTGTTCCAACGTAATTTCGGTCAACTTTTTTTCTTTGTTGATACCGTACATAATCTGTAGTTTTTCATCCTTATCCGGAATCAGGTCCACAATAAACTGCAAGTAGCGCTTGGCCACATTTCTATGGCCCAAATCACCTATTACTTTAATGGCCATAGAGGCATCCCTTATCCAACAAAAACGATAATCCCAGTTTCGTACTTCGCCAATAGTTTCAGGTAACGATGTCGTAGCGGCGGCCAATACGGCGCCTGTCTTGTCATAGCTCAATAGTTTTAATGTAATGGCACTTCTACTTATTTGTGAATTGTATTTTTTATAATTGGGTGTTTTATCGCTCCAATTCAACCAATATACTTTTGTACGTTCCAGTTCTGTGTATATTTTTCTGACGGACGGCTGAAACAACTTTTCGTTGTAGCCCATTAAAAAATAACCATCTTCCTCCAATACTATTTCCCTTCCTTCCAACACCGCATTTTTATTAAAGGAAGTGTATAAAAAACAAGTATCAAACTTTTCACCATGCGTAAGACTCACGATGAAGTTCTTCTTTACATAAGTCTCCGTTTTACCCAAGGCATATTCCAATTTTGGATTGTAATTAACCTTGAATACGGGCTTTCCGGATATGTGCTTGAAAAATCGAATCAACTCCGGTGGCGAATTATACCCATCTTCCTTTCGGTATCTGGGCATAAAATCTCGGATTTCAAAAATATCGTCACCGTTCGTGAAGCGTGTAATTAAAATAGCGGTATGCTTTTTATAACGTTGCTTTATGGTGTAGGAATCATCAACATGAATTTCAAAACTACCCCCTATTTCATCATCCAACAATTTTGCAAAAACAGAAGAAGAGTCAAACTCTGGCAAACAACACCAATCTATGGAGCCTGTTTTCGACACCAAGGCCGCGCTTCTACAATTTCCTATAATTCCGTAATCTAAATTATTCATGTTTATGTTTCTATTTCATTTCTAGGATAACCGTTCCATTATCAATAAATCTTTCGAACTAACTGCTAGGCTACCTTTAATAAATACCCTTTAAAATGCAGTTTCGATAAAAATTTTGATTCAAATGAACTTTCAATTGGTATTACCCATGTTTTTGCCGAAATTGAGAGAAATTAAGTTCAAAACAAAACAAAATCGGCTATTTATGTCCAAAACTATCATAATCTCAAATAGACTGCCTGTACAATTACAAATTAGCAATGGAAACATTACTGCTATACCGAGTGTGGGCGGTTTGGCAACAGGAATGAAATCGGTGCATTCTGGCGGAGACAGTCTTTGGATTGGATGGAGTGGCCTCACAGATGAAGAAATTCCAGAGGAACTGGCACCGAAAATTGATAAGGCATTAGCAGAACACGGATCATCTAAAGTGAATTTGTCCCAACAAGACGTAGATGGATTTTATTACGGTTTTAGCAACAGAACTGTTTGGCCTTTGTTCCATTATTTTTTGGAGTATTCGGAATTTGAACTTTCTAATTGGGAAATCTATAAAAAGGTAAATCAAAAATTTGCAGACGCTATTTTGGAAAAAGCGGATGAAAACGATACGATTTGGGTACACGATTACCAATTAATGCTGGTACCGCAAATGGTACGAGAACAGCGTCCCAACATTTCTATAGGTTTCTTTTTGCATATTCCTTTTCCTTCCTATGAAATCTTTAGGACCTTACCATGGCGTAAAGAAATCTTGCAAGGACTGTTGGGCTCAGATCTCGTCGGTTTTCACACCTACGACTACGAGCGGCATTTTTTAAGCTCCGTACGCAGGCTGTTGGGCTTGGAGGTCAGTTTTAATGATATTTATCTTGAGGATAGGGTCATAAAGGTAGATTCCTTTCCTATGGGCATCGATTATAAAAAATTCAATGCCGCGGCCAAGGAACATTCCCAGCGTAGCGAGAATAAAAAATCAGAATTACAAAAACGATTAGACACCCATAAGAAATCGGCTCCCGATGCCAAGTTCTTTTTATCCATAGACCGTTTGGATTACACAAAAGGCATTGCGAAACGTTTAAATGCCTATGAGTATTTCCTGAATAAATATCCACAATACAAGGAGAAGGTTCGCCTCATTATATTGGCGGTGCC
>CAZUIE010000163.1:4628-7909 GCA_964620945.1 uncultured Maribacter sp.
TGAATAAATATCCACAATACAAGGAGAAGGTTCGCCTCATTATATTGGCGGTGCCCTCCCGCTCCAACGTACCCCAATATCAACTGTTGAAAAAAGAAGTGGACGAATTAGTAGGCCGTATTAATGGAGAGTTATCTACCGTAAGCTGGACGCCGATTTGGTATTTCTACAGGTCGATGCCCTTTGATAATCTGATAGACTTATATACTTCCTGCGATATTGCGTGGCTAACGCCTATACGAGATGGGATGAACTTGGTAGCCAAAGAATATATAGCCACCAGAACCGATAAAACAGGGGTACTTATTTTAAGCGAAATGGCAGGTTCCGCCAACGAAATGAACGAGTCGCTCCTCATCAACCCCAATAACTTTGAGCAAATAGCCGATACGCTGTTCCAAGCCATAAATATGCCAGAAAAAGAACAACAGGAACGCAATGGTATATTGCAAAAACGATTGGAACGCTACAATGTAGAAAAATGGGCCAACGACTTTATGACCTCTTTGGTCAACCAAAAGGAAAAAGAAGATGTTTACGTGTCCCGTAGGCTATCCGTAGATCTAATGAATACCATAATGAAGAATTATATCAAGGCTAAAAAACGACTGGTATTCTTAGATTACGATGGTACCTTAGCAGGGTTTCACAACGACCCGCAAAAAGCGAGTCCGGATGAGGCACTCTACAAATTGTTAGACGAAATCTCCTCGCAGCCGAATACGGATATGTACCTTATTAGCGGAAGGGATAATGAAACCTTTTCCAAATGGTTTCTTCCCAAAAAGTATAATATGATTGTTGAACATGGTGTTTGGATTTCTCAAGGAGGCGAAGCGTTTAGAATGTTAGAAGCTGTTAAAAAGGACTGGATGTCCAAAATAATGCCCGTTCTAGAATCCTTTGTAGATCGCACCCCAGGCAGTTTTATAGAAGAAAAAAACTATTCCTTGGCATGGCATTACCGAAATACCGACCCAGATTTTGGTCAAAAAAGGGCCATGGAACTCAACACAGTATTAACTAGCCTTATTGCCAATGACGATTTAAGTGTCCTAAACGGCAACAAAGTCATGGAGATAAAGAGTAGTAACGTAAATAAAGGTAGGGCAGCCATGCGGGTGTATGCGGAACAGGAATACGATTTTATTTTTGCCATAGGGGATGACTGGACCGATGAATTCATGTTCCAAGAGTTGCCCGAAGAATCCGTTACCGTAAAGGTAGGGCGCCAAAAAACACAGGCCAAGTACTTTGTGGACAACACCAAAAACGTAAGGGATATTTTAGCAAGGTTTTCCAAGAAACGTTAATTTAAGTGCATCTTAAAGCAGCCAATGGTATGAAAATAATGGCCCTGAAAGCAATACTTGCCTGTCTAACACCTGTTTTCCTATTGGCACAGCAAGAAACCGAAATATATCTGGTGGATGTACTAGCTCCAGAAATGAGGACGACCCAGCGTACTCCGCTAGAAGTTTTCAAAAGTTTGAAAGAACCTCAGAGTTTGGGTAAACCTCTTAATATCTCAAATAACGAGGGTTATGACAATCAACCTTCGTTTTTGGACGAAGATCATATTCTATTTTCATCCACAAGAAACGGGCAAACGGATATTGCCGTGTATTCCATAAGCAAGGACACCACAACATGGATTTCCAACACCCCTAACGGTAGCGAATATTCACCGATAAAAATTCCGGGAAAAGAGTCGGTTTCCGCAATTCGATTAGATGTAAATGAACTACAAAGATTGTATCAGTATGATTTACGTACTGGAGTATCAAAAGAACTGCTACCGGATTTAAAAGTTGGGTATCACGTGTGGTACAACGACCATATTGTCGTTTGTTCCGTTCTTATCGAAAACCGGATGGATCTGGTAGTAGCAAATCTGAAAGAAGGAACAAACCATACGGTACAAAAAAATGTTGGTAGATCCTTACATAAGATTCCTAACAGCGAATTGGTAAGCTATATTAGTAAAGCGGGAAAACCCTTCGAGATTAAATCGCTTAATCCTTCCTCCAATACAACTCGAACACTTAATTTTATCTGGAACGGTAGGGAAGATATTACTTGGTTGTCGGAAAATACAATACTAGCCACAACAGAAAAAGCGATAGTTCAAGTCCCAACAGATACAACGGGCATTTGGCCCGTATTTCATCAATTTAGACCCCGTAAACTGTATAACATGTCACGTATGGCAGTAAGTCCCGATGGTAAAAAAATAGCAATCGTAGCAGAACCCAGTCCTGATAAAATTGTCCAAAAACAGGTAGAAAGCTTTAATGCTAGAGATTTAGACGCCTTTGCGAATTGTTACACGAACAACGTTCTGGTCACAAATTATCCCTCGGATACCATTACCGTGGGCAGGCAACAAATGAAAGCAGGTTATAAAAGTTTTTATGAAAAAACTCCAAATGTAGAAGTAAAAGTTTCCAACAGAATCACCATTGGAGCTACCGTAATAGACCATGAAGTAGTTACTATCGATGGTCGGCAAAATCTGCAAGTAGCAATTTATGAAGTAGACGGACTCATAAAAAGTATGCGTTTTATACAGGATAAAAAAGTAGATATCGACCCAGAAATCATTGTTCAAAAACAATTGGATGCCTATAATAACCGAGATATTGATGGGTTTTTAGCAACGTATACAAAAGATGTTGCTCTTTATAATTTTCCAAATATGCTCCGTACAAACGGTTTGGAGGCCATGCGAAAAGGATATGGCAATTATTTTACATCCACTCCTGATTTACATGCGGACATAAAGAATAGAATCGTTATCGGAAATATGGTAATAGATGAAGAGGAAGTTACGGCAAATGGCATCAAATCTAGTGCCGTAGCCCTATACGAGGTTGAAAACGGAAAAATTTCCAAAGTCACTTTTGTTCGGTAAACAAGGTTGAAACATAAATCACACATTCTTCCGGTAATCATAATTGCACAGTTTGCATGTACTTCGCCATGGTTTGCGGGGAATACTATCATTGATGAACTCCTTGTTAAGACAGGTCTCGGTACAGAACTCGTAGGCTATATCATCTCCTCGGTGCAATTTGGTTTTATTACGGGAACCCTGGTTTTTGCCCTGTTAATGTTGGCAGACCGTTTTCCCCCATCCAAGGTATTCTTTATCTGTGCGCTTTTGGCTGCCGTTTGCAATCTCTATTTGCTATCGGAAACCATAACTAAATGGGGCTTGTTAATCGCTAGGTTTGGCACAGGATTCTTTTTAGCAGGAATTTATCCCGTGGGAATGAAAA
>CAZUIE010000164.1:0-7884 GCA_964620945.1 uncultured Maribacter sp.
GCGCATCAGATTTCGGCTCTGAGGGTTGGGGGTTTGAATCCCTTCGCGGTCACTAGAGTGCAAAAACCACATCAATTATGGATGTGGTTTTTTCTTTTCCTATTATTTTACCTCAAATTAATGGATAAATAATTATTCTTTTTGAAATTAATGTTAATTATAAAAAGTTGCAATTGCCTTATTTACAATTAAACTCGATTCGCTATTGCTTTCCCTTTTTTAGCCAATTGATTCCTATTATCAAGAATGGAAATTGTTTCTTACGCTACAAAAGACTTGTTTTTAATCAAGTTTAGTAAGTAAAGTTAAATATTTTGTAACAAACCAGAAGTAAATCTATCAAAATAGGAATTAACTTTTATTTATTCTAGTTGGTTCGGAACATTACGAACTAATAGGTAGCTTTGTATTCTTAAATCAAGGATAAATGAATGTTTTTTCGCAGGAAAAAAAAGATTTAGTAGAAGAGCTGGGACTGTTTATTAAGGAGCGCCATAAGTTACCACCGTTGGCCGCTCGTGTCTATTCCATATTAGTATTAACGTCAAACGATGGGTATTCTTTTGACCAGTTGATGGATATAACCAGCTCTAGTAAAAGTTCGATGTCCACGAATCTCAATTTATTGATCGCCTTAAAATTTGTGGATTATTATACAAAAACTGGTAATAGAAAACGCTATTTCAGAAGTGCTGGGAATTATGTAAAAAATATGTTGAACGAACATGCTGAAGCGGTTTCCAAGGAACTACGCATTACAGAAAAAGTAAATACCTACAATAAGAGCAATAATCCATCAAAATTTGAACAAAGAGGTTATTTAGGTAATATTTTTCAAACCTATTTAGAAGCACAAAGAGCAAACTTAAAGGATACATTACGTAAAATTAATTCGCACGATACAAATTAAATTATACCGCCGTACCAAAATGAACAAAATGAAAATTTTATTACTGTTGTTCCCAATGTTAATTTTAACTTCTTGTGGGGAAGATAATGCTACAAAAGATAATGTGTCCACCGAGCTAACCCCTTTTCAAGTGGTAGCGATACCCGCCAAGAATATCACGGCATTCACGACCTATCCGGCCAGTATTGAAGGTGTTATAAATAGTGAGGTGCGCGCCAAGATATCTGGGTATATAACCGATGTTCTGGTTGATGAAGGACAGCAAGTTAAAAAAGGCGAGGTACTTTTTAAATTGGAAACGGCATCATTATCGCAAGATGCCGCCGCAGCAAGGGCAAACGTAAACGCAGCACAAGTTGAGGTTGATAAATTAAAACCGTTGGTAGAAAAAAATATTATCAGCAATGTACAGTTGGAAACAGCCAAAGCAAAGTTACAACAAGCACAAAGTAGTTATAATGGAATAAACGCAAATATCAATTATGGCGTTATCAAGAGTCCAGTAGATGGTTTTGTAGGCTCCATTCGTTTTAGAAGAGGTGCCTTGGTGAGTCCTACAAACCAACAACCCCTAACCACTGTGGCGGATATCAGTGCCGTGTATGCATATTTTGCGATGAATGAAAAAGATTATTTGGATTTCATTCAAGATACGCCTGGTGTTACGAAATCCGAAAAGATAAAAAACCTACCCAAGGTGAACCTAATTTTGGCAAATGGCCGGATATATGAAGAAGAAGGAATCGTAGAGACCATAAATAGTCAGGTTGACCTGGCTACTGGCGCCATAACCTTCAGGGCCAAATTTAATAACCCCGCCCGTATATTGAGCAATGGGAATAGTGCTAAAATACAAATACCAAAACTGTTTAAAGATGTTATCGTGGTTCCAAAAGAGAGTACCTATGAGCGTCAAGGAAATACATATGTATATAAGGTAGCTAAGGATAGTATGGCTGTTACTACCGCATTAACCGTCATTGCCGAAGTAGATAATCTGTATTTGGTTGAACGTGGGTTGAACGTGGGTGACCATATCGTGGCTACCGGGGTAAATAAGATTCGAGGAGAAACGAAGATAGCTCCAAAACCGGTTTCCTTCGACAGTATCGCGAAGCCTATTCAAAAAGTATTCAGATAACCCAGGTTTAAATTATAGCGCATGTTAAAAACATTTATTGAACGTCCTGTATTATCTACGGTAATATCGATTATCATTGTTATTTTGGGAGTTTTAGGGTTGTCCACTTTGCCTATTACGCAGTACCCGGATATCGCACCTCCTACCATTAGCGTTACCGCTACCTACCCCGGGGCCAATGCAGAAACCATTTTGGAGAGTGTCATTATCCCTTTAGAAGAACAGATAAACGGTGTAGAGGGTATGACCTATTTAACATCAACCGCTACCAATAGTGGTACGGCGAACATCAACGTTTTCTTTGACCAGGATGTGAATCCTGATATCGCTGCGGTAAACGTACAAAATAGGGTAGCACGGGCTAATTCATTATTGCCACAAGCGGTAATTCAAACCGGTGTTACGACTCAAAAACAGCAAACGAGTGCCTTAATGTATTTGTCCTTTTACAGTAGTAATCCAGATTATGACGATACCTTTATTCAGAACTATCTTAAAATTAATGTCATCCCAGAATTACAACGCGTAAACGGGGTAGGGAGCGTCACTGTTTTTGGTACCAAGGATTATGCCATGCGAATCTGGTTGCAGCCCGAGAAACTCACGGCGTACGGACTTATACCTGCAGATGTAGCCACTGCTTTAAAAGAGCAGAGTTTAGAGTCAGCGGCAGGTTCCTTAGGGGAAAACGATGGTGAGGCATTTAGTTACACCATTAAATACAGCGGCCGTTTTAAAACAGAAGAACAGTACAGCAATATTATAGTGAAGGCTTTGGATAATGGGCGTTTTCTTCGCTTAAATGATATTGCCGAAATTGAATTGGGTGCCCAGTCGTATACGGGTAGTTCTATGACTTCAGCGTTTCCAGCGGTAAATATTGGAATATTTCAAACCAAGGGCTCAAATGCCAGGGATATTATCGTTGAAATTGAACGTCGATTGGAAGCCGTAAAGGAAAATTTACCAGATGGTATAGAAATTTTTGTTCCTTACAACACTAATAATTTTTTGAATGCTTCCATTGAAAAAGTGGTCACTACCCTTGTTGAGGCCTTTTTATTGGTTTTTTTGGTGGTGTTTATCTTTTTGCAAGATTTTAGGTCGACCTTAATTCCTGCGATAGCAGTTCCCGTTTCAATCATCGGTACCTTTTTCTTTTTAAACTTGTTTGGCTACTCCATAAATCTTTTGACACTTTTCGCTTTGGTATTGGCCATTGGTATTGTTGTAGATGATGCTATTGTAGTCGTAGAAGCGGTACATGCTAAATTGGATGAAGGAGCTAAAGATGTTAAAAAAGCAACCCTTACAGCAATGAACGAGATATCAGGCGCCATCATATCCATTACCCTGGTGATGGCCGCAGTATTTATTCCAGTAACCTTCATACAGGGACCAACGGGGGTTTTTTACGAGCAATTTGGTATTACCCTTATCGTTGCGATCATCATCTCGGCAATCAATGCCTTGACTTTAAGTCCGGCGTTATGCGCATTGTTATTGAAACCATATAAGGAAGAGCATAAGGGCGAAAGTAAGGGTTTTGTCCAACGATTTTTTGATGCTTTCAATGCGGGATTTAAGGTAACCACACAGAGATATAGTAATTCGGTTCAGTTTTTATACCGGCATAAATGGATGACAGTAGTCATTCTTGTTTTAGCCCTGGTTGGGATTTGGTGGTCTTCCGGTACTGTAAAAACAGGATTCGTACCTGATGAGGATCGTGGAATTGTATTCCTAAATGTAGAATTACCCCCTGGATCTTCGATTGATCGAACCCATGCGGTAAATAAAGAGCTTTACACCAAATTAATTAAAATACCAGGTGTTCTTGAAGGTTCTGTCGTAGAAGGGCGTAGCTTTTTGGGGGGTAACGGTAGCAATTACGGACTCGGATTCATTCGTCTACAAGATTGGGACGAGCGTGATGCCGATTCTTTGTCCATTGAACGTATTACTGCAAAAATGTTCGAGGTAGCTGCCGGTATCCCTGAAGCCAATATTATCTTTTTTTCGCCACCAAGTATTCCTGGTTTTTCAAGTTCTGCAGGCGTAGAGGTTAATTTATTGGATAATACCAGTGGCAGCTTTATCGATTTGGATAACACGAACCAAGATTTTATGGCAAAATTGAACCAGAGGCCAGAAATTCAGTACACCCAGTCTTCCTTTAGTACGGCCTATCCGCAGTATGAATTGGAGTTAAACGTACCACGCGCCAAGGAATTGGGCGTTTCCGTGAGCAGTATTTTTTCAACCCTACAAGGGTATATTGGAAGTGTATTTGCTGCTGATTTTTCACGCTTCGGGAAGCAATATCGCGTATATATACAGGCCTTGCCAGAAGATCGCGCAGATGTAAAGAATCTAGACCAGATGTATGTGCGTACCGATACCGGCGAAATGACGCCGATTACGGAGTTCATTACCTTGACAAGAGTGTACGGCCCACAATCGGTGACGCGTTTCAACTTGTTCAACTCCACAAAAATCACAGCGGCTATGAATCCCGGTTTTAGTTCTGGTGATGTTATTTCCGCCGTGGAGGAAGTCTCCCAATCCTTACCCGTAAACTATTCCATCGCCTATTCAGGTTTAACACGCGAAGAGGTGAATGCCGGAAGCCAGACGACCACCATCTTTCTATTGTCCCTGTTGTTCGTATATTTCTTATTGGCGGCGCAGTATGAAAGTTATCTAATTCCTTTCTCCGTACTCTCATCCTTACCATTGGGAGTTTTTGGAGCTTATATTTCGACACAATTTGCAGGTTTGCAGAATAATATATACTTCCAGATTGCATTGATAATGTTGGTAGGTCTTTTAGCAAAGAATGCCATTTTAATCGTTGAATTTGCACTGCAGCGTAGAAGGGAAGGTTTTAGTATTATCGACGCTGCGGTACAAGGTGCTGAAGCACGTTTGCGTCCTATATTAATGACTTCTTTTGCTTTTATCCTTGGTTTGATGCCATTGGTGCTTGCTAGTGGGGTAGGAGCTGAAGGAAATCGATCTATTGGGACAGGTGCCGTAGGTGGCCTATTGATAGGCACAGTTACAGGGGTCTTTGTAATTCCTATTCTGTTTGTTTTCTTCCAATGGCTACAAGAAAAAATTAGTGGTGCCCCGGATACAGAAAAATTTGAAACCATCTCAGAATAGTAGTAGTATGAAATTATTTAGAGTTATAAAATTCAGTGGAATTGCTGTTTTACCTATCTTTTTAGTGTCTTGCTTTTCGGCAAAAACATATGAGCGTCCACAAAGCGAGCTGCTCAATGCACAATATTTTCGTACAGATTCTTTGCAACAGGATAGTGTTTCTATCGCCACGGTATCCTGGAAAGAACTATTTACAGATACCATCCTTCAAGGATATATAGCAGAAGGACTTCAAAATAATATTGATATTAGGAAGGCTATACAGCAGATATTAATTTCAGAAGCTTACCTGAAGCAGGGAAAAATGGGGTATCTGCCCACTCTTAATGGTTCGGCACAATATACCCATACCGAAATTTCTTCGAACAGTCAGTTTGGGGGCCTTTTTGATCGACTGGACCAATATCAATTAAGCGGCGGACTTTCGTGGGAAGCTGATATTTGGGGTAAAATTAGAAGTAATCAACGTGCTTTTAATGCTGA
The DNA here is from genome assembly GCA_964620945.1 of uncultured Maribacter sp. Classification (GTDB taxonomy): domain Bacteria; phylum Bacteroidota; class Bacteroidia; order Flavobacteriales; family Flavobacteriaceae; genus Maribacter. The sequence continues at coordinate 5,703 of CAZUIE010000164.1, forward strand.
TTATTTACAATCAGTGGCTGCACATAAGGCAGTTAAAAGTACATTAGTTGCCAATATTGCCTCATTATATTACCAATTATTGAGTTTAGATGAACAAATAGCGATTACCAAGATGACAATCATTACCCGAGCAAGCGGTCTTGAAACAACCAAAGCATTAAAGGAATCGGGTAATCTTACCGAAGTAGCTGTTAAACAGACCGAAGCACAGTTATATACGGCAGAGGCCATTTTAATCGATTTAGAAAATACGGTACGTTTATTGGAAAATTCATTGTCTTTACTAGTAGGTTCGGAGCCCAGCGAAATTCGCAGAAGTACCTTAGCAGCACAGGAAATTACTACGCCATTAAAAACAGGAATTCCGTATGAATTATTGGCCAATAGACCTGATGTAATGGCTGCGGAATATGGGTTGGTAAATTCGTTCGAACTCACTAATGTGGCCAGAAGTAATTTTTATCCGTCGTTGACCTTAACAGCAAATGGTGGATTACAAAGTTTACAATTCGATAATCTTTTTGATTCAGGTTCCCTGTTCGCTACGATAGTAGGTGGGTTGACGCAACCTCTTTTAAATGGAAGGAAAATACGAACGCAATATGAAGTTCAAAAAGCGGTTCAAGAGCAGGCGAAATTGGACTTTAAATTTGCCTTACTTACAGCATCAAAAGAAGTTTCCGATGCACTTTATTCATACGATACAGCGATGGAAAAAATAAAGGTAAAAGAAAAAGAATACCAAGCAAATATCTTGGCCAAGGAATATTCACAGGAATTATTGGATAACGGGTTGGCAAATTACTTGGAGGTTTTGAATGCGAGGCAAAATGCGCTAAGTACCAGTTTAGATTTAACGAATACGAAAAATGCCAAATTTCAGGCTATCGTAAATTTATACGAGGCGTTGGGCGGTGGCTGGCGTTAATTTTTTTTAATATGGATAACCGACATAATTGTATGTCTAAAAAAAACATAAATAGGGAGTTGTCCTAAAGAACGAAGTTCAAATTTATTTAAAATCAACAGGTAATAATAGTCTACTCCGCTCGAATATACTGTAAACAGTTTTTTTCGACAGTTTAAATTTTTATATGATGAAATGAATCTAGTGATTGGAAGTGACCACTTGGTTGTTCTTAATATTATTGATAATTAATTTGGCATGAACACGTGAATTTTCTATGAACCATTTGTGGGTTTCCATACCACCACAGATAACCCCTGCCAAGTATAGTCCGTCAACGTTTGTTTCCATAGTTTTAGGGTTATAATCGGGTAACTTTTTGTCATTCTCGCTAATGTGCACACCAATTTTTTCTAGAAATTCAAAATTAGGTTTGTATCCAGTGAGTGCCAAAACGAAATTATTTTCAATTTCAGTTTCTTTGTTTTTGGAAAGTAGCGTGAGGGTATTTTCTTTAATTTCTTTTACTGTGGTGTTGTAATACGCGTTGATACTTCCTTCCTCAATACGGTTTATAATATCTGGTCTAACCCAATATTTAACACGTTGTCCAACTTCCGGACCTCTTATTATTAAGCTTACTTCTGCTCCTTTTCGATAGCACTCCAAGGCTGCATCTATGGCAGAGTTGCTGGCACCGACAACAGCAAGTTTTTGTCCTGCATAATAATGGGGATTGTCGTAATAATGGGAAACCTTTTTTAAAGATTCTCCAGGAATATTTAAAGTATTGGGTATGTCGTAAAACCCCGTTGCAATTACAACGTTAGTACTTTTGTATTTATTCTTTGTTGTTTTTATTGTAAAGACATGGTTAGATTTGTCTATGTGCTTTACCTTTTCAAACAAATTGATATTTAATTTATTTGAAGTTACAATTCTTCTGTAGTACTCTAATGCTTCGTTTCGTTTGGGCTTAGCTTCCTTGCTAATAAACGGAATTTCATCTATCTCCAATTTTTCAGAAGATGAAAAAAACTGCATATTTGCTGGGTAATTGAAAAGCGAGTTCACAATGGGGCCTTTCTCTAAAATTAGATAGTCGAGTCCATTCTTTTTTGCCTCGAGGCCACATGCAATTCCTATAGGGCCTCCTCCAACGATGACAACATCTAAGTGTTTCATTATCCCTTTAAAGTTTTTATAGTTTTTATTGGGTCATCGCTCTTAAATACGAAGCTTCCCGCTACAAGAACATCGGCACCTGCTGCGACC
>CAZUIE010000165.1:0-7878 GCA_964620945.1 uncultured Maribacter sp.
CTGTAGTAGATGAGGGCAACTGGGAACTATCAGGAAATGTATTGGTGTGGAACAGTCTTTCCGCCACCCTTGCGAATTATATTGGTGAATGGACCATTATTGATTGTGGGTCGGACAGAATTAAGATAGGGCGCGGAGAGGAATATCTGTACTTGGATAAGGATTGCGATTAAAAAAATCAATGTAAAAAATAGTTGTTCGTTCATATTCGAATAACTAAAGCCCCTAAGTAAAGTTTCATAAAAAAGAACGGTCGTTACCAAATCACCGGCCGTTCTTCTAAAAGTCCCAAAGATTAGGAATTACTTAACCTGTATTTTTTAGGCAAAACAAATGTAAAATCAAAAATAATTAACAGTATGAAAAATAAAATTTTAAAAGTAGCATCATTTTTTCTAATGAGTATCATTCTTGTTTCATGCGAAAGTGATGACCAATCTGAAACAATGCCCCGTTTTGATAGCTTAGACGTAGTAAGTGCACAAGCTTTTGTTGGAGAAGGGGAATGGCGTGTTACAGAATTCAGGGATGACGACGACTTAGATGATGATGATTTTTATGAAGCCATTGATTTTGAAGGGTATGTATTTGAGTTTGATGGAGACGGTAGCGTTACAGCTACATTGGGAGATGCAGTGTTTACAGGTGCATGGAGAATAGAACTTGAAGATGATAGCGATGATGATGACGATGATGATGACGATGATGACAGGGGCGAGATGGAGTTTTACATAGAGTTTAATTCATCGAACGATATTCTTGAAGAAATTTCAGATGACTGGGAAATTCTAGAATATTCTGATACGCGAATACGTTTGGGAGATGACGATGATATTGATGATGATGAACTCTTGGTTTTTGAACGTATATAGTTTAAAATATAAAATACCGATTGACCAATGTATTTTAAGAAATTGTAGATGTAACTAACAGATCTATCTTAGAACAGTTTTATAAATAAACATCCAAAAATACACCGCTAACAGTAAAGAGTTGGGCCTCGTTGGCGGTGGTGATGGAGTTTCAGACCTGGGAATTGTTATGAAAACGTAATACTTTTTTTGCCCCACATCCCAGAAAGAGCGCACATAATTTATGAGCGCTCTTTTGTTTTTATAGAATTTTAGCGTTCATATCAGCTACTTAGCGTTGATATTGTTAAATTTGTATTCCCCTTAAAATTGCGATAGAATATGTTTGATAATTTAAGCGAAAAGTTAGATAAAGCCCTTCACGTTCTTAAAGGACATGGACAGATTACAGAAATCAATGTAGCAGAGACCACGAAGGAGGTACGTAGGGCACTTTTGGATGCCGATGTTAACTTTAAGATTGCCAAGGAATTTACCAATAGGGTAAAAGAAAAGGCATTGGGGCAAGATGTACTAACGACCTTGCAGCCGGGTCAATTAATGGTCAAGATCGTTAAGGATGAACTTACCCAACTTATGGGTGGGGAATCCGAGGGAATCAATTTATCGGGAAATCCATCCGTGATTTTGATGTCTGGCCTTCAAGGTTCGGGTAAGACCACGTTTTCAGGTAAATTGGCAAATTTCTTAAAAACTAAAAAATCCAAGAATCCACTATTGGTAGCTTGTGATGTGTACCGTCCTGCGGCAATCGATCAACTGCATGTGGTTGGGGAGCAGATAGCTGTTCCAGTATATTCGGACAGGGAAAATACAGATCCGGTAGCTATAGCCAAAGCAGGCGTTGCCAAGGCAAAGGCAGATGGTCATGACGTGGTCATTATAGATACCGCTGGTCGTTTGGCGGTGGATGAAAAAATGATGACGGAGATTTCTGATATCCACAAGGCCATAAAGCCGCAAGAGACTTTGTTTGTTGTAGATTCTATGACAGGTCAAGATGCTGTAAATACTGCAAAAGCATTTAACGATATCCTTAATTTTGATGGTGTTATCCTCACCAAATTAGATGGTGATACTCGAGGTGGTGCCGCTATTTCAATTAAGTCAGTAGTAGATAAGCCCATTAAGTTTATAGGTACCGGGGAAAAGATGGAGGCTATAGATATCTTCTATCCATCCCGTATGGCAGACCGTATTCTAGGTATGGGAGATGTCATCTCATTAGTAGAGCGCGCGCAAGAACAGTTCGATGAAGAGGAGGCTCGAAAGATTCAAAAGAAAATTGCGAAGAACAAATTCGGTTTTGATGATTTCTTAAGCCAGATTCAGCAAATCAAAAAAATGGGGAACATGAAGGACCTCATGGGTATGATTCCCGGTGCAGGAAAAGCGTTAAAAGGATTAGATATAGATGATGACGCGTTTAAGCATATAGAAGCGATAATCCATTCCATGACGCCTGATGAGCGTTCCAATCCGTCTAAATTAAATGCAAACCGTAAAAAACGAATTGCAAAAGGAAGTGGTAGAGATGTAAAGGAAGTAAACCAGTTGCTCAAACAATTTGACCAGATGAGCAAAATGATGAAAATGATGCAAGGTGGTGGTGGAAAAAAGATGATGCAGATGATGCAGAATATGAAATAAGTTCCCAGTAATAAGTAAATAATAAGCAGTAATTAGTAGAAATAAGCATGGAAATTCTCGATGGAAAAAAAGTATCCAATCAAATAAAGGAGGAAATTGCTGCGGAGGTGGCAAAAATGAAGGCCAATGGTGAAAAGGTGCCTCATTTGGCAGCTATTATCGTTGGTAACGATGGAGCTAGTTTAACCTATGTAGGCAGTAAAGTGAGGTCTTGTGAGCGTGTTGGTTTTGAATCAACCTTGGTTCAAATGCCCAGTACCACATCGGAGCAAGAACTTTTAAAAAAAATAAAGGAGCTTAATCTAAACGATGAGATAGACGGGTTCATTGTACAATTACCGTTACCGGAACAAATAGATACACAAAAGGTGATTATGGCCGTGCATCCTGATAAGGATGTAGACGGATTTCATCCTACCAATTTTGGTAAAATGGCCCTAGATATGAGCACCTTCATTCCCGCAACACCGTTTGGTATTTTGGAGTTATTGGAACGTTACAAAGTAGATACAAAAGGGAAACATACCGTAGTCATTGGCAGAAGCCATATTGTAGGAAGGCCAATGAGTATCTTGATGGGAAGAAAAGGTTGGCCAGGAAATTCTACCGTTACCTTAACTCATAGCCATACCAAAAACATTACACAAATTATCTCGCAAGCAGATATTGTGATTTCGGCTTTAGGGGTACCCAATTTCCTAAAAGCAGAAATGGTAAAGGATGATGCCGTTGTTATCGATGTAGGTATTACTAGAGTTCCAGACGATACACGTCCAAAAGGATACTACATCACAGGAGATGTAGATTTTGAGAACGTGAGTAAAAAAGCGTCTTTTATTACACCTGTCCCAGGTGGTGTTGGCCCCATGACTATTGCCATGCTGCTTAAAAATACTTTACTGGCAAGAGAGCGCCATCGTAGTCGTGATTAGTTAACCCCCTAAGCTCTAAAGACCGAATTATGTGCTCGAACGTACTGTAGTGGTACGATAAATTAAAGTATTAAAAAGTTAGTTGGAGGGGTTGAAAGCCCAAGCCTCGATTTCACCTATTCTATTAATGTTGAATTAATTAAAAACAACAACGGCAATCCACTAGCCATAACACTCACGCTCTTAACTAATAAAACCTGAACTTACCTGATTACTCAGGCAATTCACTTTTGACCATACCTGTAGCTGTTGAATCGTTTGGCGTAATAAAATCTATATCGTTACTATCGTCGTAATCGCAACTGCTAAGGGCAATAATTCCTGCCATAAGTACAAAAGAGAGGGCTAGTTTTTTCATTATTTGATTGGTTTTTAGCATTCAACCTTATATAACAACGTCAGAAATCTATGTTTTGGTATTTGATGGTAGGGAACAATACCGTATCTTTTTGCAAACATTACCAACCATGAAGAACATTATACTTTTACTGCTATCTATCGTAGTGCTACAATCCTGTAAACAAGAGCTACAATCTTCTAGTTCCGTAAACGTATCATTTACTTCTGACGTAAGTGATGCGCCCAAAGACGGGAGGCTATTGCTTATGTTTTCCAATAATGATGAAAAAGAACCTCGTTTTCAGATTAATGATGGGCTAAGCGGACAATTGGTGTTCGGTATGAACGTAGATGCCATGGCTCCCGGTACGTCCATAACCTTTGACGATACTGTTTTCGGGTATCCATTTTCCAGTTTAGCAGAAGTACCTCCGGGAGAATACAATGTACAAGCGTTGTTGAACGTGTACGAAACTTTTAATTTGGTAACGGGGCAAACCGTAAAGCTGCCTATGGATAATGGGGAAGGTCAGCAATGGCAGCGCTCTCCAGGGAATTTGTACAGCAAACCGTTTAAGATACGAGTGGCGGAAAATGGTATTGCTAACGTTGATGTGGTTATGGATCAGGTCATTCCACCTATTGAAGAACCAAAAGATACCGAATGGATAAAGCATATCAAGATAAAATCAGAAAAACTATCCAAATTTTGGGGTAGGGACATGTACTTGGGAGCTCACGTATTATTACCAAAGGGTTTCAATGAGCATCCAGAGGCCCAATATCCGCTTATGGTATTTCAAGGTCATTTTCCAAGCGATTTTGGCGGATTCCGTACAACCCCGCCTGACCCACAGATGAAACCGGAATATTCCAAACGTTTTGACTTGGAAGGGTATAATATTATACAGCAACAGGAGGCCTATGATTTTTATAAACGTTGGAACGAGCCAGATTTTCCAAGAATGTTAATTATTGAAATTCAGCATCCAACACCCTACTATGACGATTCTTATGCTGTAAATTCTGCCAACCAAGGTCCCTATGGAGATGCAATTACCTATGAGTTGATACCTGAAATAGAAAAACAGTTCCGAGGAATAGGCGAAGGCTGGTCAAGATTTTTGTATGGTGGTTCAACAGGCGGTTGGGAAGCTTTGGCAGTGCAAGTAAAATATCCGGAGGAATATAATGGCTGTTTTGCTGCCTGTCCGGACCCGATTGATTTTAGGGCTTATACCCTTACCAATATTTACGAAGATGATAACGCGTACTTCTATGAAAGCGCCAATAAAAAATTAGAGGTGCCGGCACATCGCGATTATTTAGGGAATATACAATCTACCTTGCGCCAAGGCAATCATTTGGAGCTGGTTTTGGGTGATAAGTCACGCTCCGGTCAGCAATGGGATATTTGGGAGGCTACGTACTCGCCACAAGGGGAAGATGGTTATCCAGTTCGGATTTGGGATAAAATGACAGGTGAAATTGACCATTCCGTTGCTGAGTATTGGAAAGAAAACTATGATTTAAGACACATCTTGGAAAGAGACTGGGAAAAACTGGGTGAGAACCTTAAAGGGAAAATCCACATCTATTGTGGCGATATGGATAATTACTATTTGAACAATGCCGTTTACCTCATGGAAGATTTTCTAGAAAGTACTACCGATCCTTATTATGGTGGAGAAGTATTGTACGGTGACCGAGCCGAACATTGTTGGAACGGTGACCCGGAAATGCCCAACGCTATCACTAGATTACGTTATAATAGCATGTACGTGCCAAAGATTATGAAACGCATAGCAGAAAGCGCTCCTAAAGGTGCCGATTTAACCAGTTGGAGGTATAAATAACAATATATGAACAATACGAATAAAGTAGCTTGGTTTGTCTTTGTCGCTTTGGCCATCTCCATTGGATTATATCCGTTGTTCTATCTCTTTTTAGACCGTGAGTTTGGTTTATTGGCCTCAAAGAGCGAATCACTCTTGTCAAATGTGATTTGGAACATTGGTTTTTATGGCCATATTACGTTTGGGGGTATCGCTTTGTTGATCGGGTGGATGCAGTTCAGTAAGAAAATGAGAGCTAATAATTTAAGCAGGCATCGTCTTGTTGGTAAGATATATGTGGGTTCTGCGCTTATAAGTGGTATTTGTGGTATTTTTATTGGGTTTTATGCGACCGGAGGTTTTATTTCGGCTATTGGTTTCATTTTATTGGGTGTGCTTTGGTTATATACGACCATTACAGCCTATAAAGCGGTGCGAAAAGGTGATATTGAACTGCATCAGGGTTTTATGATTTACAGTTATGCCTTATGTTTTGCAGCAGTAACGTTACGAATATGGTTGCCATTGCTAACGATAGGATTTGGTGACTTTGTTCCCGCCTACCGCGTGGTGGCTTGGCTCTGTTGGGTACCGAACGTTATTTTTGCCTATTTCTGGGTGAGGAGAAAAGGTTTGCAATTGGGTTAAAACTAAGAACGGAGGAATAAAGAAATAATATAATAGTATGAAGTACAGAAGATTTGGTCGCACGGAGTGGCAGGTAAGTGAAATAGGATATGGCATGTGGGGAATGGCCGGTTGGAAAGCCAGTGATGACGCACAGTCCGCAAAATCATTGGATTTGGCGGTCGAAAATGGGGTTAATTTTTTTGATACTGCGTGGGGTTATGGCGAAGGGCACAGTGAGGAATTGCTAGGAGAATTGGTTCGAAGGCACCCTTCCAAGAAGTTATATACGGCCAGTAAAATTCCGCCCAAGAATTTCCAATGGCCTGCAAAACCTGAATACGCTTTTGAGGATTCCTATCCCACGGAACATATCATGGATTTTACCCACAAGACTTTAAAGAACTTGGGAACGGAACAATTGGATCTTATGCAGTTTCATACTTGGGACGATGGTTGGAGCGACCGTGAGGAATGGCAACGTGCTATTGAAGATTTAAAGACTTCAGGAAAGATTGCTGCCATGGGCATTAGTATGAACCGGTGGGAACCGGAAAATGGTCTAAAAGCCCTAAAAACAGGAACGCTTGATGCCGTGCAGGTCATTTACAACATCTTTGACCAAGCACCTGTGGATCATCTTTTTCCCTTATGTGCCAAGATGGATATCGCCACCATAGCCCGCGTACCTTTTGACGAAGGAACGTTGACAGGGACAATGACTAAAGAAACTACCTTTCCGGAAGGGGATTGGCGTGGCACCTATTTTGTACCAGAAAATTTAATTTCTTCGGTGGAACATGCAGATGCCTTACGACCGCTAATTCCAGAGGGGATGACCATGGCTGAAATGGCGCTGCGTTTTATATTGATGAACGACAATGTGAACACAACCATACCCGGAATGCGAAAGCAGCGTAATGTATTGGCAAATACCGCTACAAGTGATGGTATTGGCTTGTCCAAGGATTTATATCAAGAATTGTTAAAGCATAGGTGGGATAGGGTACCTACGTCTTGGTCGCAGTAAACAAGCATTGTGTTTTGAGTTGCGGGTGAATTTATGATATCTATAGTGTAAAGAAGGCAATCCGGTTTCTTTTAATTAGCGTCGGTCTATTTTGCAAACAACTGCCCCATATCCTTAAATGCTTTAAACTCTAGCGCATTTCCTGCGGGATCTAAAAAGAACATGGTCGCCTGTTCACCAATTTCACCTTCAAACCGAACATAGGGTTCAATGACAAATTTAACACCTTTTTCGCGAAGCTCGGAAGAGAAGTTTTCAAAAGTTTCCCAAGGAAGTACAACGCCATAATGAGGGACAGGTACATCCTTACCATCCACTGGGTTGCTATGTAAAGCTGTTTCTTCTGCTTTTGGTTTGTAGTGGATGACTAGTTGGTGTCCAAAAAGATTAAAATCGACCCAAAGGTCGCTACTGCGCCCTTCTTCGCAGTTTAATACTTCTCTATAGAATGTTCTGCATTCTACAAGGTTGTGCACTGGTATGGCAATGTGAAATGGTGTAACAGTAGACATAGACTATTTGTTTATATAAAATTACGTCAATTTATGATGCCAAAAAAGAAACAATTTGCTCATTTACTTCATCTTGGTGCA
>CAZUIE010000166.1:0-1230 GCA_964620945.1 uncultured Maribacter sp.
AAGAAAAGCGATCAATGGTTTAAGTAATCTTATGGTGAGCCTTAACGGAAGTGCAGGTACCTTGGATAAGTTGTTAAAGGATAATGAAGGTAAGTTGGCGAGTTCATTAGCTAATTTTGATGTGCTTACTTCCAATTTTGCGCAGTTATCTGATTCTTTGAATAATGCAGGTTTGGGAAGCACTTTGGCCAGCCTTCAGTCTACCGTAGCAAGCCTTAATAATGTGATGTCTAAACTGGAACAAGGCGATGGCACACTTGGTAAGTTAATGAACGATAAAGAACTTTATTCAAATTTAACGAGCGCTTCTAGGGAACTAGATTTGCTTTTACAGGACTTTCGTTTAAATCCGAAGCGTTATGTAAACGTATCCGTTTTTGGTAAAAAACAAAAGGAATATGCTGTACCCGAAGATGATCCTGCAGCAACCATAGAAAACTAATTTATGCAGTATATACCAAATATTTTGTTTGCCCTTATCTTAATCTTGGGAATTGGCTTTTTTGTAAGAAACGTTGGGCGTATAAAACGGAACATATTTTTAGGAAAAGATGTGGACGTTACGGACAATAGTTCTCAGCGATGGAAAAACATGGCAAATATTGCTTTGGGCCAAAGTAAAATGGTAGTTCGGCCTATTTCCGGTTTGTTGCACATTATCGTATATGTTGGTTTTGTTATTATCAACATCGAAGTGCTTGAAATTATCATAGACGGACTTTTAGGCACGCACAGGATATTTTCGGGACTGGGTGCTGTTTATAATGCATTGATAGCCTCTTTTGAAATCTTAGCCTTTTTGGTTGTTGTAGCCGTAGTTGTTTTTTGGATACGCAGGAATGTAATACGTCTGAAGCGATTCATAAAACCCGAGATGGAGGGCTGGCCCAAGAAAGACGGAAACCTTATTCTTTATATTGAATTGGTCTTAATGTTCTTATTTTTAACAATGAACGCTGCTGATTATCAGTTGCAACAGTTAGGGTCGGAACACTATGCCCAGGCTGGTTCATTTCCTATCAGTCAGTTTATTGCAGCTGGGTTTCAAGGGTTATCTGAAACTACGTTGATAGGAATAGAAAGAACTGCCTGGTGGTTGCATATAGTTGGTATTCTCTTCTTTTTAAATTATCTCTACTACAGCAAACACCTTCATATTTTACTTGCATTTCCCAACACGTTCTATGGTAAGCTAACACCAAAAGGGCAGTTCCCCAATTTGGAATCGGT
>CAZUIE010000166.1:1330-7836 GCA_964620945.1 uncultured Maribacter sp.
AGGGAAGAATTATGGGCGTGTACTTCTTGTAATGCCTGTGTAGAAGCTTGTCCGGTTAGTATAGATCCATTATCCATAATCATGGATATGCGGCAATACTTAGTGATGGAGCAGTCGGCAGCACCAACGGATTTAAACAATATGATGGGTAATATCGAGAATAATGGGGCCCCGTGGCCTTTTAACCAAATGGACCGTTTGAACTGGAGCAAAGAATCATAAATACACGAAGAAAAATATGTCAACTGAATTGAAAGTACCTACCATGGCAGAGTTATTTGCTGCTGGACAACAACCCGAGGTTTTGTTCTGGGTAGGGTGTGCAGGAAGTTTTGACGATCGGGCAAAGAAAATAACCAAAGCCTTTGTGAAAATATTAAATAAGGCACAGGTATCTTTTGCCGTTTTGGGAACGGAAGAAAGTTGTACCGGCGATCCAGCAAAGAGGTCCGGTAACGAATTTTTATTCCAGATGCAGGCCGTTACGAATATAGAAGTAATGAACGCCTATGGAATTAAAAAGGTAGTTACAGCATGTCCGCACTGTTTTAATACCATTAAGAACGAATACCCAGGTCTGGGAGGAAATTACGATGTTGTGCATCATACGCAGTTTTTGAAGGGGCTTTTGGATGAAGGTCGAATAACCATGGAGGGTGGGAGCTTTAAAGGAAAAAGAATTACGTTTCATGACCCTTGCTATTTAGGTAGGGCAAACGGAGTCTATGAGGCGCCAAGAGAGCTAATTCGAAAGCTGGATGCAGAACTTATAGAAATGAAAAGTTGCAAGTCCCGTGGATTATGTTGTGGTGCCGGTGGTGCCCAGATGTTCAAGGAAGCGGAGAAAGGAGATGCGGAAGTAAATATTGTACGCACGGAGCAGGCCTTGGAGACAAAACCCGAAATCATAGCCGCCGGTTGTCCTTTTTGTAATACGATGATGACCGATGGCGTAAAGAACAAGGAAAAGGAGGCTTCTATTGCAGTAATGGATATTGCGGAATTAATTGCTACCGCAGAAGAACTTTAAACACTCCCAAAATGTTAGTAGATTTTAGTACGTTACCAGATACGGCGCGAATATGGATTTATCAGGCCAATAGAAGTTTTACTGGGGAAGAATTGGAAGTAATCAGCGCAGAGCTAAAAGATTTTATGACGCACTGGACTGCTCACGGTAACGACCTAAAGGCTGGTTTTGAGATACGTTACAAACGGTTTTTGGTTATCGCATTAGATCAACGCGAGCAATCTGCCACAGGTTGCTCTATTGATGCCTCCGTACATTTTATTCAACAATTGGAGAAAAAATACAACGTAGTGCTTTTGGATAAAATGAACGTTTCCTACAAGCAAGGTGAGTTTGTCGCTTATAAAACCTTGTTGGAATTTAAGGCTATGGCCAAGCAAAAGGCAATTTCAAAAAACACCATTGTTTTTAACAATCTGGTAGCTACCAAAGGAGAATACAAAGAACATTGGGAAGTTCCCGTCTCGGAAAGTTGGCACGCCCGTTTTGTATGAGGTAAATCGACTTAGGTTGATGTCTGATACCAGTAGAAAAACAACTTGAAAGGCACAACGTAAGCTGGTATATTTAAAGCGAGGTTGTCGAGTTAAAACAGCTTTAAATACCTTATTTTACTTGGTTATATCGACGAAATGCAATATTTTTCACCGTTTTAAGTTATCTCCATACATTTATAATTCATGCGTTCGTTTTTTACTCTGTTATTATTCTTAACCCTTATAACTTCGGTCAGTGGTCAAAACCCACTGGTAACCAAGGATAGCCTTGCTCAAAGTCAATGGATAGAGCTTCAGTATAATGCTATGTCCCTAGAACAAAAAATGGGGCAGTTGTTCATGGTAAGTATTGAATCCAGGCAAAGTAAAGAGGCAACCGATAGAATAAAAAATTTGATAAGGGCTCATCAGATTGGCGGTGTAATATTTTCTAGAGGAGGACCGGTGAGACAGGCCAAACTATGTAATGAATATCAATCGGCATCCAAGATACCGTTACTCATAGCAATGGATGCAGAATGGGGGCTTTCCATGCGGTTGGATTCAACATACGCCTTTCCTTGGAATATGACCTTGGGAGCAATTTCCGATAATAAAATAGTGGAAAAGGTGGGGCACCAAATAGGAAGGCATGCGAAAAGACTGGGAGTACATATCAATTTTGCACCGGATATCGATATCAATACAAATCCAAAAAATCCCATAATCGGAAACCGTTCTTTTGGTGAAAATAGGGAGAACGTAGCCGAAAAGGGAATCGCCTTTATGAAAGGGATGGAAAATGCGGGTGTGCTATCTAGCGGAAAGCATTTTCCCGGTCATGGTGATACCGCGGTGGACTCACATCACGATTTACCCTTGCTCAATTTCTCAAAAGCAAGATTGGATAGTTTAGAACTATATCCTTTTAGAGAACTCATTAAAAATGGACTAAGCAGTGTAATGGTCGCACATTTAGAGGTACCTTCACTAGAGCTCAAAAAAGGATTGCCCTCTTCGTTATCCGAGCAGATTATATCCGGTATATTAAAAGAGAGAATGAATTTTGAAGGTTTAGTGTTCACAGATGCCCTTAACATGAAAGGGGCTACCAAATATGGCGTTAATGGCGAAGTGGAACTGGCTGCTTTTATTGCGGGAAATGATATCTTGTTAATGCCAGATAATGTGGAACAGGCAAAGGAAAAACTTATCAACGCATACAATAAAGGCAGAATTACAGAACGGCGACTCGCGACTTCGGTAAAAAAGATATTAATGGCCAAATATAAGGTTGGGCTTCACGAGTATACCCCCATTAAGCAGGAGAACTTAGTTGAGGATTTAAATTCGATAGAAGATGACCTAATCTATGAAGAAGCGATTGAGAAAGCGATAACTGTTTTAAAAAATAAGTTCGATATTCTGGGAATTAAAAATTTACAGAATAAAAAAATCGCCTACGTGAAGTTTGGAGACGCGCCAAATGATGATTTTATACAAACCCTTAAAAAATATGCAAGTGTAACTCAAGTAAATCGTAGTGATATAACTACCCTAAAGAAAAAGTTGTCCGATTATAACTTAGTAATCATAGGTCATCATAAAAGTAATGAAAGCCCATGGAAATCGTACAGCTTTTCAAAGACCGAACTTACATGGCTTCAGGAAATTTCCAATCTAAGGACTTCTAATCTCATACTTTGTGTATTCGCTAAACCTTACGCACTTTCCAACGTCGCTACCTTCCAAAATATTGATGCCGTCGTCATGTCGTATCAAAATAGCGCTATTGCCCAACGAAAGACCGCAGAAATACTTTTTGGAGCAATTGGGGCCTCAGGAACAATTCCTGTGAGTACTAATTCCGAGTTTCCTATAGGAACAGGTTTACAGTTAAAATCTATGAAAAGGTTGGGATATACCCATCCGGAGGGTGTAGGAATGAGTTCGACCAAACTGGCAGAAGTAGATAGATTGGTGCAAAATGGTTTAGATAGTCTTATGTTCCCTGGCGCGCAGGTGCTTATTTCAAGAAAAGGAAAGGTGGTCTACAGTAAAAGTTTTGGCAAACCTACCTACGAATCAAAAGAGAATATTAGGAATGAGTCAATTTATGACCTAGCGTCGTTGACCAAGATATTGGCCACGCTGCCCTTGGTAATGAAGATGGAGGAAGAAGGCAAGATAGCCTTGAACGACACCTTTGAGCAGCTGGAGCCGCGCTACACAGATACAGAAATAAAGAATGTAACCGTTTTAAAGGCCTTGTCCCATTATGGTAGATTGCCGGCCTGGATACCTTTTTATATTAATACCTTGGATAAGGATAGAAAACCCTCAAAAATTTTATATAGAACAAAACCTACCCCTGGTTTTACAAACAAAGTTGCTGAAAATTTGTACATCACGGATTCCTACAAGGATTCTATCTATGACCGTATTGGACGCCAAGATCTTAAATCTAATCGCTATCGCTATAGTGATGTGCCCTACTATGTAATGAAAAAATACGTAGAAGATACATACACCAAGCGCTTGGATATCCTTGCGAATGATTTTTTGTTTGCAAGGATAGGAGCAAATTATACAAGTTTTAATCCATTGGGTCGGTTTACCAAAAATCAGATTGTGCCATCGGAGGAAGATACCTATTACCGGTACCAAACCGTACAAGGCTATGTGCACGACATGGGAGCCGCCATGCAAGGTGGGGTAGGTGGCCATGCCGGGCTTTTTAGCAATGCCAACGATATCGCAAAAATAATGCAGATGTATCTACAGAATGGTTACTATGGCGGCACCGAGTTTTTTAATTATCGGACAGTAGAAAAATTTAACAGATGCTATTTCTGTGATAAAAATGTGAGAAGGGGTGTAGGTTTTGATAAGCCTCAATTGCAAGACAGTGGTCCTACCTGTGGTTGCGTTTCTAGAAAAAGTTTTGGTCATAGCGGCTTCACGGGCACCTATACTTGGGCAGATCCCGAAGAAGAAATTGTATATGTGTTTTTATCAAATAGAACCTACCCATCGGCCTCTAATAGACTATTAGTTAAATCCGGGTTAAGAACAAGGATTCAACAGGCCATTTACGATTCAATTCTAAATTAAAACGTAATTTTACGTTGATGAAAGTAGCGATAGTTTGTTATCCCACCTTTGGAGGTAGTGGTGTTGTGGCCACAGAACTTGGAATTGCGTTGGCGAATAGAGGACATGAAGTTCATTTCGTAACGTATAGGCAACCTGTGCGGTTAGAGTTGTTGAACAACAATATATTTTTTCATGAGGTGCACGTACCTGAGTACCCTCTGTTTCATTATCAGCCTTACGAACTTGCGCTTTCCAGTAAATTGGTAGATACCATTAAATTGCATAAAATAGATTTGCTCCATGTACATTATGCCATCCCACACGCCTATGCAGGGTACATGGCAAAAAAAATGCTAGAGGAAGAGGGTATCTATGTACCAATGATAACAACCTTGCATGGCACGGATATTACCTTGGTTGGGAAGCATCCCTTCTACAAACCTGCGGTAACATTTAGTATTAACCAATCGGATGTGGTTACATCTGTTTCCGAAAATCTTAGAGAGCGTACTTTGGATATTTTTGATATTACAGGAGAGATAGAAGTAATTCCAAATTTCATTGATACTAATAAATATAAAAATACCTTTACCGACTGCCAGCGTTCGAATATGGCTACGGAAGACGAACGCATTGTTACCCATATAAGTAATTTTAGAAAAGTAAAGCGTATACCGGATGTCGTAAGGATATTCCACAAAATACAAAAAGAAATTCCTTCCAAATTGATTATGGTAGGAGAGGGTCCAGAAAAGGAAGGTGCGGAACGGTTATGTGAAACATTAGGTATCGCTGACCGTGTTATATTTCTGGGAAACAGTAATGAAATAGATAAAATACTTTGTTTTTCTGACTTGTTCTTATTGCCCTCCGAATCCGAAAGCTTTGGTCTAGCGGCCCTAGAAGCAATGGTGAATAAGGTGCCCGTGATTTCTAGTGATGCCGGTGGTATTCCAGAAGTTAACACGCACGGGGTTACCGGTTTTTTAAGCAACATTGGTGATATTGAAGATATGTCCAAGAATGCTATTAAAATTCTAAGAGATGATAAAACGCTGGAACAGTTTAAGTTAAATGCTGTACGAGAATCCAAGAAATTTGATATCCTTAGTGTATTGCCTTTGTACGAGGATGTATACGAAAGGGCTTATAAACGGAGACTTTTAAATGCTTAAGTTGCTGATAACATTGTTGTGGTTACCCTTGTTATCGGTTAGTTCTTGTAAAAACTTAAACAGGATACCAATACAAGAAATGAACGCTTCAGTTATAGAACTCATTCTTCAAGATGATTATAGCGGTGCAGTAAAGGAAGAAGTACTTTTAATTAAGAATCAAAAATCCTTACAATCATTCTTTGCAAAAATTAATAGGACAAGAAAGCCAGGGCTGCCCATCCCGGAAATTGATTTTCAAAAGGATATGCTACTGATTTTTTGTGAAGGCGAAACAACAATGGCCAGTTTAGGTTTAGGCCTGGAAAAAGAAACTGCAGAGGCCTATGTTTTAAGTAAAATCAGTCCTAAGAAAAAAGCAAAAAATTCAGCGGTTACCAGTCCCTTTCTAGTTTACAAACTCCCTTTAAGTGATAAAAAAGTGATTGTTGAATAGGTACTACGACCGATAAATTGGTGTGTTCAACTATCTAACGAATAATCCTACATTATGTAGGTGATTTTTGACGGCACTAGTTAATTAAATTAATTTAGCCTACTGAAATAAAACAACATATTATGAAAGCTCCATTTCTTTCTTTTTTACTTGCTTCGATGCTTTTGGGATCAACTATAAGTGCCCAAACTACCGAAGCCGATTTACAAATAACGTCAAAGGACAGTATTGTTATAAGCTCCTGGATTTTTGGGGTTGGCTTAAATGCCGTAGATGATTCCGGTAATGTTTTT
>CAZUIE010000167.1:0-7800 GCA_964620945.1 uncultured Maribacter sp.
AGCGCCGCACAACACACCTTGCGGATGGAGATTAAAGGAGTTACATCTACCGAGGGAAAGGTAAGTGCCGCCCTTTATACCGATCAAAAATCTTTTTTAAAGTTTGATAAAGTTTTTAAGGCAGTTTCCTCAAAAGCGGTGAAGGGCGTTACGACGCTCATTATTGAGGATATACCCGAGGGTAACTATGCGGTAGCCGTTTTTCATGACAAAAACGGTAACGGAAAACTTGATACGAATATTTTAGGTATTCCTAAAGAGCCTGTGGCGTTCTCCAATGCAAAAATGAAAACCTTTGGTCCCCCAAAATTTAGTGAATGCGCTTTTCGCATCACAAAGGATATCGAAATCACCATTCCCTTTGAATAAGGAGTCTTAATCATGTAGGGCTGATATGAGGTCAGCCTAGCAGCATTCCAATCCGTTATCGTAAATGCCCAATAATTGAACATTTGTTGCTACAGACATTTTGTATCAATAGTGTATATTTGAAAAAAAGAAAGATGGTATTATTAGCACAATTTGTTGGTGCATTTTTTGGGATGACAGCAATTATATTTGGGGCTTTCGGAGCACATGCCTTAAAGAAAATAATGTCGCCGGAGCAGTTGGCCAGTTTTGAGACTGGTGTAAAATATCAAATGTACCATGCTTTGGTTTTGTTGATACTCAGTTTTAATATGAATTTAGGTACGACGCTAGAAAAGTACATGGTGTACTGTTTTATTTTGGGTACCTTTTTATTTTCCTTTAGTATTTATGGCCTTTGTATTAGTGGTGCAAAAGGAAGGAAATGGAAATTTTTAGGACCAATTACGCCCATGGGCGGCCTTTTCCTGGTAGCGGGTTGGGCCATGCTCTTGTATTCTTTTATTCAGAACTATTTCTAATATCTTCCCTTCTAAAAAAAAAGATATGTTTTAAGGCATACCTGATTTTAGCTGGTTACAGATAATTACTTTGCCGAAGTTGCTTCGGATGTAAACTGTTTAATCACTGTATTTGGCTCCAGTATGTTGTACCCTTTCCAAAACGCTGGGTCATAATTTGCCATGTAAGTAGGAAGTACTTCGTTGTTCTCTTCAAAGGCTTCAAAAACGTTTTGGTTTATAGGTTCGGATTCAAAAACGACTACCTCATTTTTTACCATATTATTAAAGGCAAAATCCATACGTCCGGAAAGCTCATTTTGTTTGTTTCTTCCCTTAACGATTTTATTCTTTTCTATAATTTTTAAAGAACGATTAATACCTACTCTGCTTGCCGATTCGGATTCATAGTATTTAAGTCCATAAAAGCCATCTGTTTGCTTACTGTATATTATTTTGCCTTTTGCCAAATAGTTGTTTGCCGACACCCCTAATAAATTAAATTTACGGAGCGACTTTATATTTTCATAGTTTACCTGAAGAATGGCAAAATTATCGCTGTTTATATACAAGGTTCCTTTGTAGTCAGCAGAACCTTTGGATTCAAAGTCGATTACATACACCGCGTCATCGCCCAGATAGGTAAACTCTTTAAGATAAAACCTATATTTTCGTGATTTGGAGATAAAGTTTAAATCGGTATCTTCTGACGTTGGTAAGCCCTTGAAAATACGTGCTAAACTGTTTCTTTTCCATTTTACGTAGTTCTTTTTTTCTTCTTCCTTGTTTTTTCTTTGTTCTTCGAGCTCTTTGTTTAGTGCTGTGGTATCGGTAGAGTCGATATCTTCTTCGAATAATTCACTCACTTCATCAGCATCTATTTTAAAGCTTAAAAGACCCGACTTTATTTTAAAATAGGAGCCGTCTTTTATATTTTCCTTCAGGATATCGTTAAATCGTTCTTCTATTTTTTCAACATCCAGTTCTGTACTTTTATCATAAAGCTTGGATGCTTTAAACAAGTCTAATTTTTGTGTTTCGGTTTCCGTTCCTCCATATAAATCCCCAAGTATTTCAGAATAATAGGGATTATATTTTGGGACGGAGGCGATGACGCTATCCAGTAACCGCTGGTCTAAAATGGCAATGGTAGATTTCTTGACCGTGAAATCACTCTTTATCCAGCTGTCAAAACTAGATCTGCGGTGAAATACCCTTTTTTTTGTGATGTCACCATTATAATTTTTCTCTAGATTATCTTCAACCAATTCTATAATCTCATCGGCTGTATAATTCTTATTGGACACAATAACCTCTCTAAGTTCAATAGCCTTAGGGCTCAGATAAATTACCTTTTCGGTAAATTCATGAATAGGTTTTCCTAAAGATTTATAGCCAATACTCGATATGAGCAAGGAGTCCGTAGCCTGTATCGATTCATCCAATAGAAAGGTAAACTGTCCTTCTTCGTTGGTGATTACCCCGTTGTTCTTTACTTGGACGGTGGCATAAGGGATAGGTTTTTGTGTTACGCTGTCCAGTATTCTAGAGCTTAGGCTCTGGGCTTCTGTATGTATGGTTGATAAGAGAAAAGAGATTAGGCTAAAAAAAATAATTTTTCTTTGCATGGGTGGTCCTTAATTATTGTCAAACTAACAAATAGCTCGCCAAAGAAGCAACAGTGTTTAGATTTCTTTAGGAGGTATTTATTCTTTATTTAACGAAAGTATGTTTCTGTTTCGTAAACCAAGAAGACGAACCTATGGCAAAACTGTTACAACTTAAAAAGGGAATAAGATATTGGAGTGTGGCATGACACTTAATGACAGCCGCAATCGTCCTGTCCGCAACTTTTGAAGTTTGATTTTTTAGTGCCAAAAACTGATTTGGGAATAAGGAATTTATTCACCAGATAGGCAGCGGCCAAGAAGACCGTAATGTAAACTAAAATCTGTTGTAGTAGCTCCATAAATTTATTTTAATAATTGATATGCGATTAAGGCTACGATATAGGCGAAAATGCTCATGAATACTAGTTGACTTGCTGGCCATTTCCAAGAATTTGTTTCCCGTTTAACCACCGCTAAGGTGCTCATACACTGCATGGCAAAGGCATAAAACAACAGAAGGGATATCCCGGATGCCAAATTGAACAATGGTTTTTGGGTTACAGGGTTTATTTCAGCGGCCATTCTGTATTTTATAGTCTCCTCTTCGTCGCTGCCTACACTGTATATAGTGGCCAAGGTTCCTACAAATACTTCCCTAGCTGCAAATGAGGTTAACACGGCAATTCCAATTTTCCAGTCGTAACCTAATGGGCGTACAATGGGTTCAATAGCTTTGCCCATGTAGCCCATGTAGGAATGTTCTAGTTTGTGGCTTGCAATTTCTTGGTTTAGCGCACGCTCCCGTAGTTCAACTTCTTTAAGGGTAAGCGAATCGTTTAGTGCATTAGGATACATGGTGTTGTCTGCTCCTGAAACAGTTGTTTGAAACTCTTCGGTATAGATTTCCAGTTTATTTTGGATGTAGGTATTACTATTAGCGCTTAATCCGTCTTTGGCAACACGCTGCGTTACAATGGCATCTGCATTTTTAAAATCGTCCGAAAAACCGTTGGACCCCAAAAACCAAAGGACTATAGATATAGCAAGGATGATTTTACCAGCACCAAATACAAAGCTTTTTGTCTTTTCCAATACGGTATACCCTACGTTTTTTAAGAGCGGTAACTTATAGCTGGGCATTTCCACTACAAAGAAAGACCTGCTTTTTATGTTCAGTATTTTGTTGAGTATTACCGCCGATACTATAGCCGCACCAAAGCCTATAAGGTAAAGTAGCATGAGCGTTAATGCCTTAAAGCTCAATCCTAAAAATGTCCCCTCCGGGATTACCAGGGCAATGATAATGAGGTATACCGGAAGACGTGCCGCACAGGTGGTAAACGGAGTTACCAGAATGGTTATGAGACGCTCTTTCCAATTTTCTATGGTCCGTGTTGCCATGACGGCAGGAATAGCACATGCTGTACCCGAAATAAGTGGGACTACACTTTTACCGCTAAGGCCAAAAGGACGCATTACACGATCCATAAGGAATACAACGCGGCTCATGTATCCGGATTCTTCGAGCAGGGCAATGAATAGAAACAAAAAAGCAATTTGAGGTATAAAGATGACGATACCACCAATACCAGAAAGAATTCCCTCGGCAATCAAGTTTGTGAACACGCCTGCCGGAAGTGTGTCTTTTACCCATTCGGTGGCAGATGCAAAAAATCCATCGATCATATCCATGGGATATTCGCTCCATCCATAAATCGCCTGGAATATGGTGAGCAGAATAACAAAAAAGATTAAATAACCAAAAATCCTATGGGTAAGAATTTTATCTAAACTGGCCCTAAATCCTTTTGCTGCATTGATATCTACTTTATAGGTTTGTTTTAATATCCCATTTATAAATTGATACCGAAGGATGGTCTCTTTTTGCTGCAGGCGTTTTAGCTCTGCTTTTGATTTGGTGCTAAATGCCGATGTATCTTGTATCAGTTTCTTTTCAACTGGCATGAAGTTAACGTCCTGCGTAATCACCAACCATAACTTGTACAAATCCTCGTTCGGAAATGTATTTTTTAAGTTCTGGAAATAATCCGATGCTATAACACTGATATCCACATTTGGTTTCTTGGATAGACTTTTATAATCAAGGATCAACTCCTTGAGTTTATCTATACCTGTTCCTTTTCGGGTACTTATCAAGGCTACTTTTGATTGTAGCTTTTCTTCCAAGAGGGCAATGTCTATGCTTATCCCTTTACGAGACATCCTATCGGCCATGTTAATCACCAAAATGGCGGGTATCCGTAAATCTTTTATTTGGGTAAATAGGAGGAGGTTCCGCTTTAGGTTCTCTACATCGGTTATGACCAGGGCAACATCGGGGTGGTCCTTATCGTTTTTGTTGAGCAGTAATTCTACGGCAACACTTTCGTCCAAAGACGTGGTGTTGAGGCTATAAGTACCAGGCAAATCCAGAATGTGCGCTTTTACACCTCTTGGAAGCTTACAAATACCCTCTTTTTTCTCTACCGTTATTCCCGGGTAGTTCCCTACTTTTTGGTTGAGTCCCGTAAGTTGGTTAAAGACCGATGTTTTTCCTGTATTGGGATTGCCAATGAGCGCTACATTGATTTGTTTGCTCATACGGCCAAGTTTTCATCAATAAGTTGCAATGCTATTTTAAAAGCCATTTCGCGTCGTATAGCGATATGTGAGCCATTTACATTTATATAGATAGGGTCGTTAAGGGGAGCTACTTGTACCAATTCAACCTCATTGCCTGGCAAACAACCCAGTTCTAGTAGTTTTATGGGAATAAAATCTCCGGAAAATTCTTTTATAATACCCCGCTGTCCGCGTCTAAGATGTGCTACGGTAAACTCCAATTTTTATTTAGATTGATTTTAAGTAAGAACAAAAATAAGGTTAATTTTTTAAAGTGAATAGGGAAATACCGAAAAAAATATGGCCTCGCTTGGGGTCTCTTAGGTATCGTTTTTATGATGGTTTAAAGCGGTAACCGGTTGTGCTTCGGAATCAATCTATATAGCTTTGTTTTAAGATGGCTAGGTCTTCCAATAGTTTTTGAATGTCCGCTTCCTTAGTGCCATCATAAAATCCCCTGATGCGTTTTTCCTTGTCTACCAGTATAAAGTTCTCGGTATGGATCATATCAAAAGGTCCGCCGTTGCCATCTGTTTTCACCGCTAAATAGGATTTTCTAGCGAGTTCATAAATGTCTTTTTTGTCACCGGTAACCAAGTTCCATTTTGCATCTACAACACCTTTTTCAAGAGCATACTTTTTTAGTTGGGCAACGGAATCTATTTGAGGGGTAACCGAATGGGAGAGTAGCATAACCTCCGGATCGTCCATAATTTTTTCTTGCACGCTTGCCATGTTTTTGGTCATGATAGGACAAATGGTAGGGCAGGTGGTAAAAAAGAAGTCGGCAATATAAATTTTGTCCTTGTAGTCGTCTTGGGTAATGGTTTCCCCGTTTTGGTTGGTCAAGGAAAAATCGGCTATCGTGTGGTATTTGCGAACATGCTGTATCTCTTCTGCCACGAGCTCTTCGTTCACCATAGCGGGGGAATATACTTTTAATATCTTTTTAGGTTGTAGTGCATTGTAAAACAAATAAACAATAACTGCCGAAATACCCAAAAGTACCAACCCCAAGAATTTAAACTGACTTAAAAAGGAGCGCATCTTTTTTGTGGTAAAGGTACGGCAGGTAGAGTATTCTTTCAAGCTAGATAGGAGTAAAGGCTGCCAAATTATTCTTAAAATAATAGAACGGTTATCCGTTTCTTTTTTTAAGCGGTCGTAAAAATGTACTTTTGTTCGTTTTTAATTTTGACTACAATCGAATGGATCCCATTTTAATAAAAATCATACAATTCTTTTTAAGCCTTTCCCTACTTATTGTGCTGCACGAGCTAGGTCACTTTATACCGGCAAAGCTATTTAAAACAAGGGTTGAGAAATTCTACCTTTTTTTTGATGTAAAATTTGCGCTTTTTAAAAAGAAAATAGGCGGGACCGAATACGGGATTGGCTGGCTTCCTTTGGGGGGTTATGTGAAAATATCCGGAATGATAGATGAAAGCATGGATACCGAAGCCATGAAAGAGGAACCTAAGGAATGGGAGTTTCGAAGCAAGCCTGCTTGGCAACGGTTGATTATTATGTTGGGCGGGGTAACCGTAAACTTTATTCTCGCAGTCATTATTTATATTGGGATGGCATGGGCCTACGGTGACCAGTATATGACCGCAGATAGTTTAAAGGATGGTTTTTGGGTAACGGAGAAAACCATTGGGGATAAATTAGGCGTACAGACCGGGGATTTAATTTTAGCGGTAGATGGTGAAAAGATAAAGAAATTTGGGGATATCCTTCCCGAACTGGTAACGGGTAACACCATGACCGTTCAACGGGATGGCCGCACGTTTGAACAAGAAATACCGGTAGATTTTATTGCAACGCTTATAGAGGATGAGGATAGAATGCGGTTTATTTCGTACAGATTTCCCTTTGTGATTGGAGAGGTTTCACCCGACTCGGAAAACAAGGATGCGGGACTATTGCCCGAAGATGAAGTCGTGGCCATCGGCGGTACGAGCATTTCGTATTTTGATGAAGCCAAGTCAATTCTTGAAAATTACAAATCTCAAAAAGTAGATTTAACCATTGTGCGCGATGGCGATACCCGTATGCAGATTCCCGTAATGATTAGCGACACGGCAACGATCGGAGTTCGTCCGGGCGTATTAAGTTTTGATGCTATGCAGGAAAAGGGACTTCTCAAAATTGAAAAAGTAAAATATTCCTTTTTAGAGTCAATTCCAGCAGGTATTGACAAAGGTGTTTCTACGCTTTCCAATTATGTAGGGCAGATGAAGAAGATATTCAATCCTTCTACTGGCGCATACAAGGGGGTAGGTGGCTTTGCGGCTATTGGCGGTTTGTTCCCGGATACCTGGAACTGGCCCGGCTTTTGGAGCGCTACGGCGTTTATTTCCATTATTCTGGCCTTCATGAATATTCTTCCCATACCGGCTTTGGATGGGGGCCATGTGACCTTTTTACTGTACGAAATGATTACGGGAAGAAAGCCAAGCGACAAGTTTTTGGAGAACGCACAAATGATAGGTTTCTTTTTATTGATAGCGCTATTGTTGTTCGCTAATGGCAATGATCTTTATAAATGGTTATTTAAATAGAAAATGGCTTTTAATTGTTTGGCGTATTTGAAAAAACGATTATATTTGCAGCCGCTTTGAGTGATTAAAGCGGGTTATTTTCCTCCTTAGCTCAGTTGGTTAGAGCATCTGACTGTTAATCAGAGGGTCCTTGGT
>CAZUIE010000168.1:0-7787 GCA_964620945.1 uncultured Maribacter sp.
GATGAAGATTGGACCTATGCTGCTAAGGACACCAAAACAAAAAATTATTATAATCTAAAGCCCGGAGATTATACGTTTAAAGTGGCTGCAAGAGGTTTCAACAACAAATGGTCAACACCGGCAACCCTTGCATTTAAAATAAGTCCCCCTTGGTGGCAAACTTGGTGGGCCTATCTCCTTTTTGCTATAACTTTTGGGGGTGCCGTTTGGTCTTTTGTTTCCTATCGCTCACGCTGGCTGAAAAAAGAAAATCGAGTATTGGAAGAACGGGTAACGCATCGCACATCACAGCTAAAAACTAAAATTGATGAGCTTAAAGCAACCCAATCGCAGCTCATTCAGTCCGAAAAAATGGCATCTCTTGGGGAACTGACCGCGGGTATTGCCCACGAGATTCAAAACCCTTTGAATTTCGTTAATAATTTTTCAGAAGTGAATACCGAGCTTATTGATGAAATGGAAGAAGAGCTCAAAAAAGGTGATTATGAAGAAGTCTTGGCCCTTTCAAAAGACATAAAAGACAACCAACAGAAAATTAACCACCATGGCAGGAGAGCCGATGCTATTGTAAAAGGAATGCTGCAACATAGTCGTAGCAGCAACAATGAAAAAGAACCTAGTAATATCAATGCCATTGCCGATGAATATTTACGATTGGCCTATCATGGATTACGCGCTAAGGACAAATCGTTCAACGCCACTTTAAATACCGACTTTGACGAGTCAATAGGTAAAATTAATATTGTGGCACAAGATGTCGGTAGGGTTATTTTAAACCTTATCACCAATGCTTTTCATGCCGTAATAGAAAAAAATGAACAGCAAAAAGGAAAAGAAAACAATAGCTTTAAACCAACAGTTTGGGTCGCGACAAAACGAGAGGGTGATACGGTTCGTGTGACGATTCGTGATAATGGCAATGGTGTGCCGGATAAAGTAAGGGATAAAATATTTCAACCTTTCTTTACCACAAAACCCTCGGGACAAGGTACTGGCTTGGGGCTATCCTTAAGTTATGACATTATTAAAACCCATGGTGGTACACTAGTGTTGGACACTACGAAAGGAGAAGGAACCACCTTTACCATAACGCTGCCCGGAGTATAACTAAAATTAAAAATCAAACAACCAAAAAACATATGAAAATATTAGTCGTAGATGATGAACAAGATGTAAAGGTGCTATTTCAACAGCGCTTTAGAAAAGAAATCAGAAAAGGGGAGCTCAATTTTGTATTTGCCTTTTCTGGAGAAGAGGCCTTAGAAAAAATGGATGCTATGGAGCAAGAAGCGGTACTCATATTATCTGACATTAATATGCCAGGAATGAGCGGGCTTGAGCTTTTAAAGACCATAAAAGAAAACTACCTCGCTCCCCCACCGGTAGTCATGATGGTAACCGCCTATGGAGATGAAGAAAACCGAAATACTTCAAAAAAACTTGGGGCAGACGATTTTCTTACAAAACCACTTGACTTTAGTGAATTAAAAACAAAACTTAAAGATATGGTATAATGGCAAAGATAATGGTAGTCGATGATGAGACAGATTTGGAAGTGCTCATTAAACAAAAGTTTAGAAAACAGATTCGACAAAACGAATACGAATTTCTATTTGCAATAAACGGACAGGATGCCCTAGACAAGCTAGACGCAAACCCCGGGGTGGATATTGTACTCAGCGATATTAACATGCCCGAGATGGACGGTCTTACCCTATTATCCAAGCTTCATGAGTCGAAACCCCTGATTAAGTCGGTCATTGTTTCCGCTTACGGTGATATGGATAATATACGGGTAGCCATGAACCGTGGAGCGTTCGATTTTATTACCAAACCAATTAATTTTGAGGATTTGACCATCACCATGGAAAAAACCTTAAAATATGCCAGCGAACTCAGAAATACGCTCAAGGCCATTAAAGAAAATAATATCCTGAAAATGTACGTAGATGAGAACGTCCTCAATTTTATGGGCGGTAAGGAATACGAATCCAAGATTATGGCCAATGAAAGTATAGAAGGTACGGTCATGTTCGTGGATGTGTGCGGCTTTACCAAAATCAGCGAAACTACTGCACCAGATCTGGTAGTAGGCATGTTGAATACGTACTTTGATGCCATGGTAAAAGAAATCATGGAGCAGGATGGAATTATAGATAAATTTATCGGCGACGCCGTTATGGCCGTTTTTAGGGGAGAATACCACCTTGATCGCGCCATTGATGCCGCCTTGGCTATACGTAACCAAGTAAATAATTTGCCAGAAGTTGCTGGCGAGGATAATTTTAAACCTAAGGTATCCATAGGTATCAAAAGTGGTGAGATGATTTCAGGCAATATTGGCTCGGCAACCCTACGGCGATTAGACTATACCGTTATTGGAGATACCGTAAACACGGCGGCAAGATTACAGGACGCCGCAGAAGAAAACCAAATTATAATATCTGAATCTTGTTATGACAAGGTAAAAGAAGCCTTTAAATGCGAGGCTATAGGGAGCATAAAGATGAAAAACAAAACAAAGCCAGTGAATGTATACTCGGTGGTGGAATGACTTTTATAATGACAGGAAGTTAGAAAAATATAAGGTATTACAGTTACTGGAAAAAATTAATAGTAAACCGTATAATTTTAAAAACCGACAGGCATTGCCAAATATTTTTACCACCGACTACCCTCTTAAATCTAACTGATAAAATAGAAACCAATAACCATGGAAGAAATAGATAATAGACGGTTGACAAACCTTGAAAAAGCGTTAATTCAAGAATTAGAATCCAAAGGCCATTCGGAAGAATTGGTGGATCACTATTGGGGCAGCATCAATTATGTACTTGGACTCATACGGGCGTCCGAGGTAAAAGCCGGACTTATTCTTTCCTTTTTTGGTATTCTTTTGAATTTCATTTTTCCACAAGTTGAAACGGTCCTCCTCGCTGGTGCTACCCATATATTCCTATATGTACTTTTGGGTATTTGGTTTATATGTATTGTAATATCCATCTATTTTAGTATTCGTTGTTTTATGCCGCGAATAGAAGGAAAATACGATAAGAATATTTTCTTTTTTGGAGATGTTATTTCAAAATTTGGAACCATCAAGGAGTTTTCTAAAACATTCTACGGCATCAGTTTAAAAGAAGAAGAATTGTTCGATCAGTTAGGACAACAGATATTCATCATCTCTAAAATTGCCTCTCAGAAATTCAAATATGTGAACCTATCACTACGATTTTTAGCCCTGGGGCTAGTCACCCTATTGTTTGTGGTGGTCTATTACACGTTTATTGTGCTTATCTAAACCTATTACACTAAAACTAAAAACAGAATATATGGAAACTGAAAAAACCAATTGGAACAAAAAGGAACTGCACACCTACATCCTGTTACTTTGTGCAAATGCAGATCATAAAGAAGGGGTAGAAGAACTAAATCTTATTAAGAACAAAACTGATGCTACAACATTTAGCAAAATTTATGATGAATTTTCTTTAGATAGCGAAGAGGTACGCTTGGAGAAAATAAACAGAACCGTACAGCGCTTTAGATATAGCCATATGGAGCTTATTGCCCTTCGAAAGGAGATGGATGCCATTTATTTTGCAGATCAGAAATACGATATGCTCGAGCGAAATTTGGATCGCATCTTGGATAATATCATTTATTAATACCGAGCAACCAGTAAAGTTCGATTGTAGTAGTTGGATAAAAAAGGTGTCATAGAGCGACCAAGAAAGTAATGAGCATATACCATCAGCAAAAACCCTAACATGAAACAACAGAAAGTACTTGCTGTTCTATCGGCTCTTACTATGATACTCCTATCATGTATATCCTGTAATAAAAAAATAATTGGTCCAACTGCTTTTGCTGCGACAACGAATTCAAAAACCACCGAAAATAAACCATATTTAATCCTAATCTCGCTTGATGGTTTTCGCTGGGACTATGTTGAAAAATATAATCCCCCTAATTTGAGCTCATTCATTAAAAATGGTGTCAAAGCAACCTCTTTAATCCCTTCATTTCCTACTAAAACCTTTCCAAACCATTATACCCTAGCAACTGGCCTTTATCCAGACAAACATGGCATTTTAGGGAATGTATTCTATGATTACAAAAAGGACACCATTTTTAACAAAAGGACACCTGGAATGGCAGAAGATGGCAGTTTTTATGGTGGTTTACCAATATGGGTAGCCGCGAATAATGCAGATATGGTCACCGCAAGTTATTTCTTTGTTGGTACAGAGGCGGCTATTCAAGGAATAAGACCAACCTACTATTATAAATTTGACAATACTATTAAAAATAAGGTACGTGTAGACCAAGCCATAAAGTGGTTGAACTTAGAGGAGAAACTCAGGCCACAATTGATTACCCTATATTTTGGTGATTTAGATCAGGCCGGACACCGTTATGGAACCGATAACCAAGAAAGACTAAAAACTGCACTATTTGAATTAGATACGACGTTAGGTAATTTGTTTACAGGAGTATCCGAAACGGGACTTCCGGTAAATATCATCATCGTCTCTGATCACGGAATGATAAATCAGTCTACGGACAAGCTCATCCCAATAGAATCGATAAAAAATGATGAACTATTTTTAACTATAGACAATGGTTCAATTGTAAATATTCACCCGAAACAAAACATTAAAACTAAGACAGTACTTGACTATTTAAAACAACAAGAAACTAATTTTAAGGTGTATGAAACTGCCAATACCCCAGGTTTTGAATACAATCCTGAAAATAAAAATTGGGGAGCCATACAGTTGATTCCGGATTTTGGTTATTATTTTTTGAATCAAAAAAGTAAAGCTTCTCTCCTAGAAAACAATGTAGCAACCATAGGCATTCATGGCTATGATAGCAAATACAAAGAAATGCATGGCATATTTTATGCAAATGGTCCAGCATTCAAAAAAGACTATGAAATACCTTCTATAAAGAATATTCACATCTATCCATTACTGTGTAAACTGTTAGGATTGGAAATTCCTACATCGATTGATGGCGATATTCTTCAAATTGAACGTGTCTTGAAAAAATAAAATTATATGCATTGTAAGCATCTACTTCGAAAACCAAATAACACATGAAAACAAGCAAAATTATAGTACTAGGAATTTTTTTAACAACTGCCCTTTTGATCATGAGTTGCAATGAAGCTCCTAAAACGGATAACGTAATAGAAAACCCTGTAGCTGTTGATTCTGAGGTGGACGAAACGCCAGATTATTTTCTACTGCGCCCAGAAGTAGAAAAGGCTTTTGGCTATTCGCACGCCGTAAAAATTGGAAATTCCATTAAAGTGTCCGGGGCCGTGAGTATGGACGATGAAGGCAACCCAACAGCAATTGGTGATTTTGAACAACAGTTGAAAAATTGCTACGCAGACTTAGACAAAATATTAAAACATTACGGCTGCACCTTTGACGATGTGGTAGTGGAAAATGTATTTACCACCGATATGGCAAAATTTTTACAATTCGCTG
Source organism: uncultured Maribacter sp. (assembly GCA_964620945.1). Classification (GTDB taxonomy): domain Bacteria; phylum Bacteroidota; class Bacteroidia; order Flavobacteriales; family Flavobacteriaceae; genus Maribacter. The sequence continues at coordinate 5,505 of CAZUIE010000168.1, forward strand.
GCTACAGAGCCGAAATCTATAAAAACCATTTCCCTACAGGCTCATGGCTTGGCGTAAACGAATTGGCGATACCCGAATTTATGATAGAGATTGAATTAGAGGTACATAAACCAAATTAAACCACAGGCTTTTAAAAATTACAACGAATCATGAGAAAACATATCACCCTATGTACCGTTATCCTCTTTACCATATTACTAAATACCCATCACAGTTATGCTCAGGTTTATGGTAGAAATGGCATGGTGGCTTCAAGCAGTAAAATAGCCTCTCAAGTTGGTATTGATATTCTAAAAAAAGGCGGTAACGCTATTGACGCGTCCATTGCAACGGCATTCACACTGGCCGTAACCCATCCCAGTGCTGGAAATATTGGTGGAGGAGGGTTTCTGGTATTCATGGATTCTGCTGGAGTAGCTACCACTATCGACTTTAGGGAAAAAGCACCGCTAAAGGCATCGCCCACCATGTTTCTTGATGATACTGGCAACGTAACAAAAGGAAAGAACCTGTATGGAAGGGAATCGACCGGCAACCATATTGGAGCCAAATCTGTTGGGGTGCCCGGTACGGTAGCAGGTCTGTACATGGCACATGAAAAATATGGAAGTTTACCGTGGTCGGAGTTAGTACAGCCTTCAATTGACTTGGCTACTAATGGCTTTCCACTTACTTGGGCACTTTATAGATCGGCTAGTTTTTTTGAAGCCAACTCCCCTATTCCATTTTTACAGGATTATTTTAAAAATGATAATGGAGAACGTACACAATTTGGTGAATCATGGAAACAACCCCCACTTGCTACCACCCTTAGTGAAATTCGGGACCATGGAAAAGATGGATTCTACACGGGAAAAGTCGCGAAAGAAATAGCCCGTTTTATGAAAAAGAATGGTGGTATCATCTCCATGAAAGACCTCGCCCGTTATACTGCAATAGAACGGAAACCAATTAAAGGAACTTTTAAGGACTATGATATTTACTCCATGCCACCACCAAGCTCAGGAGGAGTCGCGTTAGTAGAAATGATGAACCTAATGGAGTTGGCAGATTTGGAAGCCATCGAATTCAACTCTACGGCCTATGTTCATCTCGTAGCGGAGGTCATGCGAAGAGCCTTCGCCGATAGAGCGGAACATCTGGGAGATCCGGATTTTAATCCGGATATGCCATTGGATAAACTAACATCCAAAGCCTTTGCCAAAACCCGATTTGAGAATATTGATATGACGCAAGCTTCCATTAGTGATTCCACTGCATTTGGACAACTGTATGATGGTGAGAACACCACGCACTTTTCCGTTATGGATAAAAATGGCAACGCAGTTTCCCTCACCTATACCTTAGAGCATAGTTACGGTTCGGGGATCGGTTCAGACAAATTAGGTTTCATCTTCAATAATGAAATGGGAGACTTTAACCCGCAACCTGGTATAACAACCAATTCCAGTCAAATTGGCACAAATCCAAACCTTATTCAACCTGAAAAAAGAATGCTCTCTAGCATGACACCAACCATTGTCGCTAAAGACGGTACCCCGTATCTCATAATAGGGAGTCCGGGCGGGAGAACCATCATCAATACGGTATTCCAAACCGTGCTAAACGTATTGGCATACGATATGCCCGTAGACAAAGCCATCGAGGCGATGAAAATTCATCACCAATGGTTACCGGATGAAATTAGATATGAAAAAGGGCTGCTATCTCCAGATACACGAATGGCACTTGAAGCAATGAACCATACCCTGGTGCCGACAAATAACATGGGGGTATTGATGGGCATACAAATAGATGCTGAAAATAACATCATGATCGGAGCTTCCGATTCCTCAAGTCCGGATGGTGCGGCAATTGGCTATTGATGGCCGGAGGTAAAGAAAAACCAAATAAACAACACGAATCAAACAACCTAAAACAATTAGATATGACAAATAATCAGAACATCGAAGTAATCAATAATCTGTATAATGCATTTGCAACAGGCGATATGCCAACAGTGCTAGGCTCCATGGATCCGAAGATAGAATGGAACGAAGCGGAAAGTAATTCTCTGGCCGATGGCAATCCCTATGTGGGTCCAGACGCTATCTTAACTGGTGTTTTTGCACGTCTAGGTGCCAACCATGATCATTTTGGATTACAAGACATTAAGGTGCACAACATGAGTAACAACATGGTTTTAGCGACCTTACGTTATGATGCCAAAGTAAAAGAAACAGGAAAGAGTTATAATGCACAAGCTGCACATCTATGGACACTTAATACTGAAGGCAAAATTAT
>CAZUIE010000169.1:0-7782 GCA_964620945.1 uncultured Maribacter sp.
GTCGGGGTGGCAGGATTACAACCTCACCACATACTTAATTATATATCAATTAGTTACGAATTCAAAAACTTAACTGTTGACCGATTTGTTGACGGTATTTTAAATGAACTTATAGTCAGATGACTTACTTTCTAATTACTTAAAGATACCTTTTTAATATCATAAAAGGATAATCAATATTTAGTTTATCAAATTATTGGTATCAAATGTTCACAAAATAAGAACGCGTTCACCCAGTAATAAAAAATTAACTATAGAATTATTCATATAAAACAATAGCATTATACATTCTTAAATAGGTAAGATAAGAAGGTGTTGAATTGACAATGAAAATTTATGGCTTAAAAACTAGTATTAGGCTTGTTAGGGGTGATAAACGTATCTTAGTGATGACATTAGTTCTCTTAGAGACCCTGAAACAGTGGCGAGACCATTACATTCACTACTAAAAAAATGTAGCTGTTCCCTACATTATGATAGGCCATTCAGCCCAAGAGTCTCAAATATTGATATCAACAAAATTATTTCCAACAGAAGTTTAGGCTATGTTTTTAGTAGATTCTATTCACCCAAAAATATCGTAAGATATAATGCTCCAGCAAAACTTCGTTTAAATACAAAGTTTATCTCGCCAGTATAGAACTAATAGCAATTACATTTAAACTGTGAATCTTTTCATTATATTATAAATAATTCAGTATATCATAGTATGCACCAGTACTACCGGAAGAAATGAATCAGAGTATTAAAAATGGATTTCAAAATGGGAAATCATTTAGAACTTATAAAAAAACAGAATATTACTATACAACAATTTCGCTTCTGGGAAAGAAAGAGAACTTAAGTGATTTGCAATAAGTAGAGCACATCTGAAATGAAAGCCATACTCGAGACCTTGTTGAGTTCTATGAATACAGAATTTTAGTTCTTTCTTTAAAATCCACAAGATTTCACATTATAAGGCACTGACAATATTATTTAGAGACAGCTTTACTGAAATTAAAATAGCTGGAATAAATTTCCCCATATTCTAAATTTTACAATTCAACTAGCCTTAACGATGGTCTAGCATAAATAGCTCTATTGGAAGGTAGATTAGATTGATATTGCACCCATATAAATTTAAAAAACAGAAAGATGAATAAATTAACTCTTAAACAAATAATAATACCGTTAGTGACCCTAGCCATTATTTGTTTCATGTACTTTGGGCCAATCACTAGAACAGTATTTGAAAATATAATTATCTCCATAATCATCATTATAGCTAATTATATAGAATATAAAGGAAAACCATTTTCGGCACTTGGGTTTCAACGTGCAAAATTCAATGCAAAAAATCTCCTTTTAGTCGCACCACTAGTGGCATTTGGACTTTTTGCCTTTTACGTTTTTGCTTTGGTTCCGGCAGTTACAAAAATCACAGGAGTTGCTCCAGATTATTCAAGCATGGCCCAAGTCAGAGGAGATTTACCAACGGCAATGATTTGGTTATTGATATTATGGGCCACCGCAGGGTTTGGAGAAGAAATTATTTTCCGTGGTTATTTCCAGCGACAGTTCGTCAAATTCTTTGGAGACAGCAAAATCAGTCTTGCCGCTTATATTCTAATATTTTGTGGCTTTTTCGGATATATGCACATGCAACAAGGAATTACAGGACAACTAGTTGCCGCATCCACAGGAGCTCTATTTTCCATAATATTCTACAAGCGCGACTACGATTTGTGGTTTATGATTATGGTTCATGGATTTTTTAATACACTAGGTCTACTTAGTTTCTACTTTGGATTAGCTTAAACTTAATAACTAAGTTAAATAGCCTATTTATTCATTTATTTTGCAACCATACTTCTTATAAACAAAATCCAAATAGTTTGAAAAAGAGTCACTTGTTTGAAACGTAATGAAAAATCATAAAGACATTTACAAACTATATATAATAAATAGTGGTTTATTATCTCAGTTAAGTCAGTGGTATAAATTTTCCATCAGGATAAAATTTCACTAAAATAAAACTGAATGGTGTTAAATTAAAACCTATCATTTACGAACACAAAAAAATTCCTGAAATTCGAATGTTCTTTGATTTTAACCATTATAATACCTCAGAAAATTTTGTTAATACAAACTATAAATATAGCTCTGTTCAATCTGAAATATTGGTGATAACGGATTAAACACAAATATAATTCTAACAATTCAACATAGCTATACGAGGATTGAACCTAAAGTTATTTTATAAACGACTCAAAGGTTTAATATTTATACTGACTTTAAATTTTATTATTATTAAATCTAAAAACTTGTGAGATTAAGAATTATAATAACGCAAACAAAATACTAAAAAATCTTGTTGAAAAAATTCCCAATAGAATGGTAATAGATAAAAAGAAACGTTTAAAATATCTAGGATTCAATGATTTTTGGTTTTCGGTAATAGGTATACTTATTTTAAGTTTTACCGCCTCCTATATTCTTAATGATTTTTCAAAGCTTACTACGATTGAAACAATTATAACTTTTGTGGCAGGCTTGTTTTTCTCTTCTTGTAACTGGTTTATTAATAGAGCCGTTATAATTCAATTGAGAAAAAACTACCCTAGAATAAAAGATAGTGTAAAACGTATTGTACTTCTTTTTCTGACTATTAGTATTACAATAGTTGTTGTGGATTTTATCGGCGTCCAATTATTTTCTTATCTCTCAGAAAACGTTAACTATGTTTTTCAGGAAAGAACCCGGTCATTAATAATTACCATTATACTTACAATTATGATTATGGCTATTTATGAGGCCATTTACTTTTTTGTAAAACTCAAAAAATCCATAAGAGAGGAAGAACAATCAAAACAAGCCATTGTGCAGGCACAACTAGATGCACTTCGAAATCAAGCCCAACCGCACTTTTTCTTTAATACTCTTAATACTTTACGTGATATTATAGATCAAAACCCAAAAGAGGACGCAAAGAAATTTGTAGACAAGCTAGCAGATATATATCGTTTTCTCCTAGAATCAGGAAGTTTGAATCTAATTGAACTTAGGAATGAACTGAAATTTGCACATGCATACATACATATACAATCTGAGCGCTTTGGAGATAATCTTAAATTAAACTGGAATATCCCTGAAGCTATTGAAAATGATATGATTGTTCCTATGAGTTTGCAATTATTATTAGAAAACGCAATCAAACACAATGTTGTATCAAAGTCGAAACCTTTGGAGGTCACTATATACATCGAAGAGGATTATATCATAGTTCATAATCAGATTCAAAAAAAATCAACACAACTACCTTCAACAAAAGTTGGATTGCAGAATATAAAAAAGCGGTATTCTTTAATATCTAACAAACCTGTTAAAATAGTAAGTAATGAGGAAGTATTTTCTGTCTCTTTGCCGCTATTAACAAAGACAACAATAAAAGAATAATTATGAAAATTTTAATTATCGAAGATGAAAACAGAGCTGCAAACCAATTACAGCTAATGTTAAATAGTTGCAGTTTCAATTTTGAATTGTTAGATATCATCGATACCGTAGAAGAAACTGTTCTCTGGTTTCAAAAAAATAGTAACCCCGATTTGGTATTTATGGATATCCAACTGGCTGATGGATTGAGTTTTGAAGTTTTTCAAAAAATAGATGTAGTAGCACCGATTATTTTTACTACAGCTTTTGATCAATATGCCATTCAAGCCTTTAAGGTCAATAGCATTGATTATTTGTTAAAACCAATTCAAAAAGATGATTTGGATAAGGCACTCGATAAATTCTTAAAGTCAAACAAACCCCTTTCATTTGATACTTCTATAGTAAAACAGTTATTGGGTGATTTACAGTTGGCACCTAAAAGAGAGGGATTATTAATAAAAGAAGGAAACGGTTTGGTGCAAATAAAAATTTCAGATTTGCTGTACTGTTATTCTGAGGATAGCATAACTTTTGGAGTTACAAACACTAAACGTTTTATTATTGATGAAACTTTGGACGAATTGTTCCAGTCTCTAGATCAAAATCAATTCTTCAAAATCAATAGGGCTCAAATTGTTTCCAAAACTTCCATTCAAAAAATTGACCCGTACTTTAATCATAGAGTAAAACTTTCTATTACTTGCCCTAGAAACCAAGATTTCGTCGTCAGTAGATCAAAAACTAATGATTTTAAAAACTGGATGAACAAGTAAGGATTCTTTTATATTTGAAGTAATAACCTCAAAGTTTCAACACAAAGTAATATCAATTAGAGAATACAAGACATATTCATGATGTAACAAAAGTCAAACTCCAGAGTAAATTCAGGCTTCCATAGAAGTACATGCTATGTTTTTATAATTTTTTACAAATTCAACGGACGATTATAAATATTAAGGAAAGCTACAACTAGACGTCAACCTTAAAGCAAAAGAAGTTTTCAAAAAGTCTATTTTTTTAAATACTAATGGAAAAAGTGGTTAAAGAGAAAAAAGATACTCCTGTAAACTATCAGTTATATAAATATAGGTATATCATACTCTAACAATCAATAACCTTAATGACTTCGGTTGTCATTTTAGATATTTTAACACCTTACTTTTTAATCGTCCCCGTGAATGGTTACTTCGGGTAAAGCACTAGGTTAATAAAGAAACAGAAACCCGTTGTTTAGCAGCAAGGAAATTCTGAAAAGAATTTCAGACGCATTGAATTATATTGGTTGTTGTGGGCAGTTTTAATTCTTAATTTTTTCAATAGCAGGAATTATGTATGAATTCATAATTTCATCTGAATAATTATGAGCATTTCTATTACCATAGTTAGTTGAGGTAATAACTACTGTCAAATCCAAATCAGGTGTTGCTAAAACCTTATTTCCGCCATTTCCAGACATATAATAAGATTTATACTTTTTATCGTTTCCAAATTCCTTTAACCAAAGTAAATAACCATAATCTGTATCATCATAAACCTTTACTTTAGGAGTTGTTGCTTTTTCAATCCAAGATGATGAAATAATTTGCTCCCCATTCCATTGGCCTTTATTTAATAGCAATTGAATTAATTTTAAAAAATCTCGACTCTTATACTCGCTTCCTCCAGCTGTGTTTAATATATTGTGAGGCGTATAATTCAAAGTATAATCTTCAATTTCAAGGGGTTCAAATAGATGTTGTTTAGCAAAATCATCTAATGGCGCATCAATGGCAGATTGTAAAATTTCTGCCATAGTAGCAACTCCAGCAGAACAATAACTAAATGCACGTCCATACTTTTGTTTTTCTGGTTTTGGTTCCCATGGATAAGAGCGAATAGGTAGGTCTAAAAAAAATTTGGTCCAATCTTCTACAATGTACATACGTTCTTCATTACCTCTAGAGAACCTATTACCATCATTACATTCTAAAATAGAACTCATTGTAAGTAAATCTTCAATGGTAATATTTTGTTTTCTACTGTCGGTGTTATTTACAGGTATTTTATGTTGTAGGTAATTAAATATTTTATCATTTTCAGACTTTACTAAACCTTTATCAATCGAAATCCCCGTTAGTAAAGTTGCAATAGTTTTAGTAGCTGAACGCGTATTATGTTTAGACTCAATATTTTTTCCATTATAGTATTTCTCAAAAAGTACATTGCCATTTTTAGCAATTAGAATACTAGTGATTCGTTCGTACTTTCCAGAAGTAACCAGACTATCCATCGACTCTAATAAAGCACTTTGTAATTGCCTGGCCTCCGAGAATTTAAGTTGAGCATTTGATTGGTAAGTAAAAATAAGAGCGGTAATTATAAATAGATATTTCATTAATATTTTTATAAGAGTTTACAATATTCGAATCTAGGCTATAATATAAACTTGTGATAGAATGAAATTAACATTACATAATTTTTGTTTTATATTGATTTGGGGTCACTCCCATATAGGCTCTGAAAGTTCTTATGAAATGACTTTGATCAGAAAAACCGCAGTTAAAAGCAATATCTAAAAATGATTGATTAGAGTCTATAATAAGATTTACAGCTTTTTTAATCTTTTGTTGGCGAATATAATCTCCCAATGTTGCAGACAAATATTTTGGAACAGCTCTCGAAAGATGTGACGGATGAACTCCTAATTGATTTGATAGATATTGTAAGCTCAAATTTTCATGGTCTTCATGAAGTATTTCTTTTAGAGAATTTATCCAAGGTGGTTCATTCGAGTTTTTATCATTTTGAATAGATTCAATATTTTCACAAAGCTGGAACAACAATAAATCTATTGAAGCTTCAGAAAAAGTATCTTGAAATTTAAATTCGGAATATAATTTTGCCAAAATATGATGAAGCTTTGGATTTTCAATAAGTCGACTTCCTTCCCAAAGTGCAATATCTAGTTGTTTGTTTTTAAACCAACTTTTCTCAAATTCGATATGGAAACCTCTTGCAAAGTTAGATTCTTTTGAATTATAGTGAGGTTCTTGCCAATTATAGAATAGTAAACTTCCAGAAGAGCAATTGGTTTTTTTTATTTTACTAACATCATATAGATTACCTTTTAGCACATACATCAAGTATGGGTTTTCATGAAAATGCCAATCTGTTTTAGGTGATAAATAATCATATTCAGAAAGGATTATTCCATTGAAATTGCGCTCTGATTTCATAGAGCCGTAATAGCTCCCTTTCGTTAAAATTTTCATGATTTATTAAATTACCCACAACCCCTATATAACTCCAGTTGCTAAATATTTTTGGCAAAATTAGTAACGTAAAGATAGTAACTAAAAATTTCATTGATTCAAATGAACCCTAATTCCAAAACAGGCAGCCCATATACTTTTAGCTTGTTTAGAAAAAAAATATCCTGAACCCAACAAAAAAGTTGATTTTGAAGAAATATTAATTAAACTAAATTGATTCATTGCAGTTCAAGCATCCATTACGACGTTCCAATTAAAATTGTTTTTGACACTGGCAGGTATAATGGATATTGCATCTATCTTAATTTTATAATTAAAATATAATACAATGAAAAAATATATGGGTTTTGCGCTACTTGGAATTTTATTAATCAGTTGTAACACTATAAATAAAAAGGAAATTCGAGAATTAGAAGAATTTGATAAAGTAAATCTTGTTGGTAATGTTGAGCTTCATTTAATAAAAGGATCTAAACATTCGATTGAAGTCATGTCAAGGAATCTCTCGGATAATTCCAATTTAAGGACGGAAGTTCGAAATGGCGAATTATATATTTCAAATAAAAAAGAATGTGAATTTTGTAAAAATCCAAAATATATTATTTACCTAAATCATTCAGGAATTTCTAATTTAATACTTACTGGAACCATATCTCTTTCATCAAATGATAAAATAAATCAAAAAGATTTAGTTATTAGCGGAGTTGGTGTAATATCTGGAAATCTGAAAGTTTCCGTAAATAACCTCAAATTTGATTTTAATGGAATATCAAATTTGACTGTTTCCGGTTACGCAGATACTTCAAATTTAAAAATTAATGGCATTGGAATTATCAACACTGCAAACCTTGAAACGAATAGAGATAAAAAAGTCTCAGAAGGTATTAGTCTAATCTATAAGTAGAGTTCATATTAGAAACAATGTATTTTCATGCGAAGGCAACATTTTTAGAGAAGGCTACATTCCAAAGTCTAAAATGAAGGCATGTTACTAATATGATATTTTATTTGGTAAATAATTAAACAAGTGATTAACAAATTTGAATTAAGAAACATAACATTATTTTTAAGCATTTTAATATGCTTTGGTTGTGTAAAAAAAACAATATAT
>CAZUIE010000170.1:0-7777 GCA_964620945.1 uncultured Maribacter sp.
CAAAATACATCAAGGCTCTCAATAAAGGTGTTTTACCAATGGAAACGGAGGTATTATCCACAACTGATAAGTATAATGAATACATAATGACAGGGCTTCGCACTATTTGGGGAGTTTCGGTAAATAGGGTAGCTGCTGAATTCGGGAAGAAATACAGGGAATATCTAATGTTACAGGCCGATAAGTTTATTAAAGAGCATTTATTGTATTTGGATGGTGATGTGTTGTTGGCTACTAGAAAAGGCAAGTTTTTAGCCGATGGAATAGCAGCCGACCTCTTCATGATAAAAATGAAGTAAATTTGAAGTATACTTACAGTTATGCAAACCATTATTCTACACAACAAAAAAGAATACCAAATAAATTTAGCGAAACCACTGGATATCTCCATGCCGCTCCGAGGCAATGTAACCAATGTAAACGCATGGTATGTAGACCACCCAAAGATAACACCGCATAAAGATGGCGATTTTGTAGGCAGTATAGAACATGGTGCCAGCACCAATTTTAATGATATCTGGTTCAATCCGCATGCGCATGGAACACATACGGAATGTGTGGGGCATATTACTCGTGATTTTGTCTCGATCAACCAAACGTTGGACCAATTTTTCTTTTTATCAGAGTTGATTACCATTGCTCCGGGTAAGAAGGGTGCTGATTTTATCATTACTAAACAGCAGTTGCAACATGCATTGGGAGATAGCAGGCCAGAAGCACTAGTTATTCGTACGTTACCCAATACGAATTCAAAAATGGCTAGGCAGTATGCGCATACCAATCCGCCATATCTGTTGGAAGAAGCAACGCAGTTTTTAGTTGAAGTAGGAGTCGACCATTTGCTTATCGACTTACCGTCTGTTGACAAAGAAAAGGACCATGGGGCACTTTTGGCGCATAAGGCATTTTGGAATGTGAATGGCACCATTCGTTATGAGGCTACCATAACCGAGTTTATTTATGTACCCAATTCCGTTGCGGACGGAAGCTATTTTTTAAACTTGCAAGTAGCACCCTTTGAAAATGATGCGAGTCCGAGCAGGCCAGTTCTTTACAAAATAAAATACTAGTAGTTTACTTTCTTGTTAACTTTGCCACATGGATAGTATTTTTGAATTGTTTCTGGGGCTCATATTAGGTGCAATTACTATGTACTGGTTGTTTTCTTTTTTTAGGAAGAAAAAGAACGAGGAACTTACCAACCACCAATCTACCGTATTGCTGGAGAAAATAAAAAGTGTTTGTAAATTGATATCAGTCGAGGGCGATTTTGCCGAAATTTATAAATATGAAAACACCAAAGAGCGTTTTTTAAGCTTGGTAATTAGTAAGAAAAAAGCCTTGATAGTTATTAAGGCAAAGGCCCAAATAGGATATGATCTTCAAAAAATATTGATGCATGCAGACGATGGAAAAAGAAAAATTATATTGACTAGTTTTCCACAACCCGAAGTATTGTCCATACAACCAGAATTGGATTTTTACGATATTAAAAACGGCATGTTCAACACCTTCACTCCAAATGATATTACTACATTGAATCAGGAGGCCAAAAAACATATATTAGAAAAAATTCCCGAAAGTGGTCTCATGGAAACTGCAAGGAAAGAAGCCCTGCAAACCGTTTTGCTCATTGAGCAAATAGTAGAGACCATTGGTTGGAAACTGGATTATACAGCTTTAAATATTACCGAGGAACAAAAGAAAAAAATAGAAGTCTAGGTTATTTTTTTAGCTTAAAAAAGCTTATGAAGATAAAAGCACTTCTTAAAATTTAACTGTTGCCGTTCTTAGCACCGCCCATTATCCAAGCTTACTAGGATGACTGTCATTTCCAACGTAGTCAAGATAGCTATCTAGGAAAATAGGTGTTCTTGGACAACAATATGGGGGTGTAAACTTTCTTAACTTCGCTATCAACCTTAAATAATGAAACCATGAAAAAAGGAATAACTTTAGTATTTTTAATGACCATAGGAATGACTCTAGGCCAAACAACAAAAGAAATGAACCAATTTGATTCCAATTTTGCCCACACCGTATATTTTTGGTTAAAAAATCCCGATAGTCCTGCGGATAGAAAAGCCTTTGAAACTTCGCTACGCACCTTTTTGGACAATTCCGCCTACGCAAAGACACAGTTTATTGGAACACCGCCCAGAGCTAGTAGAGATGTGGTAGACGGTTCTTTTACCTATTCGTTGATCGTGACGTTTGAATCTGCCGAGGCACAACAGCTATACCAAGACGAGCCACCACATAAAAAATTTGTGGAGGAATCCAGCGGATTATGGACGAAAGTTATCGTGTACGACTCCACTAGTATATAGAGCAAATGGTATCTCTTAGGGAGGCACATAAATCAGACTATAAGAACATAGCCCAATTACACACAAGGAGCTGGCAAGAAAACTATAGAGGTGTTTTTAGCGACCATTTTTTAGATGTTGAGGTGCTAGCAGAGCGGCTTTCGGTTTGGAAACAGCGATGTTTGCATCCCCCGGAAAACCAATATATTCTGCTTGCGGAAGAAGATGGTATCTTGTTAGGTTTTTGTTGTGCGTATCTTGGAGTAGATGCTATTTATGGTACCTATTTAGATAATCTTCATGTAAGTGCAGAAGCTAATGGAAAAGGGCTGGGCACTATTTTGATGCAAAGGTTTGTTGCGGAAATCAGGTCTCGTAATGCGTCAGATACTTTGTATTTATGGGTGTTGGATAGTAATGAAGTCGCCATCAATTTCTATGATAAACTGAATGGAAAAGCCGAAGCACCAATAAAGGCCAATGATATCGGTGATAAGGAATTCTGGAAAGTACGATACGTTTGGGATAGTTTGCAAGCGCTTGAAACATGCATCAACACCAAATTGGAAAACTATGAACATAGAAGAATTTAGGGACTATTGTATTGCCAAAACGGGAATAACGGAGGAATTCCCATTTGATGAGGTTACCTTGGTGTTTAAGGTCATGGGTAAAATGTTCGCGCTGTGCGGTTTGGAAAGAATACCTACCCAAGTAAATTTAAAATGTGATCCTGAAAGAGCAATTCAATTGAGAGCCGACCATGAAGAAATTATAGAAGGATGGCACATGAGCAAAGTGCATTGGAACACGGTACAAATAGAACGTTTAGACCCAAAATTAACGAAAGAGCTTATAGACCATTCGTATGATTTGGTGGTATCCAAGTTTACTAAAAAGTTGAAGGCGCAATTGGACGCGCTCGCTTAAGTACCTTATCCATATCTTTGCATTTTAATTGCAAAACCGTATCGTTACAATGCAGGATACCGCCTCTTTTTATCACTCTAAAATTCAAAAACATACGACCGAACTTTCCAAGCTAAAAAAGCAGTTATTTGCATCCAGCATGGTGCGTTTAAGTGTGTTTTTGGCAGCCATACTTGGGGTGTATTTCCTCTATGGCAATACCAAAATAGTGGCCGCTGTTGTTTTGGTTACCATAATCGTTTTCTTATTCTTGGTAAGCAGACATGCTAATTTACAGCGTAAGCGCGACAAGATAAAAGAACTTATCCGTATCAATGAAATAGAGTTGCAAGTGCTTCAACGTAATTTCCACGATTTGCCGCATGGCAATGCCTATAAGGACCCTATGCATTTTTATAGCCAGGATATAGACCTGTTCGGGAAAGGTTCTTTTTATCAATATATCAACAGAACGGCCCTGTCTCAGGGCAGTGATACCTTGGCGGCGATACTTACTGAAAACAGTATTTACGACATAACCGAAAAACAGGAAAGTATTGCCGAACTCGCCAAATATCCTGAATGGCGACAGGATTTTTCTGCCACTGCTGCTTTGGCAAAAACAGAGACGGGTACAAATACTATTGTTTCTTGGTTGAAAATGTACACACCCTTTGTACCTAAAACTATGCGCTATTTGCCGTGGATTTTCGGAGGTATTTCCATAGCCTTGGTGGCCTTGTATTTTTTCGATTTTATCTCGGAATTCATACTGATGTATTGGCTCTTTCTTGGGCTGTTCATTTCCGGAGCTTTTACCAAGAAAATAACCAAGCTGGGAGCGTCTACCGGTAAGATTCAGTCTACGTTTCAACAATACAATCAGTTATTGACCTTGATAGAGGAAAAGGAGTTTTCATCTGAGGTGTTGCGCGCTAAAAAGGAGCAAATCTTAAGTCAGGGAAGAAAAACGTCCTTAGTATTACAGGATTTTTCAAAATTATTAGCGAAACTGGATCAAAACAATAATGTGGTATACCTCATATTTGGAAACGGGTTTTTTCTTGCGAGTTTGGGTATCAGTTTAAAGATTGAAAAGTGGATTTCCAACCATGGGGCATCTGTAGAAAAATGGTTTGATGTAATTGCCTTTTTTGATGCCCAGAACAGTTTGGGGAACTATGTATTCAATCATCCAACATACGCCTTTCCTGCTATTGTGACCGAAGGTACGGCGATAAAAGCGGAGAAAGCAGGGCATCCATTGTTAGATCCCACAAAAAGTGTACTGAATGATTTTGAAATAAAGAACGAGGAGTTTTTTATTATCACAGGTGCCAACATGGCGGGTAAAAGCACATTTTTACGTACAGTTTCCTTACAGATTGTAATGGCGAATGTGGGATTGCCCGTTTGTGCCAGTTCCGTAAGCTACAACCCCATTAAACTGATTACCAGTATGCGTACCACGGATTCGCTTACGGACGATGAATCCTATTTTTTTTCGGAATTAAAACGCCTAAAGTTCATTGTAGACGAGATACAGCATAATCGTTATTTTATTGTATTGGACGAGATTTTAAAAGGAACCAATAGCACCGATAAGGCCAAAGGCTCCCGAAAGTTTGTAGAGCGTCTGGTGGCTTCTAAAGCTACAGGTATTATTGCCACCCATGATCTTAGTCTATGCGAGGTTGCCAACGAATTACCAGCAGTAAAAAACTACTATTTTGATGCTGAGATTATTAATGACGAACTACATTTTGACTATAGATTCAAGCAGGGTGTTTGTCAGAATATGAACGCTTCTTTTTTATTGAAGAAGATGGGAATCGTAGCGTAATTGGTAGATGCTAGAGGATGGAAAAATTGGAAATTGTAGGGAGAAATTTATAATCTTAGGAGAGCCAACACAAAGGTTGAAGATAGTAAAAGGGTAGTATTTTGAACTTGAGCTTGACACTTGAAATTGAAAAATGGATTCATTAACACAAATTGTTTTAGGTGCGGCGGTAGGCGAGGCGGTCTTGGGGAAGAAAGTAGGCAATAAAGCCATGGTCTATGGCGCCATTGCCGGCACTATTCCAGATTTGGACGTTATCGCACGTTATTTTACCGATACCGTAACAGCTATAGAATTGCATCGTGGCATTAGCCATTCTATTTTCTTTGCAATATTTATGGCGCCTGTGTTTGGTTGGTTGGTCTGGAAATTACACCCTAAATCCAATGCTTCATGGCGCGATTGGTCATGGTTGTTCTTTTGGGGACTTTTTACGCATCCTATTTTAGACGCTTTTACCACATGGGGCACACAGTTGTTTTGGCCCTTTGATCTGCGGTTGGCATTTCAGAATATATTTGTCATAGATCCATTATACACGCTTCCTTTTTTATTTTTCTTGATTTTAGCTGCCTTGCAAAACCAAACTTCGGCCAAACGGAGACGTTATAATAGACTGGGACTCGTAGTCAGCACCTCCTATTTGGCGTTAACCATGATTTTAAAAACGGTTGCTTATCGTTCCTTTACCAACAGTTTAGATGCGCAAGGTATTGGATATAGTAATATTGCAATACGACCATCTCCGCTGAATACCGTATTGTGGACCGCCAATATAGACACCCAGGATGCCTATCTCATAGGGAATTATTCGTTTTTTGATACGCTGGAGATTAGTTTTAAATCCTATCCCAAAAATCATGGGTATTTGGGCGATTTACGGAACGAGGAAAAAATAAAACGACTCATAGCCATTGCCGAAGGTTGGTATATTGTTACCAAGAAAGAGCATCAACTTTATTTTAACGATCTCCGATTTGGGTTAATGAGTCTTGATAACAACGAAACAGACTGGGCCTTTAGTTATCTAGTACAAAAGAAAAACGGAATTATAACCGTTACGGAAACACCAAAATTTCGTAAAGATGCCCAACAGCTGTTGTCTAAGTTGTGGGATAGGATTTGGGGAAACTAGTTGAGTTCATTTAATGGGTGAAAAAACCGCTTGTAATTTACAGGTCGTTCATGATTTTTATCACTTCAAAATATACCTAAGGAAAGGATACTACTTTAGTCCCTTTACCTGAATATCATGAAACGTATCTGCCTGAAGACGCAATAATTCGGCAGCTTTTTTCTTTTTGTAGCCGTAAAGCTCTTCTTCTCCCTTTAAATCTTCATAGATGTTCTGGTTCATCTCATTATCGGTAGATACGATAAGCGTTCGTTGTGCCATCTTTTGAGCGACCCACGAAGTCAGAACACTTTCTTCTTCCTCCAATTTGATGTCATATTCACCCTTTGGAGCTAATAGCTTAGCTATTATTGGCGAGGTTTCGATGGCCAGGAAAAGCAAGAAAATAAAGAACGATGGCAACCAAGGTAATTTTTCCAAGGCCGATATACGTGCCATGAGTCCGTCAAAACCATCAATTATGGGTTGGCTGTTTTCTACTGCATTGGCATATTGCGTTTCCAAAGTTGTGATTTGTAGTTCCAAGCCACTAATTTTTTCTGCATTTACGGTTTTTAAGTCTTGGAGTTCTGCCAATGCCGCGTCGTGTTTTTCTCGTTTTTCAGCATAAACAGGTCCTTTTCCTAGCAGTTTGGTGCCTGCTGTGCCTTCTGCCTCGGAAATGTAGGTGTCGTATAAAGCGTTGGTCTCTATCTCCTTAGTAGCAACCTCGTTTTTTAAACTGCTAATTCTTTGATTGATTTCGTCCACCTTGGGGGTGTATTGCAAAGCTAACTGGTCTTTATTGGCTAAGGTCAACTCGTTCTTCTGCTCTAGCAATACTTGGTTGATTTCCTTTTCAAAAATTTTCATTTCCAAAGGCTTGGAAATGACTATGGCTATGATCACTGCTAAAACAATTCGCGGTGCAGCTTGTAGCAGTTCACTTTTGAAACTTTCCCTCTTTTTTATAGTGGAAACAATAAAACGATCTAAATTAAATATGAGGAGGCCCCAAATAACGCCAAAGGGCAATGCGGCATATATCGAATCAAAAACGGTGTAAAGGGCGTAGCTAGCTGCAATAAAAGCCATTACGGCCGTAAAAAATACGGTAGCCCCAATACCGGCATATTTGTTTTGTTCCCCTTTGGAGCAGGTTGCTAAAAGCTCGGAATCCGCTCCCGAACAAAGAATAAAAAAGCGTTGTAACATGATGATTCGTTTTTGATTGATGATTGACTTACCTGTTAGAACGCCATTTATAGGAAATTGTTACACAAAAGCCCCGAAAATCCGGGGCTTATCTTTTTATAATATACCTGGGTTGTTTTAATTGCCAATCGGGGACGCAGATATGTTGACCACAGGTCGTTTTCCTTTAGAGGTCCGACTATCGATATTTAAAGCTTTATTGTTTTTCATAAGTCTAATAGCTTTATCAGCACTGATTTCTTTTCCCTCGTAAAGAAACTGCGCATCTTTTTTGGCCATGGCTATAACATGATCTAGAGGGGCTACCGGCTTTGGTGGCATGGGTGGTTTCGGGATGGAACTTGCTGTTCCTTTTAAGACAAGGGGGCTTAGTGGTGGTTGAATATC
>CAZUIE010000171.1:0-7725 GCA_964620945.1 uncultured Maribacter sp.
GAGCTGGAAACCAAACGATTTTAATTCGTAAAGCAGATGAAATTACCTGTGGCACATCAATTACCCGTACGATTACCGAACCATCTGCTGTAGGATTAACAGCCAATATTACAACAGCACTTACATGTGCCGGTGGAGCTACTATTACAGCTGCTGCAAGTGGAGGATTACCAGGGTACGTGTATCAGTTAGAAGATGATTTAGGAAATGTAATAGGAAGTTTCGACTTTCTTAACAACGGTAATAACAGGACATTTTCTGGATTAGCTGCAGGAGATTATGTGATAAGAACAAGAGACCTTAATAACTGCGAAGCAGACGTTGCTTTGACCATAGCCCCATTAAATCCGGTGGTATTTACATCGATACCAACCACTTGTTACGACGGCACCAACAATGCCACCATTCAAGTAAATGTTACCGATGGAAACGGAGGTTATCTATTTAGAATCAATGCAGGACCATGGTTGACACCTACGCCAGCAAATGCTACCACATATACCTTTCAAAACCTATCTAGCGGATCTTATGATATAGATGTACGGGATCAAAATGGTTGCCCATTGATTTTGGCTTCCCAAACAGTAGTGATTGACCCTGCTTTATCGGTAAGCGCTACGGTACCTAATATTTCGGCCTGTGATACGGATGCAGACATTACCATTACTGCAAATGGCGGTGATGGCAATTATACCTTCGCCGTGGTGGCCAGTGGAGTGGCACCTTTGGATACAGATTTTAATACTGCAAACCCTGTTCTTGGCTTTGTTGCCGGAAGTTATGATGTTTATGTAAGGGACAATAATGGCAATACAGGATATTGTTCGGATAGCTTTCCTTTGACCATTACGCAAGACGCACCTATTAGTTTTACACCGACACCCACAGATGTCACATGTTTTGGAGGTGCAAACGGCACTATTTCAATAGCAGTAAATTCTGGTGGACAAGCCCCTTACACCTATAGCATAGATAATGGTGTAACCTTTAGTAACGGGACTAATTTTCCAAATTTAACTGCTGGCACGTATCCTGTAGTTGTTAGGGATGCCAACTTGTGTGTATCTCCTTCGATAGATGTAGTTGTTGACCAACCGGACCAATTAGTTGCAGAAGCCATACAGACCCAAGACTACACCTGTGCCCAGTTGGGCCAGATAACGGTAGGTAGTATGACTCCAACAACTGGTGGTTCTGGAAACTATCAATATAGCATAAATGGTAGTTCATGGACCGCATCTACTACCGGTGGCCATACATTCACGGATCTGTCGGATGGAACGTATTCTATACGCGTTAGGGATGCCAATGAAGTAGGTTGTGAAATCGTTATAAGCGATGTGATTGTTGCACCGTTACCTACTGCACCAATAGTAGATTACTCGGTAATGTATAATTGTGATGGTACCGGAAACGTAACCGTTACTCCTTTCGACGCTTCCTTTATCTATACACTAGATGGAACTGCCCAGGGCCCTGGCGCGGGAGCAAATATCTTTAATAATATAGCTGTTGGTACACAAGCACTACGAGTAGAATATAGTCCTGACTGTTTTGTAGACACTACGGTAGTCATCCAAGGCGGTAATGCCTTTGCAGCATCGATCACTGCTTTTGACAACCTTGATTGTAATGGTGATGGTACGGGCAGCATTACTATAGATGCGGCCAATTATGGTGCAGGAGGATTTCAATACAATATAAACGGAGGCGCTTTTGTGGGCCCCTTTACGGCTGCTCAAACCATTACGGGACTTAATGCACAAGCGCACAATATTATAGTTCAAGACGTCAACGACCCTACATCATGTAGCATTCCACTGAGTCAAGTTTTAACAGAACCTGCCGTAGTTGAAGTCAATGCTGCAATAACTGCACAATTCACATGTGATAATACGGGTGCAACCATTACCGCCACAGGAACTGGTGGCACACCCACTTATCAATATCAGTTGGAAATTAGTGATGATACGGATTTAACAGTGCCTTATGTAAATATTATTTCAGTCGAAAGAACCTTTCAGAACTCACCTATTTTCACCAATGTTCCAGCAAGCAATGCAGGGGAGAGTTATGTAGTTCGTGTTAGGGACGCAAATAACTGTGAAGATGTTATAGACACGGCCATTATCGTAACAGGACCGGAGCTTATTGTATTCGACGCAACGCCTACTGCTTGTTACTCCGGAAATAACGATGGTTCTATTGTTGTAAATGTTACAGGAGGAAATGGCGGATATCAGTTTAGGTTGGACGGTGGGCCTTGGAGAGCTCCAGTACCGGCTAACGCTACCACATACACCTTCCAAGGTTTATCCAATGGCTCTTATGATGTTGAGGTAAGAGATCAATTCGGTTGTCCACTGGCATCCAACACACAAACAGTAATCATACAACCACAATTGATTGTTGATGTTGATATCACTGCATTAAGTGCTTGTGGAGACGGTTCGATAACCGTAAATGCATCTGGAGGAAACGGTACTTTATTATATGCCATTGTTCCTGCAAATACGAGTCCGGCCGGATTATATACCACAACAAGTACGTTGACCATAACCGAGGCAATGGCAACCGCCAACCCTGCTGGTTACGATGTATATGTGCAAGATAATAATGGCGCGTCGCCAACGTGTTCTTTCCTTCAGGAAGATATCATATTTACGCCTGTTCTAGCGCTGACCGTTAACGCAGTTCCAACAGACCCAGAATGTTTTAATGGTCTTGGCTCAATTGATGTTACTGTTGGCGGAGGAACCATGCCTTACGATTATACCTTGGTAGACCTTTCCCCTGCCGACGGAATCGATTATGGAAGCACCAGCAATAATATTTCAACCACGCCACTGGCCTTTAATGGTATAGGAGTAGGCGATTACGAAGTCGTCATAAGTGACGAGAATGGTTGTACAATAACTTCTGCTATGGTAACCATTGCTAATGCAACGGAGATTATGGCAGATATTGTTCCTATATTACCTGCCAATTGCGACGACCCAAGCAATACAGCTGCGGATTATGGTTTTGAGTTTACCAACGTTATCACTTCTGCTGGAACTGTGGAGTTTAGTGACGATTGGGGAGCGACATGGCAAGCATCCAGCGAACTTAGAGGTAGCTTATCTGGCACAGAGGTATTTCCATCGATAAGGGTAACTTTGGCGAGTGGTACTATTTGTCAAGTAGATTTTGACAGGTATATCATACCATTCCCTCTTGATGACCTTGACATTACCATCAACCCTATCATCTTAAATTGTAATGATTTACAGGTTACGGTAGAAGGTAGTCAAGGAAACCCGATACCAGGATATGAATACACCTATACAGATGATCCAGCAAACTTTAGCACATTTTCGGCCAACCCCGGAATATGGACCGCTGCCATTGCAGCCGGCACGTCACATACATTTGCTAATGTAAATCCTACCACACCACAGAACGCCTTGCTTCCATTATTGGTTCCCGGTAGAACGTATGTGTTTTATGTAAGGGATGGCTCCGGATGTATTCGTGAAAGCAGTGTTAATGTAAATAATGTAGTCCCTAATTTACCAATAGACATCAATGTTGATGTTACGCCTACGTGTAATGGGGCTACAACGGGCGTATTAACCTTTAATATTACTCCAGATGCTCCACAGCCGCAAATGCGTTGGGAAATCTATGAATTAGGAAACTTAACACCGGTGGAAACAAGTGGTGGTATTGTTCCTTTTACTGATACGGTTACAACAACAGTTCCCTTAGCCGAGGGAGACTATTATATCGATGTTATCCAAGTGGATGCTTCAAACGTCGACGCCTGTAGGGGCGCTAGCGAAAATGTCTATGTTCCGGAATTGCCTCCTATTTCTGCTACAGCAGTCCCCTCGAGGAATATTTCCTGTAATCTGCCCGGCCTCATCAGCATTAACAATATTACTGGTGGTGGTGGAGCACCATATACCTATGATGTTTCGGGGCCTTCAGGTTTTACCCAGACAGGAACAACGGACAATCCTATTGAAATTCCGGTAAATTCACCGGCGGGGAGTTACACGGTTACGCTATACGATCAATTTAGCTGTCCGTTAGTATTAAACTCTGTAAACTTGTCTTTATCGCCAAATCCAACGATTACTTCGGTAACACAGGACAATTGTTCCTCTCCAATTGAGGTTACGGTTGTAGGCAATTCTCTTGCAGGAGGCCTACGCTATGCGATGGTAGTTTCTGGAAACCCAGCCCCGACCACCTTCTTGGACAATGGAGGTTTGTTTACTAACGTTACCCCAGGAGACTACGATTTTTATGCAACTGATGCAAATGGTTGTATCGCTACTATGCCTGCATTTACGGTTGACCCCGTTTTATCCGCTAGTGCTACTTTAACAAAAGTATTGGATTGTACACCAACGCCCGAGGCTATCATAAGCATTGAGATTTTGGATGGTTCCGGTAACTACGAATACAGTATTGCAAATACGGCTGGAGCACCAGCTGTTGCTCAAACTGGAGTGCCGAGTATTAATTTTAACTACTTAGCACCTTTACCAGGGGACTACACGATTACGATTTACGATACCAACTCGCCCAATACTGCGGCCTGTAATAGAGTATTTGTAATAAATGTACCAGATGTAGTGGAACCAATTATAAATACTATTGAAAGTACAGATGTGACCTGTATTGGGGATAACAATGGTACCATTACAATATCGGCTGTAGACAATGCTATAGGTCCTTATACTTTTGAAATCACCTCTCTGGATGGTGCAGTAACGAGCATTGCCCCAACAAGCACAACAAATACTAGCGCTACGTTCACAGGGCTTTCGGCTTCAACAGGAGTAGGATACGTAGTTACAGTTACGGCAAACGTTACAAATGCTTGTAGCACTACAAGTGCTCCTATTGTAATAGCAGAACCTGCAGCCATAGCGGTTACCATGAATCCTACCGTAGAATTTGCATGTACGGCAGGAAACAATACCAATAATGCTAGTATTTCGGTACAAAGCGTAACAGGTGGTTCAAACACGTTTGTACGTTACCAGTTCTTTAATAATTTAGATTTGGTGACACCCGTACAAGATGGTACCAACGATACCTATATCGAGACAAATACTTTAGGTGGCAATTATACCATTGTGGTTTTTGACGACAACGGTTGCCAAGGAACTGCGGCTGCAACTATTGCTCCATTTGATGAGTTATTGCCTGCCACTATTACGGTTGACCAGGCCATTTCCTGTATTGCAGGGGAAGATATTACTATTAATGCATTTGGATCGCTTACAGACTCTACTACGCCTGCCGGTCTCGCGAATTACGAGTTTAGGCTATTGCCAAATGCTTTTGGCACATCCAACGTATTTGCTGGCTTACCTACGGGCACCCATATTTTTGAAGTAAGGAATATAAATACCAACTGTGTGGTGTCTATTTCTCATACCGTTGGCCAACCTAATAACTTTGAAGTTACCGCAACGGTTGAAAATATAATTTGTGAAGGAACGGACGGTTCTGTGAGTTTTGCCATAAACGACCCTATCAATCCATACACCGGCGGGTTCTCATGGCAAATCTATAATTCTCAAGGCACAGTGGCTACGGGAGATGATGTTCTTCTTGCGGGAGCAAATGGTATATCTGCGAACGTGGGTCCAACGATACCATTTGCTTTAGGGGAAGGTGAGTATAGGGTAGATATAGTTCAGGATAGTAATCCTAATTGTACGGTAACCGATTTCTTTAGCATAGCCGGCCCTAACGGTCCAATAACAGGAAATACACAGATTGAACCAACTACATGTGCTTTTAATGATGGCGTAATCGAGATCATAAATGTGCAAGGTGGTTGGGGAACATATACATATTTTGTGGCTCCGGCTACAGATCCTGCACCAGTAGTAGGGAACTTTGTAGCTAATCCAAGGTTCACAGGTCTTTCTGGTATCGCAACACCAGGAACGGATTATCAAGTTTGGATAAAAGACCAGAACGATTGTATGCAGCGCTTGCCAGATGTGAACCTAAGCGATCCAAACCCAATTACGGCAGACCTCCAAATAAACCAAGGTAACTGTACCGACTTCTCTGGAGAGATAGAGGTAATCAACGTTGCCGGAGGTCAAGGCAGCAACTATACCTATCAATTAATACTTAATGGTGTTGATTTTGGAGCGCCACAGCCAACTAGAATTTTCTCAGGCTTGGGTGCTGGTTCGTACGAAGTACGAATTACAGATCAATGGTCTTGCACCGTAACAACAACAGCCGAAATTTTATATGAAGTGATAGCGCCAAGAGCGGATATCATTAAAACGATAGATTGTAATTCTGGTGGCGAAATCACGATAAGTCAAACAGGCGGCTCGGGTACTTTTGATTATGAAGTTAGATACCCTGGCACGTTGGCTGGTGACCCTGCTGATGACACAAACACGACAGGTGTTTTTGTTGGGCTTATGACACCGGGAGATTATGTATTTACGGTAACTGATACGGCCACAGGTCATTCGTGTAGTACAACGGTCACCCAACGACTGGAGGATAGTGTTTTACCGAACATAAGTATTGACGACTTTACGGATGTTACCTGTAATAGTGCCGATGATGGTACCATTAGCGTAAGCGCCAGTCCAGATAATGGAATAGGGCCATATACCTTTACCATTATATCCGGCCCTGGAAGCAGTGCGACATTCCCAATGGCCGCAACAAGCAGCACAAGTGCAACAGCAATTTTCTCAGGATTGGAAGGTAGTGTTGCTGGCATAACATACACGATTAGAGTGTCTTCTCCAAACGGCTGTACACGGGATATTACCCAAGTAATCATTGAACCAAACGTAATTTCAAACTTTACGGTAACCATGGAACAGTTTTCATGTAACGTAGGAAACAATGCCGATTCTGCTAGTATTTCTGTACATATGCCAAGTTTAACAGGTGGTTCCAATAATTTTGTGAGATTTAGATTCGTAAATACGACGACCGGTACAACGGTTCAAGATGGTGCTAATAACACTTATTTAGAAACTAACTATGCTGGCGGTGTTTACGAAATCACGGCGTTTGATGATATGGGATGTGCAAGTCCGATCGTAACGGAAACCATCAACCCATTTATTGAAATATACGACCCAACGGTTACTACTTTGGTAGACCTGAACTGTAATCCAGGTATGGACGCTCAAATTCAGGTAGGTGTAACGGTAAATCCATCAACGGCCACTCCTAATTTGGAATACGTGCTCACTGGAATGAATGTAGTATTAACAGCAACAAATAGCACAGGATCTTTTACAGGGCTAGATGCAGGGAACTATAGGGTTACCATAACTAATTTGGATACAAACTGTGTTCTTGAAACGGTCCATACCATCGATGCACCTGAAGAGATGCAGGTAACCGCCATAAAGTTAACGGACGAGCAATGTTTGAACAATGGTGTGGATGACGGAAGCTTTGGCATAACCATAACCAATTACACAGGAACATATAGCTATCAAGTATTTGATAATGCAAACAACCCAATAGTAGGTCAATCTGGTACTGGAAACACCGCTACGGCATTAGCTCCGATTACCAATTTGCCAGGAGGTGTCTATTATGTTAGAATTACGCAAACACAGGCACCGTTCTGTATTGAAAACTCCAATGTAATTACGGTATTGGCGCCGAGCGCACCTATAGCTGTAGCTCCGGTTGAGGTATTAGGCGTTAGCTGTTCCAATA
>CAZUIE010000172.1:0-1127 GCA_964620945.1 uncultured Maribacter sp.
TTAGAGGAAATAACCAAAGGCTATGGTCTTAGAACCCGCTTTACAGGAAGCTTTAGATTTAATGGGCGTTCTGCCAACTATGACTTTGGTGGGGAACTCTTTAAAGATGAATACGACTGGGACGAATTTAGAAATCGTTATCAGGAGAACAACGGCAACGGGAGTTTAAAGGGTGATCAATTTGCGCGTAATAAAGAATTTAGAAACCAATGGAATATTTTTGGAGCTATTTTACTCCCTTTATCCGAAAAATTTTCTTCACAGCTAGGGCTTAACATCAACAAAACACAATATGATTATCGAGATTTATTTAACATGGGTTCGGACAACAAGAGTGCAGATAGAAATTTTAAGGCCATTGTGTTGCCCAACCTAACCTTAGACTATATGCTTACTGACAATCATAGCTTATATGCGAATATTAGCCGTGGCTTTTCCAACCCAAGTGTTGAGGAAACCTTGACGCCAGACGGAGTCATTAATCCAGATATTGCTCAGGAAACGGGAGTAAATTATGAAATGGGCACCCAGTTATTTTTTGATCAGAGAAGATTGAACATAGTTCTCTCCATATACCAAATGAGAATAAACAACCTGTTAGTTGGCGAACGCATACAAGAAGATAGATTTGTAGGCAGAAACGCAGGAAAAACGAGGCACAATGGTCTAGAAATGAGTTTGAACTACACTTGGGACGTCTCAAAAAACCTGCAAATTTCGCCTTTTGCAAACTATACCTTCAACGACCATCGTTTTATAGAATTTGATGATGAGGGGGAAGATTATTCTGGCAACTCCCTTACCGGAGTCCCTAAAGTAACAGGGGTCGCCGGACTTCAATTACGTTTGTTTCAACATTTCTATTGGAATACCACCCACCAATATGTGAGCAGTATACCCCTTACCGATGCCAGTGATTTGGATAGTGATGCCTTTAATGTCTTTACAACACGCTTGGGCTATCTTAAAAAATTAAGCAAGAATTTTACACTAGGCATCGATTTTGGAATCAACAACCTATTCGATACCGTTTATGCACAATCCGTGCTCATTAACACCCAAGCTTTTGGTGGTGCGGAACCACGCTACTTTTATCCAGGCGATGCGCGTAATTATTATGGGAGTGT
>CAZUIE010000172.1:1227-7625 GCA_964620945.1 uncultured Maribacter sp.
ATAGCTACGCGTTCTTGTTCCATAGAATCACGATGACGAATGGTAACCGTTTTGTCTTCCAAAGTTTGGTGGTCAACCGTAATGCAGAATGGGGTGCCATTGGCATCTTGTCTTCTATACCTTCGACCTACGGCGTCTTTCTCATCATAACTAATATTGAAATCCCACTTTAGATCATCTACAATGGCATGGGCTACATCAGGAAGGCCATCCTTTTTGACCAATGGTAAAATAGCCGCTTTAATAGGTGCCAACACAGCTGGCAATTTTAAAACTGTTCTCGTGGTACCGTTTTCCAATTCTTCTTCTTGCAACGAATTTGCAAATACCGCTAAGAACATTCGATCTAATCCAATAGAGGTTTCCAAAACATAAGGAACATAATTCTTATTAGTCTCATGATCAAAATATTGAAGTTTTTTACTTGAAAATTTTTCATGGCTTCCCAGATCAAAATCCGTTCTAGAATGTATCCCTTCCAGTTCCTTAAATCCAAATGGAAAACGAAACTCTATATCAGCGGCGGCGTCCGCATAATGCGCTAATTTATCGTGATTATGAAAACGATAATTATCCTCACCCAAACCTAGGGAAAGGTGCCACTGCATCCGTTTTTTCTTCCAGGTATCATACCACTCCTTTTGTGTGCCGGGTTGAATGAAAAATTGCATCTCCATCTGTTCAAACTCGCGCATTCTAAAGATAAACTGTCGCGCCACAATTTCGTTTCTAAAAGCTTTTCCCGTCTGAGCGATGCCGAACGGAATCTTCATACGGCCACTTTTTTGTACGTTCAAAAAGTTAACAAAAATACCTTGAGCCGTTTCCGGTCTTAGGTATAAATCCATCGCACTTTCTGCATTAGCACCCAGTTTTGTACCGAACATTAAGTTAAATTGCTTTACATCTGTCCAGTTTTTGGATCCGGACATAGGGCAGGCAATATCCAATTCTTCAATCAATGCCTTTACATCTGCTAAATCCTCTTTCTCCAAGGATTGCCCCATTCGTTTAAGAATAGCGGCACCTTGCTCAGCATACTCAACAACACGTGGATTCGTTGCCAAAAACTGCTCTTTATCAAATTTATCTCCAAATCGCTTGGCAGCTTTTTTTACTTCCCTCTCTATTTTCGTATCCAGTTTACCTACATAATCTTCGATTAAAACATCTGCTCGGTATCTTTTTTTGGAATCCTTGTTATCTATTAATGGATCATTGAAAGCATCTACGTGGCCTGAGGCCTTCCAAATGGTCGGGTGCATAAAAATCGCCGAATCCAACCCAACAATATTATCATTGAGCTGCACCATGGCTTTCCACCAATACTCCCGTATATTTTTCTTCAGCTCCACCCCGTTCTGACCGTAGTCATAAACGGCACTTAGCCCGTCGTAAATATCACTGGATTGGAACACGTATCCGTATTCCTTTGCGTGGGATATAACTTTCTTAAAATTATCATCTTGATTTGCCATGTGGCAAAAATAGAATTTTTAGCTAGAACGAAGTAGTATTATTTTAATTGAAATTCCGAAGAGGTAATCAAACGTTCATCCTCAAAAACATTAAGGGTATACGTACCTTCCTTGAGGGAACCTTCGGGAACGGTTATTGCCTCACAAACCGAGGTTTCGATACCCAAAAACACAAACTCTACACGCTTACTGTACACATTACCGTTAACAGTAATCGTATTCGCATTATCCTCTATAATTTGTTTGTCAGGATCCAAAAATTGAAAGTAAATAACTTTTTCAGATTCAATCTCCGTTGGGTCCTTAAGAATGGTGACACAACCTCTTAACTTCTCTATTGTAGAGGCCTTGTTAGTTCCAACAGGCCTGGAACTTCGCAACCGAAAACCACGACCTTCGGAAAAGTCCATCTTCAAGTAGCTTTTAGTCCTTAGTTTTTGGTTCAGCTCTAATATTTTTCTACGCTGCAAAGCTTCCGCTTCTGCAAGAGAACTGCTGTTGGAACGTAAAATCTCTACTTCGTTTCGCGTTTCTTCGTACTTTTCGGTCAATAACATATTGTTATATCGCAAGAAGTTATTTTTCAACTTAAGACTATCGTTCTTGGCTTCGAGCCTTCGCAATTCAGTCTTAAACTCTCGTAATTTATCAATAGTAAACGTTAATCTACCCACGGAATCCAGCAGCTGCTGAACCCTATATTTAGAATCTTGAAGCTCAATATCGTTAACCTCGTTCAACGTAGACAAACGGTCTACATCTGCTTTCATGAGCGTAAGGTCGCTTATTAAAATTTTCTTTTCTTTTTCTAAAAAGTCTATTTGGGAGGCAGACTGCGCATGACTATAGTAAAAGGCAATAAGAATACCTATTACAACAGCAACAAGGGCAGCGAGGATGATGTTATAATTGAATTTGTTATCTTGACTATCCATTAAAAATTTGGCCGTTAAGTAGGTTAACAAAATTACAGGATTTGACCCGTAACAAGCTTTCAAATATAATAAACGATATAAACAACCTCCTACTGCCCTTGGTGTGTTTTGGATGTAATGCGCAATTATACAGAGGAGAGCAACATCTGTGTACCGTTTGTCGACATCAGCTGCCACTCACCGAGTACACCTTTAACGTTCAAAACCCGATAGACCGTATTTTTTATGGACGAATTAACATAAAAAAGGCTAATTCCTTTCTATTTTTCACAGATTATGGTATCGTAAAGAATTTAATTCATCACTTGAAGTATAAAGGTCAAGAGCAGATTGGAGCGTTTTTAGGAGATTGGTTTGGCCAAATTCTTAAAGAAAATGGTCATCTACCCTCCATAGACTACATAATTCCTGTTCCTTTACATAGAAAGAAACTAAGAAAAAGAGGTTACAATCAAAGTGCCCTTTTTGCCAAGCAACTGGCATATCATCTAAATAGTTCCTATAACGACCAACTACTTATAAAAACGGCCAATACTAGAACGCAAACAAAGAAAACCCGATTAAGCCGTTGGTACGATAATAGGTCGCTTTACGAAATTAAGCATCCGGAATTGCTAAAAAACAAAAAGGTACTTTTGGTAGATGACGTAATTACAACCGGTGCCACCATGGAACTCTGTGCAACAGAACTGAAAAAAATACAGGGAACAACCATATACCTAGCTAGTATAGCGGTGGTGGTTTGAGCTTATTCCGGCTTTGCAAAACTGAACAAATTGGATGCGAACACCTTCTTTTTATGTTCAACTTGAATATTTTAAAGTGAAAATGCATTTTTTAGAATTAAGCCCATTTTATCCTTTTTGCTATTAGAGTAAACCTGAGTTTTATTTGGTAAACAGACCTATATTTTTTAGGACTGTCTTGGTTTAGTATGTATTAAATATGTTGTTTCTTTGTGAGAGATTTATACAAATGTTACGACGCGTATTAGCTATCTTTTTTGTTTTTTTCATGGCATCGGCTTTTTATCACTGTGCCCGAAAGGGAACCCCTACTGGTGGCCCCAGAGATGTTACACCACCGGTTTTGATGAAAGCGGAGCCCGAAAACATGACTGTTAATTTTAATGCCCAAAAAATAAGATTGTATTTTGATGAGCTTGTTAAACTAAAAGATGTTCAGGAACAGCTTATTGTTTCTCCTCCCTTAAAATACCAACCCCTACTTACCCCTCAAGGCGGGGCAAGCAAGTTTATTGATATTACAATTAAGGATACCCTTCTAGAAAATACTACCTATACACTAAACTTTGGGCAAAGCATTACGGATAATAACGAAGGTAATCCCAATAGTTTCCTCACCTATGTCTTTTCTACCGGCAGCTATATAGATTCATTGGAGCTTTCGGGTGCGGTAAAGGACGCTTTTAACAAGGCAGCAGATGATTTTGTAAGCGTAATGTTGTACAAAATAGATTCAGCCTATACCGATTCCACGGTGTACCATAAACCTCCCAATTACATTACAAATACCTTGGATAGTGCGGTTATCTTTAAACTACGGAACCTTAAGGAAGGAGCCTACGCACTCATTGGTATTAAGGACGCTGCAAAAGACAATGTCTTTAACCAAAAAGTAGATAAAATTGGTTTTATTAAGGATACGATTACGTTACCGACAGATTCTATCTATTTACTTAATTTGTTCAAAGAAGAGCCAGATTACGGGGTAATCGTACCTTCCATGATAGCACAAAATAGAATTAGTTTTGGGTATTTTGGAAACGCTGAGAACATCACCATTAATACGCTGACCAAATTACCGGATACCGTAACTTCTATTGTTTTAAAAGAGCGAGACAAAGACACCTTAAATTACTGGTTTACACCATTTAAAATGGATTCTATCCTTTTTACTCTCACCAACGAAAAATTAAAAGTACAGGATACATTTAATGTTAAAGCCAGAAAAGTAGGCTTGGATTCGTTGATATTAAGTCTTAACCAAAGAGGAAGTCTGGAATTTGATAAAACCTTAAGTATTCTCTCCAATACTCCAATAGTGCAGACCGATAGCTCTAAGATAAATTTTATCAATAAGGATTCCTTAAACGTCCCCTACACCCTTGTGCTAGATAGTATAGAAAATAAATTGGATATACTGTTTGACTTAGAGACCAACGAAAACTATAAAATGCGACTCCTGCCGGGTACGGTCTTAGATTTTTTTGGTAACACGAACGACACTCTTGTTTACGCGTTTAGCACTAAAAGCCCTGCTGACTATGGTAATTTACAAATGAACGTTATAACAGACTCTATTTCTTATCCTATTATTGTGCAGCTATTAAATGAAAAAGAGGAAGTACAACGGGAAATATATGCAGAAGAGTCACAACTTTTTGAATTCAATAATCTTGACCCAAAAAATTATTTACTCCGGGTAATCTTCGATGAGAATAATAATAAGGAATGGGACACAGGAAACTACTTAAAAAGAATACAACCTGAAAAAATAAGCTACTATCCAGGGGTCATAGAGATGCGCGCAAACTGGGAAAAAATTGAAACCTTTATTTTAAAAGACTAAAAGCATCCCTATCATTAAGAAAACCTAGTTTCTGTCTAGTTTCGGAAATATGCTTTTTTGACAAGCTAACTTCTAGAACCTCCTCACTCTTAGAAAATGACAATTGTTTTCCCAAGGTATCATACACTGCCGAATGCCCGGAGTAGGAAAGTCCGTTGGCATCCGTTCCTACCCTATTGACACCTACACAATAGGCCATGTTTTCAATAGCTCTGGCCTTCAGCAAAGTATCCCAAGCGGCTACCCGAGTTTCGGGCCAGTTGGCCACATAAAGCAATATATCATAATCCCTAGTGTTTCTGCTCCAAATTGGAAAACGAAGGTCGTAACAGATCAAGGGACAAAAGGTAAATCCTTTATACATTACCAACAGATGTTCAGTTCCTGCAGTATATTTCTTATCCTCTCCGGCCAACGTAAACGTATGTCGTTTATCATAACTGGAAACACTACCGTCTGGCTTAACGAAAAGTAGCCTATTATAATTCTTTTCTTCTTCTCTATATACCAAGCTTCCTACAATAGCAGCGTTTGATTCTTTAGCCATTTGGATCATCCATTTTAGGGTAACCGCATCCTCGGATAAAGCAATACTATCTGGATTCATAGTAAAACCCGTGGTAAACATCTCGGGAAGCAGGATGACATCTACATCTGCGGCCACTGCCAGAATCTTCGTGGTAAACAAAGCTCTATTTTTAGTGGGGTTTTCCCAGACAAGAGGGGCTTGTACTACTGCTATTTTTATAATTTCTTGCATTTATGATATAAACAATAATTTCATTATTAAATTAATGCCTGCTACAAAAGGATTAAAATTGCGTGCTATTAGAAAGCTTAATAATATCTATTGTGCATTGGCTTCCAACAAATCAATCAACATGGCGGAACCTTGGAGCTTTGCATGATCCAATGCAGTATTACCCCTTGCATCTTTTATAGATGTATCTGCTCCTTTGTATAAAAGCATTTTGGCGATTTCCGGTTGATTAAAGGTTACGGCATAAATTAACGGAGTTGCACCCATGGTATTTCGCTCGTTCACATTGGCCCCATGATCAATTAATAATTTAGCAATTGTAGTATAGCCCTTAAAACAAACACCCATTAGGGCGGTATTCCCGGTACCGTCCTTTTCATCTATGGGAGCGCCTCTTTCAATGAAAAAATTCGTTATTTCCAAAAAATCGTAATAACTAGCTAATATTAAAGGTGTACTACCTCTAGAATCCCGTGAATGTAACAATTTGGGTTCTACATCAATTAGCGATTTAACTTCTTGAAGATTTCCTTTTCTAATTTCTTCAAAAAACTTTTCTGTATTTTCCATGGAATCAAGATATAAAACTATCACGAACTTCGAAAGTATTTTCTTCTTACAATTCTAAACGGT
>CAZUIE010000173.1:0-7541 GCA_964620945.1 uncultured Maribacter sp.
ACTCATTGTTGTTCTCCTTGTTTTTGTTTTTTACCTAATTATGTTTCTTTGCGTCACGTTGACGCTACCTTGTAAGTATCAGGAGGAAATGGCCCAAGGCATAAACCACTTTCGGATGTTCCTTCCTATCCTCCTGAAGTTTATTTATACAGGTAGATGAGGGAACTTAGTTGCCCCGAGAGCAAAATCATAAGTTTCATCTTTAAAGGCCATACCACTCAGATTAACGTTAATGGTATCATTTGTCGGAAAATCCCTTGAACCATCTCCGAGAGTCATAGAAGGAATATCCAAGAGAATGCCACCATCTTCATTACTTAGAGCTACTGCAAGGCCAACGGTATCATTATCCCTAATAGAAACAATAGGCTGATCAGTAGTGAGGTACATAGTACCGGAAATATCCACATTAAAATTACCAAGGGCTACCATTACAGTTCCAAGACAACCAATACCTTTCTTGGGTGTAATATTATTAGAAATAGTAACAGTGAGATCCTGCAAGAGACATTCATCAGAAGGAACAATCTCGTCACCTGAACTTGTAAGAATCTCAAGTCTACCAATATCGGAACTGGTATTCAGCATAGTTGTATCAAGAGGAGAAGACCAGTTACCTGCTGATCTCACTGATGTCGGTACTGGTGTATCAAGACCAATAAAACCATACGAAACAGTGGCCTTATCCTGCATATTCATACTAATACTTAGAGAGTCCGCATAATTACCATTCGGGTAATGATACTTATTAGTTAGTGTATCGTAAATAACCTCAAAAGAATAAGTCTCCGTTGTAAAATCAGTGCTACCGTAATTCACATTTCTGATAAAAGATCCAATGAAAAGTTGAATAGTCGCAGTCGCAGCAGTATCGGCACCAAAACTATCAGGAACCTTCTCAAGTGTCAGTACATGCTCAGCAACGGACTGAACTCTTGCATAACCATCCCCGGACAAAGGAAAAGATGTCGCTGTGGTGCCACCACCAACATAAATCCATTGACCTTCTACTATTCCAAGACTTGTAAAATCCAAGGTTGTACTCTCAAGAGAACCAGTAGCGGTCATTGTAATATCACCAGTGGCTCCTTGAACACCCACTACATCCAGTCTTACTTTGCTTGCGTCAGGTGCAGCATCAACTACAAGAGTATCTGTTACCTCAACTGCTGTTTCTGTTGCTGTATCTGTTACAAATAAACCATTGTTGGATGAATTACTGAATCCCCTTGCGTACACAAGAGTACCATCAGCAAGATCACCGTCCGCTGCTACTGTAAAAGCACTTGTAGTAACAGCAGATGGAACAAAAGATGCCTGCGCTTCCCAAGAACTGAAAAAGAATCCCTGTGCGAAAAGATCAAATAGGGAATAAGTAAGGTCAGCATCAAAACCAACATTACTATCAAGTCCTACAACCCCTCCTTTCCTACGCATCCGATCGTTACTGATGGGGTTTCTTTCGGTGGTATTGATGGTTTCTCCCATAGAATTTATAGAATTTGATTCCACATAAACCCAATTAGGGGTCTCAGGTAACGTACCTGGTGACGTCTCTACTGCTGCTGCGAGAGAAATTTTATCTGCCAAACTCGAATTAATAAACGCCATACTAATTACTCCTTTTATTTTGTATTACTTACTCTCATCAAAGAAAAAATCTATTAAAATATTATATTGATACCAACCACTATCAATATTCCTCACGGGGACATATTCCCCATATTCAAATACAAGATCGGTCGCTATTCTTTCACCTTCGAATATATCTATTATTTCATTGCAAATATCCTCTCCTGTGGACGTTCCGGTGTTCTCTGGTACAAAGACCTGCGCTGAGATAAAACCCACCCTCCTGAACCTCCTATGGCCTTTTGTACCTAATGTTGCCTTGGATGTTAAATTATGTTCAACAGTAAAAGTAACCCAAGAAGAATCACTTGGTTTAGATGATGCTGTCATAGGAGAAGTACAAAGCCAAAAAGATGACTGATTATCGAAAGTAACTGGAACTGTATCCGAAAATTCAGAAATGAACTCGTTAGTTATTGCAATGGATGCTTCTTTTCTATTCATTTTTATCCATCTCTATCTCTTATTTTTCCTGTTGGCTTTTAAGTATTCCTTACCTGATTGTACGGCTGCGTGTCTGAAGTTCTGCGGTGCAATTTTATCTGTCCCCTGATCCACCCAAGGACCGTAGTAGACATTATTATTAAAATACAAGTTATCCCTTAAGTACAATTCTGTTTCATTCAAAAATGAACCCCATGCGGAGTTCTGTATTGACTTATCTATATTCTCTTTACTACCGGCAACATCAAGGTACTCCTCATCAAGAGATACAATCCAGTTGGACTTTAACCAACCCGTTTGTACTGGTGTACCCTGTGAACTTCTTGGACCCATTAAAGATTTCTGTATAGCCTCTCCTGTACCTTTAATTCTATCATCCAAGGATTTCTTCGCAGCAGTGACTTCTTTATCCAAATCCTTAAGAAACTTTGTGAGATGACTTTTCATTATTCTCTAAGTTGAAGTACATACAGTACAACGGTATCTTGTTCTTTCCAGGTTACTATATCCTGTACATTGTAAATAGTTGTTCCATTAGTTACTTTACTTTCTATAGTCGGTGCAGTGGTCACAGTAGAAGGATCAACATACAGTTTAATATCCGTATTTCTTATAATGTCACCATCTGCTTTATTGAAACTCCCTGCGTAAGCCCTGATATTATCATCCGTTGTGCTATTAATAACATTCAAAGGATCAGAAGGATCAATTGTTTGAGTAATAGTTCGTATGGAGTAATCATTATTACCATTCATCTTAATGAGTTTAATATTCGCACTGAGGTACTTGGACATATCTCACCTACGCATCCTCTGGATAATCATTATAGTAAAGAGTATCATCAGAATCATAATCGTTCTCGGAGTCGAATTGGTTAATCTTAGCTCCTTGATATGTCCCTCCACCAATAATAGGATAAGCGGATCGAGCCGATGATAACTCAGCTTTATCCAGAGCATCTGAATACCTCTTAGCGATGTCTCTATTATCTAACCAAAGATCCT
Source organism: uncultured Maribacter sp. (assembly GCA_964620945.1). Lineage (GTDB taxonomy): Bacteria > Bacteroidota > Bacteroidia > Flavobacteriales > Flavobacteriaceae > Maribacter. The sequence continues at coordinate 3,081 of CAZUIE010000173.1, forward strand.
CAGTACGAATATTAATAGCCTTAACAGAAAGGATCTGAAGGACAATTGGCTTCAGTTCTTCTATAGTATCATCCGTATTGCCTGAGTTAGAGGCTAAATAGTGCTGTATTTGAGCATCTGTTAGCACATACTCGGATGAATCCGTATCACCGATTCCTAAACGAATTATTTCAATACTGTCCAGTGCCATTATTTTTTACCCTCGTACATTTTTTCTATCTTTGTTGTAAGACTCTCAATCACCTTATTGGAATTCTTTTGTCCTTCCTGTAATCTCACAATAGCACCACTTAAATCTCTCATACTGGTAGCTACATCTTTTAAAGTAGCCCTTAGAGCTTTATATGATTCATCTGTATTTTTTACTTCTGTTTTTGTTTTACTGACCTCAACCCTCAATGCATTAATATCACATTGGTGCTGTTTAGAGGCAGCTTCTACTTGTGCGACTCTTGTATTAAGGACAGCATCATTAGTAGTAATAGTAGCGTATGCTCCAGATGCTCCCAATATCAACCCAACACAAATCCCGATAAGCCACTTCATATCATCTTTAGTCATAAACCACATTCCGAAATTATTAAGTAACAAGACCTTGTGTCTCCTCGTAAAAGAACGCATCTACAGAGACTACGCAATCGTTTGATGTGAGATTGGTTATTTTAAATATATACTCTTCATTATTGGATTTAGTTACAAACTCCTGATTTGGGTTTGAATTAAAATCCGCATTACCAGTTACTTGATTAGTACTATCAGATAATGCATAGATAGCCCTTGCCGATGTCCCACCTGTGTATGTTGGATCTTCTTTTATAGTTGCTTCGGCAGTAAGTGCACTATTATGGTTCAGATTATTTATAGCAACTGCTGTACCTGTATTTATTGTAACTACAGGATTAATTATAATCTCCGCACTAATACTTGACCCCAAAACCTGAATATTAAAATTTTTAAGATGGATATACCTCGAAGAAGGAGCAGTTAAACAGTATTCTTTTATTGTAGAATCACTTAGGGGATTCAATAAAATAGAAAAAGAATATCCATATCCTTGATGGATTAATGCATGATCCGTATTAATATTGGGCATACCACCTGTGAGTTGCTCAATATAAAGATCCTGCCCATCTTCTCCATAAAGAGTAGTCCTTAATTGAGAATTGGAATTAGTACTAACATCACTCTCGAATTCCTCAAGAGAAACCTTTAAATTCCCACCAGCAGTAGCATCAATATCTGTAGTGGCTCCATCTGGTTTAAGAGCTTGCAGTCTCGTTGCTGTTTTAGTTACTTTTTGAATTGTGCAATTACTGATACACACAGCATCAGCAGTATGGAACTCAAGCTTTACAGCATTACCAAGTTCAGGACCAAATTGATAATTTCTACTGGTATATTTCGTATTACTTGCACTCTCATCAAGAACTGTTCTTTCTACAGCACCACTACCAAGTACAATTATTTTCACATTGCTGAAACTCTCATCTGTACCAATACTACCAAGACCCACTTGATCAAGACTTACTGTGCGATTAAAATGGAAAGTTACTGTTTTTGGGTTATCGGCTGTTTCGTTGTGTAATCTGGTATGAAGATTCGTGAATGGAATTAATGCTAAGTCCAAGCCTGTGGAATCCTCATCTGTCCAACCAATAGTAACACTTTCTTCAACCCATATATCCTTTGCATAGACAGAATCCCCATCAGTAGCAAGAGGATATTGTACATCTGCACTTCCACCAGAAAGTGCAACAGGTAAAGGATTAATACTGGTAATTTCATCCCCATTAAAATCGTAAAGTACTACTGCTTGTCCCGCCATGATATATCCTTTGGGAAAGGGGAGTTTCCTCCCCTATTAATTAAGACAGTAAAGCGTGACCATAAAGACGAATGATAATTTGACCAGCATCATAAACACCAGTACTTGCAGCAGAATCACCTTCAACCAGATACAGATAATCATTAGCAGTAAGCCCTGGTTCATCTACTACATAACTATTACCCGCAGATAGTCCACCGAGATTAAGTTCAGCAGCACCAGCAGCACCATCGTACTCAAGATCGTCCGCTGAGTTACCAGCAATATCAATATCAGAAGTAATCGTAGCAGTACCCTCACCTGGGGTCTCAAGACAAAGAACTTCTGCTCTGTAAACAATACCACAAGTAGCCGTAACATATCTTCCGATATAGGCAGCACCACCAGTAGCAAGCCCAATTACATCATTAGCAGCGGTGCCTTTACAAGCAAGCCCCGTGAGATCAATTTGAATTTCCGTTACAATGTCACCATTTCCAAGCGCGTATCTGTAAGTAGCCGGTGCAATACCAGTACCAATAGCACCTGCACCGTGTTCTGCTGTAAGAACATTTGCACTGGATGTCATTGCACCTTCAGTGACATCATAGATTTTTTTGAAGGTTGTACTTACATCGTTTTCTGTATCAAATAGGACACTACCATTATATTGGTATGCCCAATGTGCTGTCCCACTCATATGATTTTCTCCTTATAAGGTATGGGTTATTTAAAAGAGGGGAGTGATCAGGTCCCCTCTGGAAGAGAGGGTTGATTAGGTGGTAGTATAGCACTTAACTGAGACCAACGGACGAGTTAATACGAAGAGAGGACTCATTTCAAGTTCCATCTCAAGGAATTTATCCTTAGGATCTCTGTACTCACGCAGATACATTTCAGTACCGGGCTTATTAGCATCATTAAGAGAATACGCGGGGCCGTAGAAAGCTCTATAAACATTTCTCATGCCACGTACGATAGTGTAACCTTCCTGGAGGCTAACACCAGAGGAAGAACCAAAGGCCCTTACTTCTGTTCCATCAGGCTGATTAAATACAGCATCATAAGAAAAGAAACGAATACCTTTGTGCTCAAATACATCAACAACACCCCATTTCTCGTACATAGAAAGATCATCACGATTAAGCTGCTTTCCAGTATTCTGGTAGTAATTATAAGCAGCAATCATATTAGGATGCTGTGTAAGTGCATCAAAGAACTCAGGAGAACAAGGCACTTCAATTTTACCCATAGCCCCACCAACCTTAGCATTCTTCGCTACGAATCTTTTAATTTCAGCAATCTTGGAATCAATATTAGTAGAGGACGTACCAAGAGCAAAATCAACCTCTTCTTGAGTAGTCCCAAGAATAGTATTCATTGCAGCAAGAGTATTACCTTCGGGGTCCTTAGTAGTCCCTTTAATAGCATTAACCATCATGTATTCAATACTCTGATCAGCATTGAACTTCATGTCTTCCATTTTTTCCATGCGAACATTAGGAAGATCCTCTGCCTTATCAGGACTACCTGCCATTCTCCAACCCTGAACATCATCAGGTGTAATGTAATCCACGTGCTTGAAATAAGGAAGACTCAGAGAATATGTATTGAGGTCTCTTTCCTTACCCTTGAACCCATCCTGAGCAACCGGATTAGATGCAGGAATCATGGAATTATTGGAAGAATTAATATCAAAAAGAACAGTTCTCTGTCCTACACCTTTACCAGTAAACAACCCAAGATTCCTAAACAGACCATACTGATTAGGAGTCTCGTTAATTTCATCAGTCCAATCTACAACTGTAGAACCATTGGACAAAGATCTTGTAACAGCCATTATATATCTCCTTTGTTAGTTTCTATTCTACAGCGTCTATTCGACAGCGTCGATTACTTCAATATGCAGTGCTTCAAGAGCAGTAGCAGCAGCAGTATAATCCGCATCTACAGCAGTACCATCAAAAGTCAATGCGTCCTTAGCTACTTTAGCAGGACCACGATGCAGACAAACCAGATCATGATCACCATTATCTTTATCGTATACAGAAGTATCAATCAGGATATACGTAGCTCCACTTCCAGCAGTCGCACCACCATCAATCCAGTCCCCGGAAGAATCCAGCACAGAACCTACACCAATACCATCTTCTACTGTAACATCCTCAACTACCTTACGGCAGTAACCATTACCCCCATCAACTTCATACTGGAGGACATTCCCAAGTCTCTGTGTTCTTGTAACATCAGCAGCCATTATTTACCTTCCTTTCTTGCTTTAATAAGTTCAGAAGTTTTACTGATATGATCAGGGACTTCTGTATTCTTAGTCAAGTCTTTTTCTTCGTCTGTACCAATTTCAGTTTCCAGAGCGGATTTGATAGCGGTTCTTGCTTTCTCAAGAGTATCAAGAATCACGTCGAAGCCCTTTACTGATTTACACAGAAACAAAGAATCAGCGAGAGAATCCGCATCTTCTACAAAAGAATACCCCTTGCAGAGTTCAACCATCTCATCTTTTTCTTTCTTCTCAGCAGCTTTTCTAAGCTCCGCTGCTTCGTCTTTTGCTTTCTGAAGTTCCTCATTGAACTTCTCTTTTTCTTTCTCCAGAGCAGTTTGTACTGCTTCATCAATGGATTTCTGAAGATCCACGTCTT
>CAZUIE010000174.1:0-2717 GCA_964620945.1 uncultured Maribacter sp.
CTATTTACTATAGATGAGGAAACGGGAATGACCGGAGCTTTTGGCTTAAAAGGAGGTATCTTAAAAGGTGAAGTCCTATTGAATTTAGATACCGAGGAAGATGATGAAATCGATATTGGCTGTGCAGGAGGTGTAGATGTAACGGCTAAAAGGGATTATAACGAAAAGAGCGCTGTTCATGGAGATATTGGGTATCGTATAGTGGTAAATGGCCTCAAGGGCGGTCATAGCGGTATGGATATTAACAAGGGCTTGGGTAATGCGAATAAAATAATGAACAGATTGTTATATGCTGGAATGGATTATCATATGCGAGTCGGAAAGCTTGAAGGTGGGAGTTTGCGAAATGCCATTCCAAGAGAAAGTATCTCCTATGTTAACATAGATAAAAAACAAGAGACCGATTTTCTAGCAGCTATTACCATCGTAGCCGATACAATAAAAAAGGAACTGAGGTTTGTAGAACCGAACTTAGAAATAAGTTTCAGCAAGGAAAAACCATGTAAAAAGGTAATGGGGCTTGGAGCCCAAGCAAAGTTCATTAAGGGTATTTATGCAGCAGTAAATGGTGTATACAGTTTGAGTTCAACAATACCAGATTTAGTAGAAACATCAAACAACATAGCTAGAATACAAGTAAAGGAGGGTACTGTTACCATTCTGTGTCTAACACGTTCCTCTTTGGAAAGTGGGAAAATGGATTTAGCCAATGCGCTAAAATCGGTTTTTGAACTTGCAGGTTTTGATGTGGATTTTAGTGGGTCTTATCCGGGTTGGAATCCAAATCCAGATTCTAAAATGCTCGAAGTTACTAAAAGGATTTATAAAGATTTATTTAAAGAAGAGCCAAGGGTAGTGGCATGCCATGCTGGACTGGAATGTGGTATTTTGGGACAAAATTATCCCGAAATGGATATGGTCAGTTTTGGACCTACGATTGTCGCCCCCCATTCTCCGGATGAGCGGGTGTCTATCTCATCGGTTCAAAAATTCTGGAAGTTCTTATTGGAGGTATTGAAACATACGCCTTAAATTTAGCCAATCTTAGCGTTTATTGAAACTTTGAATTTTATTCTGTAATTACTAGGGAACCAACGGCCTTCTCATTGCAAGATTGCTATTTGGTCATTGACCTAGCTAACTCATATTTGAAAATAGCGCGGCCGAGCTTTCTTGCTTATCTTCAACCGACCAATTACACCAAGAATTGTTATTGTAGTTTAAAAATTTCCACTAGGTATTCGTTTATTCTAAAGCTATAAACTTGTCGTCTTCAGGATTTGGAATGTATCCATCCCAGCGCCCTATCTCCATGGTTGCCCTCACCATGGTTATTTGACTGCTGTAGAATCGCAGAGGGATGAAACCAAAAAAATCAGCATAAATACTAAAAGAAACAAACGTTTTATTAGTATTTATGCTGATTTATTTGTTGTTTGTAGAATTCGAAACTGAGTTTTTGTTATTTAATCCCAGTAAGCTCTACATCAAAAATAACGTCTGAATTTGGTGGTATGGGTCCTGCACCCTGTGGTCCCCAGCCCATATGGGAGGGAATGAACAAACGAACTTTATCACCTACTTTCATTCTTAACAAGCCTTCTTCAAAACCGGCTACAAGTCCGGAGTTTGTTGCGTATGTCATTGGTGCTGGCATATAACCGCCTCCTTGTGCTCTTCTTTCATCGTAAGTGCCGTACTTTTTTGCAATTTCCTCATAGTTGCTTTCAAATAAAGAACCATCGGGTAGGTAACCGGAATACATAACTTCCACTTTCTGACCTATTTTCGGCTTTTCGCCGTTTCCCTCGTTCAGCACAAGTACTTTTAACCCTGAGGGTAGTTGTTTAGCAGTACTTTTTTGGGTTTCCAGTTCGGTGGCGAAATCTGCCATCATACTCCTCATTTCGGCCATTTTTTCAGCTTTTTCTTTCTCTATCGCTGCTAAACGTTCCTCTTCGTTATCAAAATAATCGGTCATTACTTGTACGGCATCAAATTGCTTGGCCTCCTTACCATTTCTGATAATTTTCACGGTGTTCATAGTAACACTGTCTATAGGTTTGTTACCTGCGGCCACAGGCACATTTGCAATAGAATCTACAACTGCAATGCCTTCTACCACCTCTCCAAAGATGGTATGAACACCATCTAACCAAGGCGTTGGTTTGTGCGTTATAAAAAACTGACTCCCATTGGTTCCAGGCCCACTGTTTGCGGAGGAAAGAAGTCCTTTTCTATCATGTACGAGAGAGTCGTTAAACTCGTCCATAAAACGGTAGCCCGGGTTTCCCGTTCCATTTCCTAAAGGGTCCCCACCTTGTATCATAAAATCTTTCATTACCCTGTGAAAAATGAGTCCGTCATAGTACTTTTTGCCTTTAAAATTTTCGCTCACAAAAGGACTGTTCCCCTCTGCCAAGGATACAAAATTAGCTACGGTTACGGGGGTTTTATTGTGCTCTAAACGTACGATGATATCGCCTTTGTTCGTCTGAATTGTGGCGAACAGCCCATCTCCAAGTTCTGGATTCTGACTGGTTTTACAGCTGGCCAAAACCAATGTAAATAAAGCTAAAACATAGAATTTTTTAAACATAATGGTAAATTTAACTATCTGATTTTACTTGTTGTTTTTCAATCTTCAAAATATGTACTGTAGATTTTAAAGGGATGTTGGTTCCTATTTTGTTGGCGTCGCCATGAATACCGAAGCC
>CAZUIE010000174.1:2817-7458 GCA_964620945.1 uncultured Maribacter sp.
TGTCGGGCAAAATTATTAACATCAAAATTACCCACAGACCTAAAAGAAATTTTAAGAATACCTTCCTCCTTATTTTCTATAAATATTACGGCAAATCGAATATTTTCTAATGTAAGACCATAATTCACAAAACCTTCGGTATCCCCTTTGCTAAAATTATATTCGTCCAGTTCTTCTTGACTCAAAGTGATATAGGTAGTGTTGTAATCGGATAAAATTACCATGTTCTTTAAGGCACATCCCAAGAGATGCAACCTACTGGGAGAATTGGTGTCATATATGCGATTATGAATTTCCGTGTTCTCTGCACCTTTATCTATGAGATTTGCGATTACTCTATGTGTCACACTCGTAGTAGCCTTGAATTTAAAGGAGCCTGTATCCGTCATAATACCTGTATAGATGCAATTGGCCATATCTGAGGTGATTTCGTCTTCGGCATCCAAATACTCCAAAAGATGATACACCATTTCGCAGGTCGAGCTCATGCTTACATCGGAGTACATAATTTGCGCATAGTCCGATGGTTCTTGGTGGTGATCTACCATAACAAAAGTAGCCTTTGCCGCCTCTAAATAAGAAGTCACTTGGCCCACCCGTCCTAAGTGATTAAAATCTAGCGTAAAGATTACTTCGGCGTTGGCAATACAATCTTTCGCTTGATTGTTTTCTTTCTCGAAATTTAAAATACGGTCCGCTCCGGGCATCCATTTCAAAAACTTAGGAAAGTCGTTAGGTGCTACTACTGTGGCCTTATGTCCTTGACTTTTTAGGTAATGCCAAACTGCTAATGTTGATCCTATAGCATCACCATCAGGATTTTTATGTGGGATAATTGCTATTTTCTTTGGGTGGGAAAGTAGCGCTTTAAGGGCATTTATGTGCTCTAAATTCATGGCTGCAAAGATACAATTTAATACCATAAGGGTAAGAAGGAAAGTGTATTTTTGTATTACCGAATAACCAATGCTATGAGAAAAATACTATTACTTCTTAGTTTGATGCTGACCTTTTCCTGTGGGTCTACCAAAACAGCAACAAAAGATACCAATGAGTTTGTCATAGCTTTTGGTTCCTGCAATAAGGCTTCCCTACCTAATTTGCTTTGGGACGATATACAAAATACAAACCCCGATATATGGATTTGGGGCGGTGATAATATTTACGCCGATACCGATGATATGCAAAAGCTTCGAAGCATGTACAATGAACAAAAGGCAATACCAGGTTACGCATCTTTAATAAAAGAGGTAGCTGTTATTGGTACTTGGGATGATCACGATTATGGTCTTAATGACGGCGGAACAGAATTTTTGGCCAAAAAAGAAAGTCAGAAAGAATTCCTAGATTTCATGGATGTGCCTTCGGATAGTCCTAGAAGACAGCAGGAAGGTGTTTATGCATCCCACGAGTATGAACGGGAAGAAGGAAGTGTTAAGGTGATTATCTTGGATACGCGTTATTTTAGAACGGCGCTTACACCGGATACTGAAACGAAAAAGCGAACCAAACCGAATGAATATGGTCAAGGTACCGTACTTGGAAAAGAGCAATGGTCGTGGTTGGAAAAGGAATTGGAAAACTCCGATGCAGATTTCAATGTAATCGTAAGTAGTATTCAGGTATTGTCCAACGAACATGGATTCGAATGTTGGGGTAATTTCCCGCATGAAGTAGACCGATTAAAAAAGACCATTTTAGATTCTGAAGCAAAGGGAGTATTGGTGCTTTCGGGCGACCGGCACATTTCAGAAATTTCCAAAACAGAGGACAATCTCGCATATCCTTTAATAGACTTTACAAGTAGCGGCCTTACCCATGCGTACCGTAAGTTTGCCGGAGAGCCCAATCCCTATAGGATAGGGAAGGTGGTAAACACAGAAAGCTTTGGTACGGTACGTTTCAATTTTAAAACTAAAACGGCGGTATTTCAAATGCTAGGTGATAAGGGAGTAGTACTTGGAGAACTACGACAACGCTACTAATAGTTGTGGGTTGGTTAGAAAATCGTACTTTTGCGCAAAATTTTAGATATGAGTACACATAGAACTTTTACAATGATTAAGCCCGATGCAGTCGCTAACGGACACATAGGAGCTATATTAGAAAAAATAGCCGCATCCGGATTTAAGATTGTAGCTATGAAATACACACAGTTGAGTCTTAGAGATGCTCAGGAATTCTACGCTGTGCATAAGGAACGACCCTTTTTTGGAGAGTTGGTAGAATTTATGACCAGAGGACCTATTGTCGCAGCTATTTTAGAAAAAGAAAATGCTGTTGAAGATTTTAGAGCATTAATTGGTGCTACCAATCCTGCAGAGGCTGCGGAAGGTACGATTCGTAAAATGTTTGCAACAGATATCGCCGAGAATGCTGTTCATGGTTCTGATAGTGATGAAAATGCTGCCATAGAAGGTGCCTTTCATTTTTCAGGACGGGAAATTTATTAATCAGATGAAGTTAAAAATGTAGTAAAGACCGATTCACTTACTGTGAGTCGGTTTTTTTGTTTTAATACGTAAAATATTATATGATATAAACTTCTGCCAAGTCGATAGCTATAGAAGGTATTATCTTAGATCAGACTGGTAGAAATTTAAACTGAAGGTCAATTTGATTTAAAAGTGAAAAGAGATGCTATTACAGGTGTTTTAGTTTCGATTAAAATTGATGCTAATACGACCACTCAGCGAAGGACAATTTTTTTGATTAGGTTTTTTCCAAGTTCTTCATTTAACATGTTGATAATTTTAGAAGTACCTAAACTAAGTTCTTCTCTAAGTACAGAGGAAGAGAGAGAAACATATAGTGTATCGTTTTTGAGTTCAACAGCTGTCGTATAATTGTTCACGCCGTTTCCCATGAGCCGAGCCCAAGCTGCACGTGCATCTACTTTATCCATACCGCCCTGTAGCTTGTTTTTTTGAATAAAGGCAGATAGCGCCTCTTTCATATTCAAGTTGTCGTTTTGTCGTTTTGCCATATTAGGGGTTTATTTTAATAGGTTCAAAACGTTTGTAATGGTATAATATACCGTCCTCATTTTGAACGGAAAAGTTATCTTCGCTTATGGCCGTTAGTGTTTCCTTCCAGGCGCTAAGGTCGTTTTTGTAGTTTAGGGTGTAGGTATCTTCCTCAACCGCAATTTCAAAGGATTCCGCATCATCCGATGTTTCGTAATTCCCGTCAAATCTCGGTTTCATTTTTTTACGATATCCTTTTAGACCTTCTACCTGTATAAAATCTACAGTAGTGTTCATCTTATATTCTTTTTGCCCCCCATTAGGGAATTCTACCCGTTCTATTTCCCAGTATCCATTAAGCATAACGAGTCTTTCTTTGCTTACCGTAGTACATGCGGCTACTAATAGAAAGCTTAAAAAGAAGAAGAAACGGTTCATAGTTACAGTTTAAATATTTTGTAGGATTGATGTATCTTTTTTACCACATTTTCGGTTCTGTCCGCATGGGTATCGCTAACGAATATCTGACCAAAATTTTCATTATTTACCAGTGTAATGATATGTGCTACCCTATGTTCATCCAATTTGTCAAAAATATCGTCCAAGAGTAAAATAGGTGTTGTTTTAGAAATTTCTTGCATAAAGTGAAACTGTGCAAATTTTAAAGCGATTAAAAAAGACTTCTGCTGCCCCTGACTTCCAAATTTTTTAATGGGATACCCTGCTATGGTAAAGCTGAGGTCATCTTTATGAATACCTACACTGGTGTATTGCAATGCCCTGTCCCTGTCCAGATTTTTCTCCAGGAGACTAGCTGTGTCGTAAAGGTGAAGCTTGCTATCGTACTTTAAATCTACATCTTCCGTATTTCCCGTAATGGCCTTGTATTGGGTTTTGAAAATTGGAATAAACTTTTTAAGAAAATCACTTCGTTTGGCGTATATCTCGGACCCATAGGTATGAAGCTGTTCATTATAGATAGTCAACGTAGCCATCTCAAAGGTGTGGTTGGCGGCAAAGTATTTTAAGAGCGCATTGCGTTGAGATAGTACTTTGTTGTAATTAATCAATGACTGTAAATATCCTTTGTCCGATTGGGAGATGACTCCATCCATAAATTTACGTCGAACATCACTACCCTCCGAAATAAGGTCACGGTCTGCTGGCGAAATAATAACTAAGGGTAAAAGCCCAATATGATCAGCAAAGCGTTCGTACACCTTTCCATTTCGCTTAATGATTTTTTTATTGTTCCGTTTTAAACTACAAACAATCTTTTCTTCCCGCTCCTCTTTTTCAAAAAGCCCTTCCACAACAAAGAAGTCTTCTCCGTGCTTAATGTTTTGTGATGCAATAGGATTAAAATAGCTTTTGCCAAAAGAGAGGTGGTAAATAGCATCTAGGATGTTGGTTTTTCCTTTGCCGTTATCACCCACAAAACAATTGATCTTTGAATCAAAAGATAAGTCCTTTGACTCAAAATTTTTATAATTAAGAAGGGATACTGTTTTGAGAAACATTAAAATTTACCGAATTTTTGATTTGGATAGCTCTATTTCACCTGAATAATTCAAAAATAACGAATAAATACGCTATGGGATTTCAATAAAAACTTTATTTTTGCGCGACCAATAAAATTTGAGATGGCAACATATAAGAAAAGAGGATTTAAACC
>CAZUIE010000175.1:0-7452 GCA_964620945.1 uncultured Maribacter sp.
TATAGCGCTCCTCTTCCATTAAAATAGAGGAAATATCATTTGCCATTTCCTGCTCCATACCCGTTATAAAACCTTGAATCGCAAACTCCTCTGTTTGACTCAATGCTTCGATCAACAAATAATAAATTGATTTAAATTGAGAATTCGTAAATTCAATTTCATCTTCTTGTAAGTCTAAAAATATCTTTTCGTAAACGGTACTCTCTATCGATTCGGGTTCCATTACTAGCTCTCCGTGCTTATTCTCCTTTAATACCAAATCCTCAAATTCTTCGGTCTTGTCCCCATATATCAAAAGGAGCTCAATAATTTTGCGCTCTAATACAAACTGTACATCCACTTTTTCCTGTACCGCTTCGTTTCGAACTACATCAAACGCTTTCGCTTCCTGTTTTTCCTGTTTTTTCGCTTCCGCAATATCCTTTTTCCCTATTTGCGCCAAGGTATTAAAAAGTACTGCCTCCGATATGTTCATAATTTGGGCACACTCTTGAATATAGATTTCCTTTTTGATACGATCTGGAATCTTGGAAATACTGTTCACGATATCCCGCACCGTATCTGCACGCTTAACAGGGTCCTTTGATGCTTCTTGGACCAACAAAGATGCCTTAAACTGAATAAAATCCTTTGCGTTTTCCTGTAAGTAAGACTGTACCTCCTCCAATTCATTATTCTTGGCAAAACTGTCGGGATCTTCGCCTTCTGGAAAAGTGCATATTTTAACGTTCATTCCCTGCTCCAAAATCAGATCTATACCCCGTAGAGAAGCCCGTAAACCTGCTGCATCTCCATCGAAGAGTACCGTAATATTTTTCGTAAGCCTATTGATAAGGCGTATTTGCTCCGGCGTCAAGGCCGTACCGCTAGAGGAAACAACATTATGTATTCCGCGCTGATGAAACTGTATTACATCGGTATAGCCTTCTACCAAATAACAGGTATCCTCTTTAGCAATGGCCTGCTTGGCGTAGTAAATGCCATAAAGCACTTTACTTTTGTGGTAAATATCACTTTCAGGCGAATTAAGGTATTTGGCCGCTTTTTTCTCATTAGTAAGAATCCTACCACCAAATCCTAAAACCCTACCACTTAGGGAGTGGATGGGAAACATCACCCTAGCCTTAAACCTATCAAAGGTTCTTGTATTGTTGGGATTATTGGCATCCTCCTTTACAATCGTAAGACCGGTCTTACTCAAATAGTCCAGCTTATACCCTTTATCTAGAGCCGCCTTTGTAAAGCCGTCCCACTGGTCCAAACAATAGCCCAACTCAAACTTATTAATGGTTTCCTCGGTAAATCCACGTTCTTTAAAGTAACTGAGTCCAATTGCCTTTCCAAGTTCGGTTTCCAACAACATTTGCTGGAAATAATCCCGTGCGAACTCCGAAACCAAATACATACTCTCGCGCTCACTGGCCAGTTCTTTCTGTTCGTTGGACTGTTCGGTTTCCTCAACTTCTATATTGTACTTTTTAGCTAGATATTTTATGGCTTCAGGGTAGGTAAAATGCTCGTGCTCCATAAGAAAAGCTACCACGTTACCACCTTTTCCACTACTAAAATCTTTCCATATCTGCTTTACTGGTGACACCATAAAACTAGGTGATCGCTCATCCGTGAACGGACTTAAGCCCTTAAAGTTGGAACCAGATTTTTTGAGTTGAACAAAATCACCAATGACCTCCTCTAAACGGGCTGTTTCATATACTTGGTCTATGGTAGTTTTAGCAATCAATCTTCTATTTTATGTAGTTTACAAAGGTAATTAAAAATGAAAAATGAATATAGTAAACTTAAGACTAGAACACAGTGAAATTGATTCCGAATCCTTAGCCAACCTTAAAATAACTACATTTGGGAAGCTTAGGCTATGTTTTCAGCTCAATAAACACAACCAACTTGACTAAAAAAATAGGTTTTTGGCCTTCCGTAGCCTTGGTAACCGGGAACATGATCGGTGCCGGAATTTTTCTACTGCCCGCTACCATGGCTTCTTACCACGGGATCGGCATTATAGGCTGGATAATTGCTTCGGGGGGAGCGCTGATGCTAGCCCTCGTGTTTGGCCATCTCAGTAAATTATATCCGAACACAAGTGGTGGACCTTATGCGTACACCAAAATTGGACTTGGTGATTTTGCCGGCTTTCTGGTCGCATGGGGTTACTGGATTTCCATCTGGTGCACCAATGCGGCCATAGCGGTTGCCCTTGTAGGTTACCTTGGTGCATTCTTTCCGAGCCTTACGGATAGCCCAACTCTTTCTAGTTTTACGGGCTTGTTTTTTATCTGGTTTTTTACCTGGATTAATTCCAAGGATATAAAAACTATTGGCGCGGTACAGGTTGCTACTACAATTCTGAAAGTGATTCCGATTGCGTTTCTAATTCTTGTAGGGGTCTTTTATGTAGACTTTTCGAAAGTCTTTATTTTTCCCTTCACGTCAGATTCCATATTACCCGACATTACTGCGGTAACCACCCTTACGTTTTTTGCCTTTTTGGGTATGGAAAGCGCAACCGTACCAAGTAACTCTATTAAATCACCGGAAACCACGATTTCAAAAGCAACCCTGGTCGGAACCTTATTGACCACAGTATTATACTTGTTCAGCTTTATTGTTATTATTGGTATTATTCCACCTGAAACCTTAGCACTATCTACAGCACCTTTTGCAGACACTGCATTTGAAATATGGGGTACTCCAGGCAAGTATCTGGTAGCATTCGGAGCCGTAGCCTCAACCATGGGGGCATTAAACGGTTGGATTCTGCTTCAAGGTCAAATACCGGCGGCTGCAGCTAAGGACAAACTGTTCCCCAAATTGTTTAAAAACACCAATACAAACGGATCTCCAATTCTAGGAATAGTTTTTTCAAGTGTACTAGCAACATTATTGATGCTTTCAAATTACTCCAAGACGCTCGTAGAAGCATTTACCTATATGATGAAATTATCTACGTTAACGGTCCTACTACCTTATTTATTCTCAATTGCGACGTTCGCCTTGGCCTTAAAGAAAACAAATAGAACATCCATAATCTTAGCCTGTCTCGCGTTTTTATTTTCGCTTTGGATTGTTGTTGGTTGTGGTGCAGAAATTGTGTTTCTTGGATTTTTACTACTACTTTTAGGAATACCAGCGTACGTTTACTTAAAGAAACAGCAATGAAAGCCGATAATGGGCACTTAATTAATAATGGCGGACCAGAAGGATATATGTTTGACTTGGTTAGAAAATTTTATGGAGATGAAACAATTTAAAATAGATGCGGACATTACAAAGGCAGAGACCCTGCCAGCAACATTTTACACATCAGAAGCAATTTTTGAACAACTTAAGGAAAAAGTTTTTTTAAACTCATGGCATTGGGTCGGGGATTTGGCGACATTAGTTCCCTTGACACAGTCTGTTTATCCACTCATATTAAACGAAAAGTTCCTTGATGAGCCCATCTTAATCATACGGGATAAGAAAAACCAATTACACTGTGTAAGCAATGTATGTACCCACCGCGGAAATATTGTCGTACATCATCCTGGAAAGAAGAAAAGCTTGACCTGCATGTACCACGGTAGACGATTTAATATAGACGGTTCTTTTAAATCCATGCCAGAATTTGAAACAGCAAAAGATTTCCCAAGGGCTTGCGACGATTTGCATCGGTTTTCTATTAAGATATGGCTCAACCATTTGTTCGTTAATTTAAAACCAAATTTCGATTTTAGTGAAATTTTGGATGTCCTTAATGAACGTGTTAGTTTTTTACCGGTACAGAATTTTAAATTTGACCAAACTCTAAGTAAAGATTACATTGTTAACTGTCATTGGGCGCTGTACTGTGACAATTATCTTGAAGGATTTCACATTCCTTTTGTTCACGAGGACTTAAACGCGGCCTTGGATTATGGTAGCTATACGACTGAAGTCTACGACTATGTAAATCTTCAAATAGGCTATTCTAGCGGGGGAGAAGAAATTTTCACCCTTCCGGAAGGACATCCGGATTATGGAAAATCAGTTGCCGCTTATTACTACTGGGTTTTTCCGAATATGATGTTCAATTTTTATCCTTGGGGCTTATCCATCAATGTTGTGCACCCCGTTTCAATAAACAAAACAAAAGTGCAGTTTCTAACTTATATCTACGATGAAACAAAACTGAATGCCGGAGCAGGTGCCCTGTTGGACAAAGTAGAACGGGAAGACGAATTTGTCGTCGAGGGAGTGCATAAGGGATTAAAATCCCGGTTTTACTCTGCTGGTCGGTTTTCGCCCACCCGGGAAAAAGGGGTACACCATTTTCATTCCTTGTTGGCAAAGCATTTAAAGTAACAGTTTCGTTTTTTTTAAAATAATCAAAGAGCAATAACATAGCGCGGATAACTAAACCTGGAATTATGTAGTTAATTATCACAGTAGCTAAACCAAGCTACTTTATTAGTTACATATGAGTCTCATTAAACGGATATCCAAATGATTCTAATTTATGGACACAGCCAAGAACGTTGATGGTATCGCTAACTACCAATTATGCGAAAATTTTTTGGTTTAAACGCTATAAAAATTATTCCCATGTGTAAACCTAATGTTGCCACGCTATACGATTATTCTATAAAAATGAGTTCACCAAAGAGATGAAACGCCTTATATAAAAAACAGCCAAGCATTACCTATATTATTTTTAATGGATAAACTAGTATGCTATTTAGATAATAAATTTTCTATAAGGTAACAAGTAGTTATACTCTTCAAAAGAAAAAAGGCCCAATTAGGGGCCTTCTTATTCATTTCGGCAAAATTTAATTGATATCATTCCCTGTTATGGAATATTTGGTTCTTCACCTGTAGTATTAAAATTAGATACTAAAACTGAAAAATCCTCAAGTCCAATGGAGTTATCACCATTAAAATCTGATCGAGCATCGTAACCAGGTTCTCCCAAATCCAAACCAAACACTGAAACCAAGATGGAGAAATCTTCTAACCCTACCTCATTGTCTTCATTTGCATCGCCCATTAATAATTCTCCAATAGCAACGGTATTAGCCCCCGCTATCAAGGTCACTGTTTGTACTGCTTGTAAGGAATTTGGATACTTAACCGCTATTTGATAGGTCCCAGGGGCAATGGTATTTGTCACCCCATCAATTACCATAGCACCCGTTGTATCAGCAGTCGCCGTTAGGTCATAAACGACCGTTGAACCCACATCATATAATTTAACGCTGTACTCCCCGCTATGATCCGTTCGGGATTGCAAGGTTGCCGATATATTTATATCCGCCGTTGTTCCTGCACATGGCGAATCAAGGTTTAATACTAATACATTAGAAGTTCTGCTTACTTGTTGGTCAACGGAATAAGGGGTATTTGACACCACAGCAACAATATAATTCAACCCTCCGTTAGGTGTACCTGTTGCTCCAACAGTTTCCAATAGTGTTACGGGTATCTGTACTGTACCATCATTCCCAATAATACCAGTATATAGTTCCTTTGCCATGGCCTCGTTCGCATAATAGGTTTCATCAGGTACATTAAATGGTGGGGCACCGGATTGAATGAACAAACGACTATCCATTACCAGTAATGAAACATTAGCTCCAGGTGTACCGCTCACCTCAATTGTTTGACTGGGCGTTTCCACACATGACGGTGATTCAGAAATACCTACTGCTGCAATTGAAGGCGTCGCCAAGGCATTTGGGGCCACTACAGTCTGCCCGCCACCAAGACTTCCATCCTCGTAAAGACTAGATACCACGGTTGAACCATCACTAAAGGTAATTGTAATTGTCGCCCCAATCAACTCAAAACCAGATACAGCACCTGCTCCACCTGCTCCTGGGACATCCTTAATACTATTTGGATCGATATCTACCGTAAAATCAAATTTTTCATTAGGATCAAAATCAATAAAACTCATTCCCATAATATCATAACCTCCATTTCTTGGTGCGCTAAAGGGATCAACACAAGGGTTAGCTGGGGTTATAAAACCTACAGCTGAACCACCATTATTGGCCGTAAGACAACTTGCCGTTTCGTCCCCCCCGGCTCCAATAGGATCAAAAACCATATCAGGAAATATACCTGTACTAATATCTATGGATATTCCAGTTATTTTAACATTACCCGTTGAGGTGTTTGTTAGCTGAAGGCTGCTGCCGCCAAAAGTACTCGCACCAAGCGGACCACTAGGTGTAATTTCTAAAAGCGCAGAAGGGTTACCAGATGCAGGCGTATCTGACACATTCCAGATAAACTCAACTTCTGAGTTTAGCGAAGGTGTGCACGCATCTGCTGCGGAAACCGTAACGTTATAAGGGCTATTATCAGCAGCTCCAGGAGTACCACCCAGAACTTGTTGTGATTCCGGTGCATTATCTAATGCAGTATTGGATGCATTGGTTGAAACATCATCAATATGAGCCAACACAAAACGATCAATTTTATGACCCGCCGATCGTTCAGACATGGATATAGTAAAAGTACCTGGATCAGGGAAATAAGCATAGACGGTGAAACTGTTATTGTCTATAGTTCTTGTTATCCAGTTAGTTGTACCTGGTGTGCCACTAGTACGAAATACTTTAAAATACCCATTTACCCCCGGGTTTTCAGTACCGTGATCCGGTCTTCCCTCAGAATTACCAGCTGGGTAATAGATGCTTTTATTTGACGGATTAATACCGTTTAAAATATCCTCAAACTGCGATGTACTATCCAAAGTATGCGTAGCGGTACCACCTGTGCCTTGCACACTAAAAAAGTGCACATCTTGCGTGTTTTCAATTTTAAACCAGGAATCATTGGCATCCGAACTACTCGTTCCCGAAAACGCACTTTTCATATAGAAGCGATATACACCTGGAGTGGTTATGACCATATCATATGATACGGCTTGTCCGTTTGTATTCCCAAAGTGATCTGAGCTCGCCACCATAAAAACATTACCAGATTCATCTAATATATCCCAACCTCCGGCTGTATCCTCAAAATCAGTCTCAGCTTCTATGGTAACCCATCCATTCTCTTCAATAAATGCTCCGGCAGTTCCTGTACCCGTACCTTCTAACAAAGTACCGGTAATTAGTCCCGTGTTTGGATCAATGCTTAAATTAGGGGGCAATCCTGTTGCGGAAAATGTAATATCCCCACACTCATCCAAATCATTATCAGTGGCAATAACCTGTAAGCCCACCACATCACCTTCTATACTCTGTTGTATTCCAGGATTGCTAATAACAGGCGGCGAATTTGTTATTGCTATGGCACCACCTAAAATTTCGATAGCTTTTATATTTGGATTTTCAATGCCTTTGATAAAATCAATATCTAAATTGCCATCGGCAACAGTAACGTTGAATGTTTCTACTCCAGCTGTGTTCCAGCCATAGGCTGCTGTTTGGTCAAAATCATCCAACACAAGATTTCCCTCAA
>CAZUIE010000176.1:0-7435 GCA_964620945.1 uncultured Maribacter sp.
AGGCCAATACGTAAGAAATTGTTATTTATTTTCATACTAGTTTGTTTTTTACAAAGATATAGAAGAATTATCAAGTTACTAGATTATGTACATGGTTTGAATTGGGTCATTTTAAATTTCAAACGAATCCGATGAATTTTAGATTTAACCTAATTAATAAATCGAATTAGAGTTTTGTTTACCTCCTAAGCTGATGCCTATATATCGTCTTCAAACAAGTCCTAGCTATTTATGGTCTTCAAATATTTCCTAGTTCCAAAATAGTATTTTGTCCTATATGATTTCTTAATCTAAAATTACGCTAATCTACGTAAAAGTTGGATTACACAACATTATGCGTATTATCTACAACAAAAGTAAGGTTAAGACTACAAAAAATAACAATCTTCGCTAATGAATAATTCACCAACTTAATAGTTTCCAACTTATGAATTTTAGTTACTCCACCAGAATACCTCTCGTTTTCCAAACTATGTTTTTATTTTTTTTTGATTTTAGACCTCGGGGTTTTACTGTTCAAACATGCTCGATAAAATTAGAAAACAGAAAAGCTTTACAAAGAACTTTCACCCTATTCTTAGTCACCCTTCTAAGCCTCTATGGTTTATGTGCCCAGACCCAATTGGGTACGGATATAGATGGGGAGAACATGTTTGATGGATCTGGGGTGTTGAGTATGAGTGCCGACGGTACCAGAGTGGCCATAGGCGCACAAGACAATGATGGTAATGGTTCTTCTAGTGGGCACGTAAGGGTGTATGAATTTAACGGCGCAGTCTGGTCTCAATTAGGTGCAGATATTAATGGGGAAGCTGCTAGTGATTATTCAGGCATGTCCGTAAGCCTTAGTGCAGATGGTTCCACCGTCGCCATAGGCGCATTCGCAAACGACGGTAACGGTGAAAACAGTGGGCATGTCCGAGTTTTTAGATTCGATGGAACTAATTGGCTACAATTAGGAGCAGATTTAAACGGTAAGGCCAGATTTCATTGGTTTGGCTTATCTCTAGATATAAGTCAAGATGGTAATTTAATCGCTATTGGTGCACCGCAAGGGGGTGCCAATTCAGTAGGGATATATAGTTTTGATGGTTCTACATGGTCTCAATTAGGTGCAGACATCAATTATTCCGGTATTGGTAGGCATCTAAGTTTTAGTAGTGATGGCAGTACGGTTGCTGTAGGTGCGCCATATAATAGTGATAGTGCTTACAGAAGTGGTCAGGTACGTATTTATCGCTTAGATGCATCTAACAACTGGGTTCAAATTGGCTCCGATATATTCGGGGAGGCCGCAGAAGATTTTTCAGGCGAAGCTTTAAGCCTAAACGCTGATGGCAGTATATTGGCAATAGGCGCAAAGAACAATGACGGTAATGGAAATGACAGTGGTCATGTTAGAGTATATGGTTTAGATGGAGGTAATAATTGGTTACAATTAGGAGCGGACATTGATGGTGAAGCTGCCGGTGATCAGTCCGGTTTTTCGGTCAGTCTTAATTCAGATGGAAGCATATTGGCTATAGGAGCTCAATTAAACGATGGTAATGGATCAAGTAGTGGACATGCAAGAATTTACAAATTTGATGGAAGCAATAATTGGTCACAGGTATATAGTGACTTTGATGGCGAAGCTGCTAATGATCAGTCCGGTTTTTCGGTAAGTCTTAGTGCAGATGGTAGTATATTGGCAATAGGAGCGAAACTAAATGATGGTAATGGTAATAACAGTGGTCACGTTAGGGTTTATAGTACAAAACCAACTTTTTCAGTTAGCGAGACAGCGTTGACCATCACGGAAAATGCCGGAACAGGAACCTTTTCAATAGTTCTTGATACCCAACCAACCAGCAATGTAGTATTTGATATCTCCAGTAATGATACTGCTGAAGCTAGCGTTTCACCTGCCCAATTAACTTTTACCAACGTAAATTGGAATATTCCTCAAAGTATTACAATTACAGGTATTGATGATAATGATAATGGAAATGACGCGGCTATTATCACCATCGCCGTTAATGACGCCAGTTCAGATGATGCTTTTGATACTATAGACAATCAAACCGTGAACGTAACCCTGACGGATGAAGATGATAATTTACCGGTATTCACAGCACCAAAACTATTGGAAGATTTGGCAGGAGCCTCCAATTCTTCAAGTTTCAGTTTAAATCAAAATACCAGTACGACCAGAAAACTAGGCCTTGAATTTTCTGCT
This sequence comes from uncultured Maribacter sp., assembly GCA_964620945.1. Classification (GTDB taxonomy): domain Bacteria; phylum Bacteroidota; class Bacteroidia; order Flavobacteriales; family Flavobacteriaceae; genus Maribacter. Next base: position 2,219 of record CAZUIE010000176.1, read on the forward strand.
GATGGCACTAGAATGTTTTCATTGGGGTTCGATGACAATTTAATAACAGAATATATACTTTCAACACCTTTCGATATCACCACGGCAACCTTTAATTTTGAACTTGATGTTACTGCCAATGGTCTTTATTCCATGGGACTGGCATTTAACGATGCAGGATCTAAATTGTATGTATATAGCGGTGCCACAAGGGTAATTTACGCTTATGACCTTTCTGTTGCCTTTGATTTATCTACCGCTACAATTGGTATGGATAATTTAGATGTCACATCTTTTGGCAGCGTATACGTGTTTGGTTTGGATTTTAATCCTGATGGCACAAAATTGTACATCGTTAATCATGACGAGACCGTTTTACAGTTTCAACTGAGCACGCCCTTTCTCATTTCAAGTGCTTCTAGTTCAGGTAGCATAGATTTATCATCAAGGTTCAGTCAGAGTATTTATGGTATTTCTTTCAACTCGAATGGAACCCAAATGTATATAGGAGGGTATAACGATGCCAATTATATCATAGGGTATGATCTTAGTGTTCCTTATGATATCACCACGGCGACATTACAACCGAATAACGGTCTGGTATTGGCTCAGCCCAACAGGCCGACGGACATCTTTTTCAGTACCGGTAGGGATAAGTTATTTGTATTGAATTATGGACAATCCCAAGTTTATGAGTACAATTTGGGGGTAGCCCCATTAAAATTTGAAGAAAATGCAACGACTCCAGTTGTCGATGCAGACGCCAATGATGGTGATGGAGGAGCTGCTGACATCGGCATTACATATTCTCTTGCCAGTGGCGGGGACAATGACCTGTTCAGCATCGATGGTTCTATGGGCGTACTCACTTTCCAAACCCCACCAGACTTTGAAAACCCACAGGATGCGGATACCGATAACATATATGAAATAACTATCGTTGCGACCGACAGCGAGGGAAGTACCAATCACCAGGTACTAATCCAAGTTACTGATGTAAATTATGCACCTTCAGCTTCCTCAGTAAGCTTTTCAGTAAACCTGACAGTGGGCCAGACCTTGATGGGAAGCTACAACTACGCTGATTCGGATGGTGATGTCGAAAGTGGAACCACCTACCAATGGTACCGCTCTGATGACGGGACGGGTACCAACAAGGCGGCTATTTCCGGAGCCACCAATGACACGTATGTATTAGCAAATGATGACTTGGCCAAATATATCAGTTTTGAGGTGACACCCAGTGATGGCACGGATTCGGGCAGCCCCGAAGAAAGTGCTTTGAACGGTCCGATTGCTGCTCCACCCAGTCCCCCAACCGTAACATCGACGTCAATCACATCAGCAATAGCACAATCACTTTATTACTACGATATTAAGGCAGCAGATGCCGATAACGATTTAATCACTTGGACAGCAAACACCGTTCCTGCTTGGTTAACCTTTACCAGTGGCATCTTGCAAACGAGTTTTGTAGGTACTGGTGCAACACCAACCAATACAGGGGATGGGGTGAATCAGTCGCCGGATGGAACCAGTGCTTCTAGTGCCGTAATTCGAACAGGCACTGCCGCTTATGGTGATAATAAATTGTTTTACACCGATACCGAAGAGTATGGCATTCGCTATGTTGATGCGAACGGAAATGTGCAAACCTGGTATCAAGGGGATGGAACTTTTACGAATCTAAATCCAGTAGGGGTTGCCTATGATGCGGTAGATGACGCGGTTTATGTTGGAGATTATGCCAAGACAGACATCTTGAAAATTGATAATACAGGTACGCGAACCCTTCTGTCTAATTTACCGGAACCGTTTATGTTAAGACTGCTGGTCAATTCAACCGGTTCTAAACTGTATGCGTCTGCGCGAGGTGGTATTTATGAAATTGACCTCACTAACAATAACCCTGACACGAACTGGACACGTATAGTCGGTACTGGAACAATGGGTTATAGCGATACGGGGACGGCGTCAACCTCACAAGTTTCTCAACCCCACGGTATGGCGTTTGATAGCGCAGGGCGTTTGGTTTTTACCGACCGGTTTAACGACATCATCAGGCGGGTTAATTTAGCGACAGACACTATTGAAACTATAGCGGGCACGCAAGGAACGGGAACGGAAGCTGGTGATGGCGGAGCTGCGGTCAACGCGACTTTTTCCGACCCATCGGGACTGGTCATTAACGAACAAGATGAAATTTTCATTTCCGAGAGGTTAAGTAAGCGGATACGAAAAATCGATACTAACGGTGATATTGATACGTTTTTTAGAGTTGCTTCGGGCGGTTTTGCAGACGACTTGGTGATATCCGATGAAGGTGAGTTATATTTGTTGACCACTAACTTAATTGCACAAGTGGCGTCGAAAGCAGAATTGACCGGTACGCCAACCAATGCTGATGCGGGTACCCATGATGTAGCACTGACACTCAGCGATGGAACATTTAACGTTCCTTATAATTTCCAAATCACGGTTCAAGCGCTTAACGCAGCACCAACCGACATTTCTCTCGATAATAGCAGCATCAACCAGAGTGCTACAGGTGTAGACTCCACGGTAGGTACTTTATTCACCACCGATTCCGATTCTGGCGATTCTCATACCTATTCACTAGTAGCAGGGACAGGTGACGATGACAATGCTAGTTTTAACATTGATGCCTCTAGCTTAAGAACCAATAACTCACTATCTCCTGGTAGTTACAGTGTAAGAATCAATGCCAATGACGGTACAGATGATTTTGCCAAGGCGTTTACCGTTACGGTAATCGACGATACTGCACCTGGGGGCTACACGGCAACCATTGATCAAGACCCTATAGATAGTTCTAATCAAACTTCAATCAGTTTTACGTTTGCCTTAGCAGAAGTCGGAGCAGACTATACTTACAGCTTCAGCAGCGATGGTGGCGGAACAAATGTTACGGATACCGGAGCCATAACTTCTGCGACAGACCAAATTACAGGCATCGACCTTAGCGGATTAGCTGACGGTTTAATTACCCTAACCGTTACCCTTACCGATAGTAGTGCTAACGAAGGTACTCCCGTACAAGATTCCGCAACCAAGGATGTAGATCAGGACAATGATGGCATTTCTGATGCAAATGACAACTGCCCTTCCATTGCAAACACAGACCAATTAGATACCGATAATGACGGAGATGGTGATGAATGCGATACCGATGATGACAACGACGGAACACCAGATACGGAAGATGCTTTCCCACTTGACCCTAATGAAGACACCGATACGGATGGAGACGGAACAGGCGATAACGCAGATGCTTTTCCGAACAACCTGAACGAAGATAAGGATACTGACGGCGATGGAACAGGCGATAACGAAGACGCTTTTCCGAATGATCCGAACGAAGACATGGATACGGATGGAGACGGAACGGGGGATAACGAAGACACGGATGATGACGCAGACGGCATACCGGATACCGATGATGCCTTTCCATTAGACCCAACAGAAGATACGGATACCGATGGCGATGGCACCGGCGATAATGCGGATACGGATGACGATAACGATGGCACACCCGATACAGAGGATGCCTTCCCATTGGATCCTACAGAAGATATGGACACCGATGGCGATGGCACAGGTGATATTGCCGATGCCTTCCCGAACGATCCCAACGAAGATACGGATGCGGATGGCGATGGCACAGGCGATAATGCCGATGCTTTCCCAAATGATTCCAATGAAGATACGGATACAGACGGAGATGGTATAGGTAACAATACAGATGAGGACGATGACAATGATGGGGATACGGATGAAGAAGAGATTGCCAACAATACAGACCCATTGGATGCTGCTAGTTTTTTACAAGCAGAGGTAGCGGAAGATGAGATACCTGAACCGGTAGAAGCAATTCTTGTTCCGGCGGAGGCCTTTACCCCTAATGGCGATGGTATCAACGATACGTGGGTAGTCCCAGGAATCGATAACCATCCGAACAATACGGTCCGGGTGTATAACAGATGGGGCCATGAGGTATTTGTAGCCGGAAATTATCAAAACGATTGGACGGGAAGGCATAATGCCAACAGCACCCTGCTTCCAACAGGCTCCTACCTATATGTAATAGATTTGGGTAACGGTACCGCTCCATTACAAGGTTGGATATTCATCAATTATTAATAAACTAGAAGTCGATAAAATGAAATTTATATATAAAATAGCAATCACCCTTAGCCTTTTAACCTTTACGGGAGCAATAGCCCAACAAGATCCTAATTATACAATGTACATCTATAATATGAACCTTATAAATCCTGCGTATGCAGGTGCCAATTCTACCATAGATGTTGGTATAAATGTACGAAGCCAATGGGCCAATGTAAAGGGGGCTCCCGAGACCCAGAGTTTTATTTTTGGAACTCCCATGGGTAAGAATATTGGTATAGGACTCTCGGTAATAAGCGATAGGACCTTTATAGAACGGCAAACTTCTATAGCGGCAGATTTCTCTTACCACCTAAAATTATCAGATCGTCTTGACCTTTATTTTGGGGTGAAGGCGGGCTTTAACTCTTACAATGCCAATACCGACGATCTGGTGACCTATGGCCTGCAGGCAGACCCTAACTTAATGAACCTAAATGGCAGGTTCAACCCAAATTTTGGAACAGGAGTCTATTTAAGGCACGAAGACTATTTTTTATCCTTGTCCGTCCCAAAGATCCTGAGCAATGATCGCTTGGAACAAGAAGATGGGATAGCACGTACCGGTGCGGATAGGCAGCATGTTTATTTGGCAGGTGGCTATGATTTTGAATTGGGAAATAATATGATATTCAAGCCAACGGTACTATTGCGATATGTAGATGCAGCCCCCTTGTCGGTAGACCTTACGGGCAGGTTGGCCTTCAGTGATAACTTTGAACTGGGAGCGGCCTATCGTATTAACGAAAGTATTAGTGGCCTATTGATATTTAATGTTTCCAAGGGTTTGCAAATAGGCTATGCCTATGAGTTTGCCAATGGTAATACCGTGCGCAATATAGATAACGGTACCCATGAGATTATGATGAATCTTAAACTATAATAACAAAAATTGTTCTGGTTATTTCAATACCTTATCTTGCATTGTTATCATAAGCCATTAGGAAATTTTATTTATTTATCGATAAGAAAATGACCAATAGCCTAAACAATGTTAAAGATGATTCAGGAGCTTAGGGAAAACTACGGACATATTTTTGACGACGAACTTTT
>CAZUIE010000177.1:0-1514 GCA_964620945.1 uncultured Maribacter sp.
TATGTAAATATAGGAATCGTTAATAAGGGATTTGGTACCGTTACGGATGAGACTGGGCGTTTTTATCTGGTAATCGATACCGTAGAATTTAAAAAAGAGGATATTGTTCAAATATCTTCTTTGGGTTACGAAACTATAAGGATTCCCGTTGGTCAAATTACCGTTGGAGCGGAGGATTTCCCGAATATTTTAATGGAGCCCTCCGACATACAATTGGATGAAGTCGTTCTTTATAGTGATGCCCTGGTTCCTATTACCGAGTTTGTAGGGTATCGGAATTATGGGGAACGCAATTTTGGGTATTGGAACAAAGAGATGGCCTTGGGCGGTGAGCTCGCTACAAAGTTTAATGTACGTTCTGGGCCAAGAATGCTAAATAGTTTAGAATTTGAGGTTTGGGAAAATCCATCCGATAGTTTGTTGGTTCGGGTTAATATTTACGATACCAGTGGAGGATTGCTTGGTGCGCCTGGGGCAAACTTGAATAAAAGTCAGAAAAACATATTGCACACCGTACCTAACGGAAAAAACATAATCACCGTTGATTTGAACGAATATGAAGTATTTGTAGAAGATGATTTCTTTGTTTCATTGGAAATAGTTAAGGTATTTGGTGAACAAAAATTAGGTTTGGTTTTAGCAGCTTCTGGCAGAGAAGGCTCATCCTTTAGAAAGTACGCCAGCCAGGGGGAGTGGGAATTCTTAAGTGATTTGCACATGGCCTTTTATATGGAAACATCCCCCTATGTAAAACAAAAAAAAGCGGAACGATATGAGAAGAAGGTAGAACGTGCACGGTTAAAGAAAGAAACACTCTCGGGGTTTGCTATTTTCCGTGGTCAAATGATAGCTGGTGTAACCGTTCATAACCAACGGACCAAAGAGACCGTACAGACTGATGAAGCTGGCAGGTATATCATAGAAGCAGAGAAAAGGGACATACTTTTATTCACAAAAAAAGGTTACCAAAAAATGTTTTTGGAAGTCCAAGATGATAAATTTGCAAATGCCATTATGAGATTGGAAAGTTCCAATAAATAGTAACAATGTTACACCTGCAAAACCCCCATATTAAACCGTTTTTCAATGGGAGCATGATTGGCTGCTTCTATACCCATAGAAATCCATTTTCTTGTATCTAGAGGATCTATCACGGCATCGGTCCATAATCTAGCTGCTGCATAATAGGGAGAAACTTGATTGTCGTATCGCTGTTTTATTTTATCGAACAGTTCTTTTTCTTTTTCCTCCGTAATTTTCTCTCCGCGTTTTTTTAATGAAGCGGTCTCTATCTGTAATAAAACCTTTGCCGCAGAATTACCGCTCATTACGGCAAGCTCCGCACTTGGCCATGCCACAATCAATCTTGGGTCATAAGCTTTTCCGCACATGGCATAATTTCCAGCTCCGTAGCTGTTCCCTATTACAATGGTAAACTTGGGTACGACAGAATTACTTACCGCGTTTACCATTTTAGCACCATCTTTTATAATGCCACCATGCTCGCTTTTGCT
>CAZUIE010000177.1:1614-7429 GCA_964620945.1 uncultured Maribacter sp.
CAACTGCCCATAACCGCAGATATTTGGGTAATACCCATACTGCTCATAATAGCATTGTTCCTAAAAATACGTCCAAAATGTTCCTTATCCGGAAATATCTCATCTTGCATTGGTAAATATACACCGGCACTATCCACTAAATAAATTATAGGCAGACGATTTTCCATTGCAATTTCCTGCGCTCTCAAGTTCTTTTTGGCCGTTATAGGAAACCAAGCACCTGCTTTTACCGTAGCGTCATTGGCAACGACCAAACATTGTTTTCCAGAAATATAGCCCATTTTTATAATGACGCCACCAGATGGGCATCCACCATGTTCCTCATACATTCCATCCCCAACAAAAGCGCCAATTTCTATACGATTGGCTTTTGAATCCAACAGATAGTCAATACGTTCTCGTGCCGTCATTTTTCCTTTCGCATGCTGCTTTTCAACTCTCGATTTCCCTCCGCCTAAGGCTACTTGAGCCATTCGTTTCTTAAGCTCGGAAAGTAGTAGTTTATTAGCATCTTCGTTTTGGTTGAACTTGATATCCATTGTACTTTTTTCGATTTATCCCATAAAGATAAGGAGTAAAATTGAGTACATTTGAATAAACCTGTAATAGAAGTAGGAATATGATACGTTGGGGAATAGTTGGTGCCGGTAATATTGCGAACACTTTTGCAAAAGATCTTGCTTTGGTACCTGGAAATCGTTTATGCGCGGTAGCTTCAAGAAGTTTATCTAAAGCTTCGGAGTTTGCTAAAAATTATGGTGCTGAACATAGCTTTGGTAGCTATGATGAGCTGTTTATGAGTGATGTTGTTGATGTGGTTTATATAGCAACACCACATACGTCCCATGCCAAACTAAGTATTAAGGCAATGAACCATAAGAAGCACGTGCTTTGCGAAAAACCCATGGGGATGAACAGTGCGGAAGTGGAGCTGATGTTGACAAAAGCGAAGGAGAATAATGTTTTTCTAATGGAAGCTTTGTGGACGAGGTTTAATCCTACCATAAAAAAAGTAAAAGATTTAGTAAATACTGGCGAAATAGGTAAGGTTGCTTATATAAAGGCAGATTTTGCCTTTTTTGGTTTGGATAGGGATGAGTTCGGACGGTTACTTAATCCCGATTTGGGAGGAGGTACGCTTTTGGACATCGGTATCTATCCTATCTTTCTATCCTATCTACTATTGGGAATGCCAACGCGTATTACCGCACAATCTCAGTTTTACAAAACGGGAATTGAGAGTCAGACATCCATGATTTTTGAATATGAAAATGCCCAAGCTTTACTTTTCAGTAGCTTGGCATGTAATTCTGAAATGAAAGCGGAAATTGCAGGAAGTACAGGAAGTATATTTATAAATCCGAGATGGCATGAAGCATCCTCTTACGTTATGGTAAAGGATGGGGAATCTGAATATGTTCCTGTTGAAAAAGTAGGGAAGGGGTATACCTATGAAATAGAAGAGGTAGCCCATTGTATTGCCAATGGAAAACTAGAGAGTGAATTATGGAGTCACCAGAATTCAAAAGACCTTTGTAGTCTTTTGGATACGGTAAGAGCAAAAACCGGAATTCGTTTTCCTTTTGAGCTGTAAAACCTTTGAAATTATTGCGTGAAGTTTTTATAAATTTCCGATATTTGAAATTACCACGAACCAAAACCAACGAACATGGGAATGAATAAGAATACGGTCCTGGCTTGGGCCACATTTATAATGATTTGTGTAGGTTGTGCGCTTATAGCCCTTGGAGCTTTTAGATATGACGATGTTGCCGGTTGGGGTTTCGCCTCTGTAGGTATTGGTTTTTTTGCCATCGCTTGGGTTTTTAATGCACTTAAGGGTAGGGTATAACATTAGTTTAAGGCTTTGGGTTCCATGTTTATGGTAGGAAGATTTTTCATGGGAAATTGAAGGTAATTTAAACTTTTAACCATTATTTTATTCCAATTTATTTTCAATTTAAAGTCTATTATTTAATAATCTATATTTTAAATATTTAAGATATGTCTGACGATAAAAAGGTCATTTTCTCCATGTCTGGAGTTACAAAGACATTTAAGACAGCGAATACCCCTGTTCTTAAAAACATATACCTCAGTTTCTTTTATGGTGCCAAAATTGGTATTCTAGGGCTTAACGGCTCTGGTAAATCTACCTTGTTAAAAATTATAGCCGGGGTAGATAAAAATTTTCAAGGCGATGTTGTTTTTTCTCCTGGATATAATGTGGGGTACTTGGAGCAGGAACCTCAATTAGATGCAGATAAAACGGTATTGGAAGTCGTAAAGGAAGGGGTGTCGGAGACGGTTGCCATCCTAGACGAGTACAATAAAATAAACGATATGTTCGGCCTACCAGAGGTTTATGAGGATGCGGACAAAATGCAAAAGTTGATGGATAAGCAAGCTGTTTTACAGGATAAAATAGACGCTTCTAATGCATGGGAACTGGATACCAAGCTTGAAATTGCCATGGATGCCCTCCGAACACCTGAATCCGATAAAAAAATCAGCGTTTTGTCCGGAGGTGAAAAAAGACGGGTGGCACTATGCCGTTTGTTGTTGCAAGAGCCTGAAATTTTATTATTGGACGAACCTACCAATCACCTGGATGCTGAATCTGTACACTGGTTGGAGCACCATTTAGCACAGTACAAAGGAACGGTTATTGCCGTAACGCATGATAGATATTTCTTGGACAATGTAGCCGGATGGATTCTAGAACTGGATAGGGGAGAGGGCATTCCATGGAAAGGAAACTATTCTTCATGGTTGGACCAAAAGTCTAAACGTTTGGCCCAAGAGAGCAAAACAGCTTCCAAAAGACAAAAAACGTTGGAGCGTGAGCTAGAATGGGTGCGACAAGGGGCTAAGGGCAGACAAACAAAGCAAAAGGCCCGTTTGAAGAATTATGACAAGTTAATGAGTCAAGACCAAAAGCAGCTAGACGAAAAATTAGAAATCTATATCCCTAACGGACCACGTTTGGGTACCAATGTCATAGAGGCTAAAGGTGTAAGTAAGGCTTACGGTGATAAATTACTCTACGAAGATTTAAACTTTACTTTGCCGCAAGCTGGAATCGTTGGGGTTATTGGACCTAACGGTGCGGGTAAAACCACTATTTTTAGAATGGTGATGGGGGAGGAGAAACCGGACAAGGGAGAATTCATAGTCGGTGATACGGCAAAAATTGCTTATGTAGACCAAAATCACTCCAATATTGATCCTGAAAAAACGATTTGGCAGAATTTTAGCGATGAGCAAGAATTAATAATGATGGGAGGGCGCCAAGTCAATTCTAGGGCCTATTTGAGCCGGTTTAATTTTTCGGGTAGTGAGCAGAATAAAAAGGTAAGTATGTTATCCGGTGGGGAACGAAACCGTTTACACCTGGCAATGACCCTAAAAGAAGAAGGTAACGTTTTGCTTTTGGATGAGCCAACGAATGATTTGGATGTAAACACCTTACGTGCCTTAGAGGAAGGTTTGGAGAATTTTGCAGGCTGTGCCGTGGTTATTTCTCACGATAGATGGTTTTTGGATAGGGTTTGTACCCATATTCTAGCATTTGAAGGCGATTCCCAAGTCTATTTCTTTGAAGGTTCCTTTTCGGACTATGAAGAGAATAGAAAGAAACGCCTAGGTGCCGATATTATGCCCAAGCGAATTAAATATAAGAAGCTTATTCGGTAGTGCACTTTAAATAACATTTGTTCGTTTGAAAATTTAGTTTTCAGGTACCAACAGTGTTCTGCTAAAAGGATTGTAACTATTGGCTAAAATTATGAATTAGAAAAAGGTATAAATCAACGCTTTTTGAGCACTTTACCTTATTGCCTACCGCCTCTATTATGGCGGTACTGCTTTAATAGTTGTCTTTTAAACTCTTCTTCGGACCTAAGTAATAACAACGTTTGTTTCGCGGATAATACCATTTTAATTTCCTTTAGGTATGACGCTTCTAGCTTTTCGGTCTCTTCTTTAAAACTTATAAGTTTGTTTAAAAGAATGGTCGCATCAGCTTCGGATAGCATTGGTGCTTCTCGCATTTTATCCCGTATCTCAATCCGTTCTTTTTGACGCAGTGCTTCCCGTTCCTCTTCATACTTGTTATATACAGGCCAAAATTGCTGGGCTTCCTTGCCGGTGAGCTCTAACCTATCTGTTATAAAAGCTACTTTTAGGGATTTTATTTTATCCCTATTACCCCTTTGGCCATAACTTAACGCGGTAAAGAGGATAAGTACTATCGTTACTATTTTATTCATCATATTCATCTAAATTTAATTCTTCAAAGTCATCCGTATTCTCACTCAGGTACTCTAGAATATCCTCCTCGTCTAGCTCCGTTACTATGAAATTCGAAATTTCCAAACCATCTACCGGAATTATCTCTGCTATTTCGTAAGATGTTAGGCCCAAGCCAGTATTGTCGAAATAGGTTTCTATATCTGTGTTTACAACACTATCCCAAGAAGCCTCCTTTGCACCGTTCCACTGTAGGCCTACTAGCACCAGTACCGTTGCAGCAATCGATACTGCCGCGGAATAGTAAAATTTATAGGGTCTTAGCTGAATCACTTTAGACTCCTTAGTATCTAGTTTCGTTGTAATGCGGAACGATAATGTGTCAAAATAATCATTTGGCACAGTAAAACCAGATTTCTTTGTTAGCTGCAACTTCTCCTCGATTAACCTCGTCTTTATGTCATTAGGAAATTCCTTAAAATATCCCGACGGAGTCGTAAACGGATTATTTTTCTTTGGTATTTTCATTTGTATGTTTTGACCATTACTAGTCTAAAAGGTTTAATCTTGTTTTAAAAAGGCTTCAATTTTTTTAACTGCCAAATGATAAGAGGCTTTAAGACCTCCTACGCTTGTACTTACTATTTCCGATATTTCTTCATATTTTAATTCGTGAAAATATTTCATGTTAAACACCAGTTTCTGTTTTTCCGGCAGGGTAGCAATCGCTTTTTGTAATTGTAGCTGTATCTCATCACCTTCAAAATACACATCGGCCTGAAGATTTTCAACCAAGCGCTCTTGGTATTCCATGTCGTTCAATCCTAGCTTTTTTGATTTTGATTTTAAAAAACTGAGCGCTTCATTAGTGGCTATTCTATACATCCAAGAAAAGAGTTTACTGTCGCCCTTAAATCCATCTATATTTTTATATACTTTAATGAATGTATTTTGCAACACATCATCCGCGTCATCATGGTTAAGTACAATGCCACGAATATGCCAGTACAAACGCTCTTTATAGGTGTTTACGAGTATCTCAAATGCTTGGGACTGGCTGTCCTTTGTCTTTAATTCTAGTACCAGTTTATTTTCGGAAATCAAATAACACTTCTTTACCTACTTTGACTTTCAATGTACGAAAAGGTTTAATCGTGTCGTGTGAATTTGTTTAGAATGTTATAAAAAAAGAGAAAGAAAAACACATTTGAGCGTCAAGGTTTCTAGGTTAAAGATTGCATATCCACCAACTTCATGTACGTGCCGTTTTTGGCCAAAAGTTCCGTGTGAGATCCTTGTTCTACAATTTCTCCTTTTTGTAGTACGACAATGTTATCTGCATTTTGAATGGTTGAGAGGCGATGGGCGATAACAATGGAGGTTCTATTTTTCATCATCTTTTCCAACGCATCTTGCACCAAGCGTTCGCTCTCGGTATCCAAGGCCGAGGTGGCTTCATCTAAAATCATGATAGGCGGATTTTTAAGAACAGCACGTGCAATAGATAATCGTTGTTTTTGTCCACCGCTTAGCTTATTGCCACTATCTCCAATATTCGTTTCAT
>CAZUIE010000178.1:0-7321 GCA_964620945.1 uncultured Maribacter sp.
CTTTTTGGGCATCTTTATGTAATAAAAAGCGTCTTCTTCCTTCTTCATTTTTGGTGTGTAGTCTAAAAAAATAGAATGCTACCGCACCGGTAACTATAGACGGAAAAGTGTATGCGAAAAGTTGTAAAATTTGGTCTGAACTCATGTCTAAGAATTTAATGTTGTTAGTGGTTAGTATTAAACACTAGAACGACCAATTTCATCAATTATTATATAGCCTCATCGATGAAATACGGATAATTTAAACCAAGATTAATTAGGTTGATTTGAATAGTCCAGTACTCAGTAGTTTTCAATTTGCTTTTAGATATGAGTTGATTAACGTAGCGTACTCTTTTTATTTTGGCTTCAGTTCAACATTATTATAGGGCTGAAATATCTGATTACGAGCTAACTTTAAACATTAATGAATTTAATTTTATAATGGAAATAAACAGATAATAGAAAAAGAAACTATGTTTTTAGAAATATTTTTCCTTTCCATGAATTTCATAGCTAAAGTGCAAAAAATGAACTAAATGCGCTATTAGGGTATAATTTTGACGTTTGGTGCTATCTGCTGAGATTTTTTGGAATAAGCATGGAAACAATAGTATATTTAGGCTGATAATTAAAATGACTTGATAATGAGGGTATTGGTAATTTTCTTAGGTTTTATGTTTGTTGTTGGTTGTAAAACGGACAATAAGGAACTAACTAGCAACAAAAGTTTTGAAACTTTTAGTGAGACTTTTAATACAATTGAAGCTGGGACCGTAAAGGATATAACTTTAAGCAGTGACTATTTTCGCGAAGAACTGGCTAAAACAAGAAAAACATTAGACAACTTATTACAGATAGATACACTACCTCTCTCCTTTGAAGATCGAATAGACTGGCGGTTTGCGCATAGCATTTTAAAAGGTAGGGAACTAAGGCAGGCCAACCATCAAGCTTGGAAAAAGGATCCAAGGAAATATATGCAGTTTAGAAGCTTGGGAAATATTTTGGATAGGCCAGGAGATCCTGATAAAAAAATTGAAGAATTATTAGAAAAATTGATAGCACTTCCCATACAATTAGAAAATGGAAGGAAGCAGGTTGAGTTTTTTGTTCCTAGATTTCAGGAACTGTCACTTTTCATGGCGCAAAATGCTATGCCCCTTTTTAATACTTCTTTACCAGAATTTGCAAAACTGACCAATAGGGTAGAGGAGCTTACACCTTTGATAGAAAACGCACAAAAAGCCCTGGATGACTATATAATTTATTTGGCCCAAGAGCTTCCTAAAAAGCCAAAAGCTAGATTTGAATTAGGGGAGTCAACATATAATCTAATTTTAGAACAAGAGCTTCTATTGGATTACAACGCTGAGAGCCTTTGGCAATTCGGAAAGGATAGATTTGAAGGTACGTTGTCAGAATTAGAGGTGTTGGCAAAGGAAATAGATTCTTCAAAAAGTTGGCAGGAATTAGCCTTAGAAATTAAAAATGACTATCCCAATCCGCACGAAATGATAGCGGCTCACCAATTATGGGTAGATAGTTCCCGAACACACATTTTAAACCATAAACTTATTCCCATTCCATGGGAAGAACAAGTACAGGTTGTTCCCAGGGCAGAATATTTGAGAAAAACGTCTTATTATGGAAATTTTTCCCGAGCCAAAGGCAAGGATGAAGAAGGGGTTTTGACAGCGAAATGGATGATAAACCCTTATGAGGACCAGTGGGACGAGAAGACAAAACAAGAGTATTTAGTAGAGCATGACTGGGGTGTTATCATTGTAACCGCACCGCATGAGTCATACGGGGGACATCATGTACAAGGCTTATATCAGATGCATAATCCAAGAAAAATTCGCCGCGAGAACGGATTATCACTCTTTAGTGAAGGTTGGGGGCTTTATAACGAACAGCTGATGGCCGAAACTGGGTTTTTTCCTAACAAAAGAATTCATTTACGGCAATTACAATTACGACTTTGGCGCAATGCCAGGGTCATTTACGACGTAGGGATGCACTCCGGGCGCATGACCTATGAGGAAGCTGTATCGCTAATGACAGACAAAGTGGGCTTTTTGAGATGGGCTGCACAATTAGAAATTGATTCTGCCGCTGAACGTCCAGGTTATTTTATTGGCTATTATTTAGGAATGTCAGAAATTTTAAGAATTAGGGAGCTTTACAAACAAAAAATGGGAGACCGTTTTACTTTGGGCGATTTTCATGAAAGACTTTTAAAAATAGGAAACATGCCCCCAAGACTGATGGAGGAGTCGCTATTATCACCTTTGGAGCCTGGTACTTAAAATACCAATTATTTAATTGTTTTTCATATTCTCTTTTGCCTTTGTGTAAAAAGCTTTATAATCTGGGTGGATACGAATTTGAATTCCCTCTTTAAAGCCTCCATCTTGCGCCTTTACTTGTAAACGGCTGCCGTCTACGGCATTTTGTACAATTAATTGATTAGAGATAGCAACTGCTTGGTTAAGGGCAAGATGTAGTTCTCCAGTAATATTCAATCCTATTACCGTAATGGCTGTGTTAGGGTTGGCGTTTAATAGCTGGCCTATTTTTGCTAACTGCTCTTTAGAAGTTTCTAAGAGATCGCTTCCGAGTCCGTCCGCAAAGAAAAAATCCAATTTTTCCGATACGACTACGACACCGTCACTTACTTGCACTTTTGCATTTTCGCCTAAGGTCCGTTTGGCATTGGTAAGCACTACCAATGCGGTAGAATCTGCACTGGCAAAGCCACCTATAATACTTTTTATCTGTGCTTCTTTGCGCTCCAGGGTTTCCAAAGTCTTATTGATGTTAGCCGTGTTTTGACTAGAAAGGGTAGCAAAACTATTTAGGTTTTTCATTAAAGTAGCGTTGGCATCCTGTAATTCGGTAACCTGTGATTGGAGCTCCTCCGCTTTTTGAAGTCCAATCCTTTCACTCCGCTTTGCATCTGAAACAATGCGATTTACAGAATCCAACTGAAATTTTAATTCCTGATTCTGTGAAATTAATTCACTTTTCTTTTGTCCTTGAAGGGATAAACATCCTAAAAGTACAATTATGGAAAACACAACACTATTTTTCATACAATTATAAACGTCAATTTCTATTTATTTTTTCAATATCAGTTGAAATTATTTACCCTTTAGTTTTACCTCTAACCGAGGAGTTTTATCACTATTCAAATAATCCAAGCTCATTTCGGTTAAGGTGCGTACACCTAACAATAAATCGCTATCATCTATTTTAAAATCAGGCGTATGATGTGGAAAGGATTCTGTATTTCCTGGGGTCATCCCTCCTAAAAAGAAAAAGAATCCTGGAGCTTCCCTTTGAAAATAGGAAAAGTCTTCTGCGCCTGTAATCGCTTTTTGTATATGGACATTCCCTTCTCCGGCGACCCTCTTAACGGTAGGAAGCATTTGTTCTACGAGTTCTGGATTATTATATGTAATATCGGTTGCATCCTTGATTTCGCACGTGGCTTCGCCACCATACGCTTTTGCAATGGTACTTACCATTTCTACCATTCGTTTGTTCAGCTTGTCTTTCATGTCATAGTCCAGGGTTCTAATGGTTCCTATCATTTCTGCATCTTCTGGGATAATGTTGAAACGCACACCGCTACGTATTTTTCCAACGGTGATCACTGCAGCTTCATTTGTTAGTTCGGTTTCCCTACTAATAATGGTCTGTAGTCCATCGATAATTTTTGCACTTATTAAAATTGGATCTACGCCAGACCAAGGTTGCGAACCGTGACTTTGCTTACCTTTTACTTTAATAGTAAAACTTTGTGCAGCTGCCATAGTCCCACCAGATTTGTACCGTATAGTTCCTACTGGTGTTTGTGAATTTATGTGGAGTCCAAAGATAGCATCAACTTTAGGGTTTTGCATTACACCTTCTTTTACCATAAGCAACGCACCGCCTTCTTCTCCCGGTGGCGGACCTTCTTCAGCAGGTTGGAAAATGAATTTTACCGTTCCTTTAATTTTATCCTTATTCTTTGCCATTACCTCGGCCACTCCCATTAAGATGGCAGTGTGGGTATCGTGTCCACAGGCATGCATGACGTGCACTTCTTCGCCCATAAATTCTGAGGTTACAGTCGATTTAAAAGGAAGGTCGTTACGTTCCTTAACGGGAAGCGCATCTATATCTGCACGTAAGGCAACAACTTTACCCGGTTTATCACCTTTTAATAGCCCTACCACTCCTGTATGAGCAACACCGGTCTGGACTTCTATTCCCAAAGATTTTAAGTGTTTTGCAATTTTTTCAGCGGTCTTAAATTCACGATTGCCTAGTTCTGGATTTTGATGAATATCTCTTCTCCAATCAATTACTTTTTCTTCGATAGCCTCGTAATCTTTGTCCAAATTTGATTCTTGGGCAGTTGCGGTAGTTGCAAAAACCAATAATGCTAAACATCCTAGATATTTCATAGTGTTGTTTTAAAATTTAATTAATCTGTAATTATCGTTCTGTAATTGTATCAATGCCGTCATGGCTGAAAGAGAAATCTGTACTCCAGGGACGAGGTCTTCTTTTGGAAATCCCCTAGAAGCGCTGGACTGTCCGCAGAAAATAATATCCGCACCTGCATCCATTAACTCTTTTAATAATTTTTCATTTGGATTGTCTATGCCAAATTTTTCGTTGTAGGCTTTGGAATGGATTAAATCCTTAGAAGCTTTGTTATGCACTACTAAGGCGACTTTCAATTGCTCTAGAGGGACACCACTTTGTGCGTGCATGTTTAAGAACCTTGCCGCCGTTTCTAGATTAGCATTAAGAACTGCTGGGTCATCTGGCGAACTCATGATATCAAAAACCGCTTTGTACGTTGTTGATGTATCGGTCTTAAAGTCTGGTTGGGCGATATTCCAGACCTCTCCGTAATCCTCAAGGACAGGACCGGTTTTCTTAACTTGCGCCGTAATGCATGCGAAAAAGAATACCCCAAGAAGCAAGGAAATCTGATGTTTGTGTCTAGTGTTCATAAAATTTCTTAAAACCAAATGCTAAATATATTCAAATTGAAAGGAATAACCACTTATTGTTTATAAATCTGAAAAACAACATTTCTAGTATCCCTATATAATAGCTAAATTCACGGTCTAAAACAAAGATTAAATTGAGTACTTTCTTAGATGTATTGAACGATGCGCAGCGGAAGCCTGTATTGCATAAAGACGGACCACTGATGGTCATTGCCGGAGCAGGTTCCGGGAAGACAAGAGTCCTTACCTACAGGATTGCGTATTTAATGGAACAGAACGTAGATGCGTTTAATATTCTTGCCTTAACTTTTACCAATAAGGCAGCTCGTGAAATGAAAAAACGTATTTCCGAGATGGTGGGTGTCTCCGAAACCAAAAACCTCTGGATGGGTACCTTCCATTCGGTTTTTGCCAAGCTTTTGCGTTATGATGGAGATAAGCTAGGCTACCCCAGTAATTTCACTATATACGATACTCAAGACTCACAACGTTTAATTTCTTCCATCATTAAGGAAATGGGATTGGACAAGGATATTTATAAATACAAGCAAATCCAAAATAGAATATCCTCTTTTAAAAATAGTCTTATAACGGTAAAGGCCTATTTTAACAATCCCGAACTCATGGAAGCGGATGCCATGGCAAAACGACCTAGAGTAGGGGATATTTATCAGAATTATGTAGACCGCTGCTTTAAGGCAGGGGCAATGGACTTCGATGATTTGTTGCTGCGTACCAATGAGCTATTGACGCGGTTTCCAGATGTACTTATGAAGTATCAGGATAGGTTCCGGTATATTTTGGTAGACGAGTATCAAGATACCAACCATTCACAATACTTAATCGTAAAAGCATTGGCAGATCGGTTTCAAAACATTTGCGTAGTAGGGGACGATGCACAAAGTATTTATTCCTTTAGGGGTGCCAACATTAGCAACATCCTTAATTTTCAACGGGATTACGAGAATGTGGGGATGTATCGTTTAGAACAGAATTACCGGTCTACAAAGAATATTGTAAATGCGGCAAACTCCATCATTGCCAAAAACAAGGACCAGTTGGAAAAAGTGGTCTGGACCGCTAATGACGACGGTGCACAAATAAAGATCCATCGTAGTATTACCGACGCGGAAGAAGGTAGGTTCGTAGCCCAGTCTATCTGGGACCATAAGATGAATCAACAAATGCACAATGGGGAATTTGCGGTGCTATACAGAACCAATTCGCAGTCGAGGGCCATTGAGGACGGATTGCGTAAACGGGATATACCATACCGTATTTACGGCGGACTCTCATTTTATCAGCGAAAGGAAATCAAGGATGTCCTATCCTATTTACGACTTGTTATTAACCCCAAGGATGAAGAAGCGCTGAAAAGAGTAATTAATTTTCCAACAAGAGGTATTGGTCAGACTACGGTAGATAAATTGGTAGTTGCAGCCAACCACTATGGCAGGTCTATTTTTGAGGTTATGGAGAATATTTCTAAAATTGACCTTAAGATAAATAGCGGTACCAAACGAAAGCTAGAGGACTTTGTGACCATGATCAAAAGTTTTCAAATAATGAACGAGGGCGTGAATGCTTTTGAACTCTCCGAGCATGTTGCTAAAAAGACCGGAATACTGCTTGAATTCAAAAAAGACGGTACACCCGAAGGTATTGCCAAAATGGAGAATATTGAAGAGTTGTTAAACGGAATCAAAGACTTTGTTGAGGGACAGGTGGAAGTGGTAGATGCTACGGGAAGTATAAGTGAATTTCTTGAGGATGTTGCCCTGGCAACAGATTTGGATAAAGATACTGGAGATGATGACCGGGTAGCCTTAATGACCATTCATTTAGCGAAAGGACTGGAGTTTCCATATGTTTATATCGTAGGGATGGAAGAGGACCTGTTTCCCTCGGGAATGAGTATGAATACCCGTAGCGAATTGGAAGAAGAACGACGACTGTTTTATGTAGCCTTAACAAGGGCGGAAAAACAGGCATATCTTACTTACACCCAAAACAGATATCGTTGGGGCAAATTAATCGATGCCGAACCTAGTAGATTTTTAGAAGAGATTGATGAGCAATATGTCGAAAACCTTACTCCCGTAGATGGAGGGTATCGTTATAAGTCTTTAATAAATGCGGATATTTTTGGTGAAGTGGATAAAAGTACGCTCCGTCAAAACAAACCGAAAAAAGGGACTCCTCCTATGGTAGGCCAACCCAACAGTAATCAACTTAAAAAATTGCGTAAAATAAAGCCAGAGCTGTCCAAGCCTGTTGGGAACACCAATCAGATAGATCCTAACTTAGTGGAAGGTTCGGTAATT
>CAZUIE010000179.1:0-1313 GCA_964620945.1 uncultured Maribacter sp.
GAAGAAATATACTGGTCGATCATAATTTGCGCACCATTGCTGAAATCACCAAACTGTGCCTCCCATATGGTCAATGTATTCGGACTCGCCATAGCATAGCCGTAATCAAAACCTACAACCGCATATTCGGATAAAAGCGAATTGTATATTTGAAACTTACCTTGGTCCTCCCCTATGTGATTCAATAACAAAATTTCTTCTTCGCTTTCCTCCACTTTCATTACCGCATGACGGTGGGAAAACGTACCCCTTTCCACATCCTGACCAGACATTCTCACGTCGTATCCTTCTTGCAGTAGGGATCCGTAGGCTAAAAGCTCGCCCATGGCCCAATCTAAATTATCGGTCTCAAAGAACATTTTTCTTCGGTCGTTGACCAATTTCTCTACTTTACGCAAGAATTTCTTTGTTTTCGGTAATTGGGTAATCACCTGGGCAACGGAGCTAAGCTTGCCCTTATCATAGGCTGTGTCCACTTTATCCAGCATCTCCCACTCCCGTACATTGGCAAAGCCTTTCCACTCATCTGCCATAAACGGTGTAATCTCGGTTTTATCCTCTTTACGGGAATCTTCCAGCTTTTCTTCGAGCGCTTCTTTGTACTGTTTTTCCAATTCCGATACATAGCCCTCGTTTATAATACCTTCCGAAATTAGCCGCTCTGCATAAATATCCCTAGGGTTCTTATGTTTCGCTATTGCCTTATAGAGTTTGGGCTGGGTAAATCTTGGCTCATCACCTTCGTTATGACCATATTTTCGATACCCTAATAAATCTATAAAAACATCGCCCTTAAATCGCATTCGATACTCCAAAGCAAAAAGGGATGCATGCACTACCGCCTCTGCATCGTCTGCATTTACGTGCAATACCGGACTTAAGGTAACCTTCGCTACATCTGTGCAGTAGGTAGATGTTCTTGCATCCAAGTAATTGGTTGTAAAACCAATTTGATTGTTCACCACGATATGTATGGTACCACCTGTTCTATAACCATCTAAATTGGCCATTTGAACTACTTCATAGACAACACCTTGCCCGGCTATAGCGGCATCTCCGTGCACTACGATAGGTAAGACCTTTGAAAAATTCTCTTCAAAATGGGCATCCTGCTTTGCTCTGGCGATACCTTCTACGACGGCACCTACCGTTTCCAAATGGGAAGGGTTTGGCGCTATGTTCATTTTTATCTTATTGCCATTATCGGACATACGGTCCGACGTCCAGCCCAAGTGGTATTTTACATCACCATCAAAAATCTCCTGCTCGTAATCCTTACCATCAAACTCGCTAAAAATATCTTTAGCCGATTT
>CAZUIE010000179.1:1413-7312 GCA_964620945.1 uncultured Maribacter sp.
GGCTTTCGTATATACATATATTCTACGCCAATAGCATCACAGTAGATACTTGTTAAATGCGTAATGATCTGTTGAAGTGTACTTGGTCCTATTCCAATAATATCACCTGCGCTAAAGACGGTATCTAAATCGGACTGCAAAAGACCAAAATTCTCTATCTCTAGACTAGGTGTATATTGTCTTCTATCCCTTACCGGATTAGTTTCGGTAAACAAATGCCCCCTACTTCGGTAACCATCTATTAAACGTATTACCTGAAATTCTTTCTGAAGGGACTCCGGCATTTCCACCTGATTCCCATTCACTATTGAAGTCACGAGTTCATCACTTATATGTATGCGGTCACCAGCGCTCTCCACACCAAAATCAAAACCCTGAAAAAAGGCTCTCCAACTTGGCTCAACACTATCGGGATTGACTAAATACTTGTCATATAACTCTGAGAAAAATGAGGTATGCGCTGCATTTAAAAAGGAATATTTATCCATGAATTACTTTCTGTATCTTTAGAATAAATTTTACCAAAAATACAACATTTACCATATTTAAAAGAAAGATCTTATTTAATATTACCAAAAATGAAAGTTTCTCGAAAAAACAGCCAAAACCAGGTTAACAACCCTCTTTTCCTTATCTCAAGCCTCCTTCTGTTTCATTTTTCGCAAGCACAGTATACCACTGGACAGGATGGTTTTTGGAGCAAAGTGCGCTATGGCGGCGGTATTGGCTTAGATTTTTTTAACGGCAATATTAATGCCTCCATTTCACCAAGTGCGATTTATCCGGTAAGCAACGAATTTGCCGCCGGGGTAAGCTTAAACGTAAATTATGCCAAGTTTAATGATGCCAAGTTCTTGGCCTATGGTGGAAGCTTACTCTCCCTATACAATCCTATTCCTCAATTACAACTTTCTGCAGAGTTAGAACATCTAAGGGTAAACAGGACGTTTGGTTCTGGCATCAACCGCTTGGAGGATAATTATTGGTCACCTGCATTATTTATGGGACTAGGGTATACCACAAGCAATGTTACCGTTGGATTGCGTTATAATGTATTGTTCGATGAAAACGATAGTATTTATGGGGATGCCCTGCTCCCCTTTGTCCGTTTCTTTTTCTAGCTACCAGACCCATACTTTTCTCTTAAAACTACTTTTTGCAGTTCCCGTTTGAGAATCAAAAACGTTACTTGTTCCGCTACATCTACAGTATCTGTTATTTTAAGGTCTTTAAAAAGACGCTCCGGAATATCTACGGCATACATCAAATTCAAATATTCGGAAAAACGTTCCATTAACAAGACATATAGTTTCTCCCTAATCAATATTTGAAAGGGTTTCGGCTGGATTCCCTTATCAAAGTCAAGTTCTAGATTTACCCGAACAAAATCCTTTTTTACCTGCGCTAGCAAAGCTTCGTATAAACCGTGCGCCTTAGCATAGACCAATACGTTTTTGCTATCCAAAAAACTAGGAACTTCCATTTAACGCATTCTAAATTATCGTCCTACTGTTTGTAGACTACGCCGTTTTTCATAACAAAACTTACGGATTCCAAGGTTCTTACATTAGTTACAGGATTTTCGTCAACTGCAACAATATCCGCTAGAAAACCAGCTTTCAAAAGCCCCATCTCCTGATCCATACCCAATAGTTTTGCAGGCGTAGTCATTGCAGATTGTAATGCAGCAACTACCGGCATACCCGCTTCGTGCATATATGTAAACTCTTTGCCATTATCGCCATGAGGAGACACTCCGGCATCTGTACCAAATACTATGGACACCCCTTTTTCGTAAGCCCTCTTAAAATTCTTTTCACTTATTGGCCCTATTTCCTTGGCTTTTTTAGCGACAACTGCAGGAAGAAAATTAGGGATTTCAGCCATGGCAGCGGCAGCTTTGCCGGCAGATATGGTCGGTACCAGATAGGTATTGTGCTTAATCATCAATTCCATGGTAGGCTCTTCCATTAAAGTTCCATGTTCTATGGTCTGTATTCCTGCTATAATTGCCCTTCGCATTCCTTCGTCCCCGTGCGCATGGGCAGCTGTTAGCATGCCATAATCCTTTGCCGTTTCTACTATAGCTTTTAATTCTTCAGTGGTAAATTGTGGATTCTGACCGTTTTTGGCAACACTCATTACCCCACCCGTTGCTGTAATCTTTATAACATCGGCTCCGTTTTTATAGCGTTGACGAACTGCCTTTCGTGCATCTTCAGGGGAATTTACGACTCCTTCTTTTGGTCCTGGATCATGCATCAATTCGTTTCTCACTCCATTGGTTGGGTCGGCATGGCCTCCCGTGGTGGCAATTGCCTTTCCAGCGGTAAAAATCCTTGGTCCTGCTACAATTCCTTTTGCAATAGCTTTACCTAAGGCTATATTAACTCCCGAACCTCCTAAGTCCCTAACTGCGGTGAATCCCGCCATTAGCGTTCTCTCTGCATATACCGTAGACTG
Organism: uncultured Maribacter sp.; assembly: GCA_964620945.1. Taxonomy (GTDB): domain Bacteria; phylum Bacteroidota; class Bacteroidia; order Flavobacteriales; family Flavobacteriaceae; genus Maribacter. Next base: position 3,877 of record CAZUIE010000179.1, read on the forward strand.
GAAGGCTACATCTACGTCGTTCTGGGTAAAGCGCTCCAAATATCTCGTAGGGCTGGATTCACTCTCTATATGCACATGCATGTCTATAAAACCAGGTAGCACCGTTTTTGAACGCAAGTCTATAACGGTATCCGAGCCCGAGCCACTCAAAAATCCTTTTTCTATGCTTTTAATTATATTTCCTGATACCACAATGGTACGTTCACTCAAGAATTTTCCGTTTTCGGAATCGAATAATTCGCCGCACTGCAAATAGGTGTCCTGAGCAAAAATTTGCATTGTACATAGCACGAGTATCAAAAATGTAATTCTGTTTTTCATGTTGGTTTTTTCTTAATTATTATTGTTTGGTTTTTAGTGCTCTTACCCCACTGGTAATCGGTTTGCGTCCAAGTATATAATTATATTTTCGTTTACACTGGATATTATTGAACTTACTTTCCAGAATGTAAACAAAAAGAGGAAGAAATATACGCTATTTCTTCCTCTTTCTATATGTTAATGAATTGACACTTCATTTTCTGATTTTCTGCTCCCAGACCCAAGCAGATTTCATAGCCTCGTCCAAGCTGTATTCTGATTTCCATCCTAAAACGTCATTAGCTTTGGTCGTATCAGCATAAGCAGATGTAATATCTCCAGCACGCCTAGCTACTATTTTGTAGTTCAGTTTCTTTCCCGAGACTCTTTCAAAACTCTGTATAGCTTCCAATACGGTACTTCCAGTTCCCGTACCTACATTGAAGACTTCATAATTTTCCGTATTCTTCCCTTCCAATAACCTTTCCAATGCCAAAACGTGCGCTTTTGCCAAGTCTACCACATAGATATAATCACGGATACAGGTCCCGTCCGAAGTTGGATAGTCATCTCCAAAAACGGATAACTCGTCTCTAAGACCAATTCCGGTCTGCGTAATAAAAGGAATTAGATTTTGCGGCACACCAACGGGTAGCTCCCCAATTTCGGCACTTGGATGTGCGCCCATGGGGTTAAAATAACGTAAGGCAATGGCATTTAATGAAGGGGTCACCTTGCAGGTATCTGCAATGATTTCCTCTCCTATTTGTTTGGTGTTGCCGTACGGAGATTCAGCCACTTTTACAGGGGCATCTTCGGTAATAGGCATTTTATCGGCCTGCCCATAAACGGTGCAAGACGAACTAAATATAAAACTTGCCTTGTTTTTTTTACAAAGCTCTTTTAAGATATACACCAAGGTTCCTATGTTGTTTTCATAATACAACAATGGTTTCTCAACACTTTCCCCAACTGCTTTAGAGGCGGCAAAGTGGATTACCCCTGCTACATCGGCATGCCTTTTGAAAAAATCTTCGACCTTATTGCGATCCTTAAGATCCAATTTTTCAAAAACAGGTCGTTTTCCAGTTATGGCCTCGATACCATCAAGAACCTTCACATCTGAGTTGGAGCAATCGTCTATAACAATAACCTCGAAGCCCTTTTGCTGTAATTCCACCACCGTATGCGAACCGATAAAGCCAATACCTCCGGTTACAAGAATTTTTTTCATGTGTTTATGTTTGAATCGATTTTTTTGGAAGCTACTAAAATCTATAGGTTACCCCTTCATAAACCCGATGACCATAGCTGTAATATGGTTGATTTGCTCATCATCTAACTCGGTATGCATTGGCAATGAAATTACTTCGTTTACCAATTGATTTGTTACCGGGAAATCAATCTCCTTATAGCGCTCGTCCAAATAGGCCTTTTGTTTATGTAACGGAATTGGATAATAGACCCCACAGGGAATTCCCTTATCATTAAGGTACTTGACCAAGGCATCCCTTTTACCGTTAGTTATGCGCAATGTATATTGATGGAACACATGACAATCACAGGTGTCGCAGATTCCTTCACATCCATTTACCGTTTTGGGTACGATGATGTTCGGGTTGTTTTTGAATGCAGCAGAGTATTTCCTTGCAGCTCTTCTCCGGGCGTCGCAATAGCTATCCAATTTTGGCAACTTGGCCCGCAAGACTGCAGCCTGTATGGAATCTAATCTAGAATTAACCCCTACCACATCATGATGATATCTTTCGTACATTCCGTGGTTTACTATACCTCTTAACGTATGTGCCAATTCATCATCGTTGGTAAAAATGGCACCGCCATCACCATAGCATCCCAAATTCTTGGAAGGGAAAAATGAGGTAGCTCCAACATGCCCCATGGTACCTGCCATTCGCTTTTCGCCAGATTTGGACAAGTGCTTCGCTCCTATGGCCTGGGCATTATCCTCTATAACATACAGATCGTGCTTTTTTGCAAGCGCTAAAATAGCATCCATATCGGCACACTGACCAAACAAATGAACCGGCACTATAGCTTTCGTCCTTGGGGTAATGGCCCTTTCCAAAGCTGCTATATCTATATTAAACGTATCAAGATCAACATCTACCAAAACAGGGGTTAATTGCAGCAGCGCAATCACCTCTACTGTAGCCGCAAAGGTAAAATTGGCTGTTATAACCTCATCGCCAGGGGACAGACCCAGTCCCATCATGGCAATTTGCAAGGCATCTGTACCATTGGCACAAGGAATCACATGTTTTACATCCAAATACTCCTCTAAATCTTTTTGAAATGCATGAACCTCAGGGCCATTTATAAATGCAGACGTCTCTAAAATTTCATTTATGGAGGCATTTACTTGTTCCTTAATTTCTTGGTATTGACCACCAAGGTCTACCATTTGTATTTTTCTCATCCTTTGATATTAACTCCTTTCACACAAAAATACGAAACACACGACACAAATTTTATCCAAAGAAATGTAATTTAGCGACAAATAGTTTCTTTTGCTCGGTATATACAACCTTATAATTTTAGCTTCTTGGCCTATCTTACGATTGATAGCAAGAGTGAACCACAAACTTTCACTTTTTGTGAAGGGCAGACAACGTAGCTTAGAAACCTTGCGAAAACATATCTCCAGCAATGACCAAGTTATTTGGTTACATGCTGCCTCCTTGGGCGAGTACGAGCAAGGCTTGCCCATTCTAGAGCAGTTAAGAATAACCTACCCGGGGCATAAACTACTTTTAAGCTTCTTCTCCCCTTCAGGTTTTGAGGTAAAGAAAAATACGCCTGCTGCTGATGTAGTGATATATATGCCACTGGACACCAAAAAGAAAGTTGGCGAGTTTCTAGATGTAGCCAAGCCAAAGTTGGTGGTATTTATAAAGTACGAAATATGGCCCAACTATTTAGCAGCCCTTAAGAAAAGAGCTATCCCAACCCTTTTGATCTCCGCCTATTTCAAAAAAGAACAGATTTATTTTAAATGGTATGGGGGGCTTATGCGAAATGCACTCAAAACTTTTAACCACTTTTACGTGCAGGACGAAAATTCCAAAATACTTTTAAATAGTATTGGATTTAGTAATTGCGATGTGACCGGTGACAC
>CAZUIE010000180.1:0-4400 GCA_964620945.1 uncultured Maribacter sp.
AACCGGCGACATTCAGCTTGGAAGGCTGACGCTCTACCAACTGAGCTACTCCCGCTTATTAATTTCAAAATTTCAAACAAATACTAACAGGTCAAAAAGTGGGGAGAGCAGGATTCGAACCTGCGAAGACGTAGTCAGCAGATTTACAGTCTGCCCTCGTTGGCCGCTTGAGTATCTCCCCTTTTAACCAGTATTTTAAGAACTTATGAGCCGATGGAGGGACTCGAACCCACGACCTGCTGATTACAAATCAGCTGCTCTAGCCAGCTGAGCTACATCGGCACTTTTATTACGCTTTTCAGCATAAAAAAGCCCGCTATTTCTAACGGACTGCAAATGTATTGATTTATTTGTTTATTCAAAACAAAATTTGAAATAATTTACTCAGGCCATAAACCATAATTTCTCTTTTCTTTTAATACCTATTGTTTCCTTAGAACAACATACTGAATTCGTGGCCTCGTAAAGGGATTTGCACTGCATTCCTACCCTATGTTTTTCTTCAAATAAATTTACTTTCATTTCAACTATATCTCCACCTGACAACTTTCAAGTCTAAATCAAAAAAAACGCCCTACTACAAAACGTTTCTAGCGTATTTCAATTTGAGTACAAAAACAACAAACATTCATATATAGTAAAATCAATTGATTAGAAATTCCGTGACTTAGTTTATAACGTCTACTTCAAAAAGATGCGTCATTAAACCAGGCTACTTTTTTGCTCTGGGATGTGCTGAAGCATGTACTTTTTTAAGCTCAGCAATACTATTATGGGTATACACTTGGGTAGACGCCAAACTAGAATGACCAAGCAGCTCCTTAACAGAATTTAAATCTGCTCCTTTATTAAGTAAGTGCGTGGCAAAAGTATGCCTTAAAATATGCGGGCTTTTTTTCAACTTACTGGACACTTCATTGAAATACTTTGTTATCGTTCTGTATACGAGTGTCTCATATATTTTATTACCACTACTGGAAACAAAGACATACCTACTTTTTTCTATGTTCTCTATCTTATCCCTTTCCTTATAATAATCTAAAAAACAACCCTGTAAACTTATTAGCATAGGAATAATTCGTTCTTTGTTTCTTTTTCCCAAAACCTTGATACTCTTTGTTTCTAAATCTATGTCGCTCAGCTTCAAATTAATAAGCTCCGCCCTACGTATTCCAGTAGCATAAAGTAGTTGAATCATGAGTTGATCGCGCTTACCCTCAAAATTATTGGTATAACCAAAATTAGATAGCACGGTATCCATTTCCAATTCAGAAAATGGAATCTCCACTTTTTTTGCGGTCTTTAATGCCTTGTGCTTGTTTAAAGGATTTGTAACTTTTTCCCCTATTTTTTGAAGAAAACGATAATACGACTTCAGCGAGGCTATCTTCCTATTTATGGATCTATTGGAAAGTCCGTTTTCAGATAAGGACACGATCCAACTCCTTATGACAACATATTGTACTTGATTTAGGTCCGACATATCAAAACTTGCAACACAAAATGCCAAAAACTCGGCAAGGTCTTTTTCATACGCAATAACAGTATGCCTAGAATAGTTCTTCTCTAATTCCAGATACGTTATAAATTCCTTTACCATCATAAGCCAAAGTTACCAAACCGAAGTTGAATTTATAATTTTGACAAAAAAAATCCCGCAAATTGCGGGATTTAACTATTATATCGGAAGGCTTTAAATTTCTTCTGCATCTCGTAATCCTTGGATATACTGTGCTTTTTGTAATTGTGCTCTACGCACTACTGAAGGCTTATTAAACTGCTGACGTTTTCTCAACTGTCTCATTGTACCTGTTTTATCGAACTTTCGCTTGAAGCGCTTCAAAGCTCTATCTATGTTTTCTCCTTCTTTTATTGGTATAATTAACATGGGCTACAACCTCCTTTCTTTAGTGATTAAGAGCGCAAATATAGAACTATTTTTATGATTCAAAAGATTAATTAAACAATTATTCAATTGAATTTATAAAAACTACTCTTTTGGCGCTTTGTATTCCTTTTTATCTATAACAATCTTAGCTATAATTTCGCGTAAAATTTCAGAAGTACCGCCCCCTATGGGACCAAGTCTACTATCGCGGAACATTCTCGCCATTGGATAGTCTTCCATATACCCATAGCCGCCCAAAAACTGTAAACATGAATAGATAACTTCATCTGCCATTTTGGTAGACTTCAGTTTAGAAATAGTTGCTTCCTTTACCACATACTCGCCTTTATTCATTCGGTCCACTACATAATAATTGTATTGTCTGCACATTTCCATATCTGCATAGAGGTCTACAAAACGATGGCGTAACGCCTGGTACTGATTTATTGTCTTCCCGAACGTTTCCCTCTCTGACATGTAATTACGCGCATATTCCAAAGCATATTCTGCTCTTGCGTGTGCATTAATACCCATAATCAATCGCTCCAGCGCAAAAGCTTCCATTATATAAGTGAACCCCATCCCTTCTGCGCCCATTAGGTTCTTTACAGGAACTACAACATTATCAAAAGCCAACTCTGCGGTATCGGATGCTTTCCAACCTAATTTATTCAACTTGTTGGCAGATACTCCTTCACTTTTTAAATCAACTATAAGAATACTGATACCCCTATTACCCAATTCTGGTGAAGTCTTAGCAGCTAAAATTATATAGTCGGCATATACCCCATTTGTGATAAATGTCTTTGAACCATTTACAACATAATTATCACCGTCCTTAATCGCAGTAGTTCGCATACCGGCAACGTCGCTACCACCAAAAGGTTCCGAAACTCCTAAACAACCGACTAAATCACCGCTAACCGAAGGCTTTAGGTATTTATCTTTTTGGTATGCATCTCCATTCTTGTTCAAATGGGTCATGGCTAGATAAACATGCGCCCAAATAGCGGCTGCGAATCCTCCTGAGTTAATTTTTTGCAGTTCTTCCAACAGTACAATGGTATAGAATAAATCCAATCCCATACCGCCATCCTGTTCTGGCGTGGCCAATCCCAGAAAACCCATTTCCCCGAATTTTTGCCAAATAGTCCCATCAATTGTACCGGCCTCCTCCCATTGATCTATATTGGGTACTACCTCTTTTTGTAAAAAATCCTTTAAACTTTGCCTAAATAATTGATGTTCTTCAGTGAAGTACATTCCGTTCATAGCATTATTTTTTTAGGAACAAATATAATGCAATTCTGTTAATTCGGTCAACGGGAAAAGTTTCTATTTCCAACAATTCGTCAAAAGAACGGATACCCCCGTTATCATCTCTAAAAGCTACGATGTTGTACGCAAGGCTTTGGTTAATGTATACCAATTGTGCCAATTCTTCGGCAGTTGCACTATTAATATCCAGCTTTTCAATAATTGGAATCTTCATCACTCGAAATCGCTTTAAGACCCTTTCTACCACCTCAGGTTTTAAGCCATATACATCCGAAAGCTGCTCATCTAAAAGAAAACCACCTAGCCTGTCCCTAAATTTAATTATGCGTGCTGCAAGCTTGTCTCCAATACCATAGACACCTTTCAGTTGTTCTTCAGTTGCCATATTTAAATCGATAAGGACAATCGCTGCCTTTTTCTGCTTCGTCCCAAACCTATCAGATCGTTCGGAAGAAGATTTTGCCTTTGCAGACACCCATTCCGGAAATTTAAAATAGGGAGAAATCTTGTTCAAAACTGAATCCGATACTTGGGTTACCTTTTGAAATTCTGCAACTGTATTTACAAATTTTCCTTTATTTCTATACACGTGCAACCTATCGATTTCATCTACGGAAAGTCCTAGCGTATACCCCTTATAATCGCTAATAAAGTTAGGGTTAAAAGGATACAAGGCAACCGAATCGGCAGAAAGGGCTTTTTGTTTTAGGAGATTGATTTCCTGCTGGGTGTCTTCATCTAGAACCAAAGCGGCAGACGACGCGCTACCCCTAACTGTAAAAAAGAAATAACCAAATTGCACTAGAACGAGTAACACAAGCAAAAAGAAAATCCCACTTCGTTCTTGTTTATTGAACTTGAAGTGGGATTTTACCTGTTTCATCCGTACAAAAAATATACTCTATTTGGCTTCTACTTGTCTTTTGAAAAGCTGATTCGATTTCAATTTACTCCAGTACTCTCCCAAGTCGGTTTTCACCTCACCCGACAGAATATATAGTCCGATAATATTAGGGAACGACATGGCCAGAATCATCATATCCGAGAAATCGAGAACGGCACCAAGGCTTACCGAAGCTCCTACAACTACAAAAATCAGGAAGAACATTTTATAGATCATTTCAGATTTTTTACTCTTTCCGAATAAATAGGTCCACGAACGCATTCCGTAATATGACCAAGAAATCATGGTAGAAAAAGCAAATAAGAACACAGCCAAAGCCAATACATAAGG
>CAZUIE010000180.1:4500-5675 GCA_964620945.1 uncultured Maribacter sp.
AATCCGATAACCAGCACTCCAATAATACCACCTTTTAAGGCAGATGGACTAAACGCACCATCCCAAATGGCAGAAAATGCAGGGCCAATATTTTCAATATTCATAATAATTACTGCTAAGGCAGCCATAATATAAATAGAAGCCATTACTGGTACAACACGTCCCGTTACTTTCGCAATGCTGTTAATTCCTCCAATGATAACAACACCAACTAAAATTGCGGTAACAACACCAAACCAAAAACCATTTCCTACAAGGGCTGGAAACTGACCGGCTAGTTGTTCAAAAGACTGGTTTGCCTGAAACATGTTTCCACCACCAAAAGAGGCGCCAACACCTAGCACTGCGAACAAGCCCGCCAGTACCTTACCAAAACCTTTCATGTTTCTTTTCTCAAGTCCATACCTTAGATAGTTCATTGGGCCCCCAAACACCCTGCCGTCAGGCAGTATATCCCGATATTTGACACCTAAGGTACACTCGACGAATTTTGAAGACATACCCAGTAATCCGCAAACAATCATCCAAAAAGTTGCTCCTGCCCCGCCTAGCGATACCGCAACGGCCACACCAGCAATATTACCTAGGCCAACAGTACCTGAAACTGCGGTTGCCAGTGCTTGAAAATGGGTCACCTGGCCGGGCGCATTGGGATCATCATATTTACCTCTTGCCAGATCCAACGAATGCTTAAATCCACGGATGTTTATAAAGCCCATTCGAATGGTAAAGAATAACGCTCCTAGCACCAACCACATTACAATAAACGGAATAGGTTTGGTAATCGGGTCTCCATTAGGATGCGTCATTACCATTGGCTCATCATATTTGACCTCAGCCAAAAAGTGTGCCCCTTGCTCAATAATATGTTCTTGGTTTTCCGAATTATAAATCACTTTTCCCTCCCCTGTCAGGTGCTTCAGTGTACCTTTCGCGTTAGAAATAATCGTCTCGTCTTCACCACTTGTCTTGGAAATAACCGCAATCGCTTCTCCTTTTTTCACTTTTACACCATCGGCTTTAAGCCATGTCTTAAGCGTGTACTTTTCATTTACATCCGGAGACCAACCTGGAATAGCTATTCTTTTTAAATCTGCGTAAGCAATAGGATCATATACACCCACTGCAGCGAAAGGATCCCAGAACAGCACAGAACCCAAAGCACTTACCGCTGG
>CAZUIE010000180.1:5775-7297 GCA_964620945.1 uncultured Maribacter sp.
GGAAAAGAAACAAAGCAATTTTTGAATGTGGACCATGTATCTATTTTAATTTTAGTTGGATTTCTATCACTACGCGGCAATATCTTAAAAAATATGTGGGGAATCAAATATAAACTAAAAGATTCTTAAGCAATATGAAACATTTCATTCAGTTTTTTAATCTGTTCCGGACGCCCTAGAACAATGACTTTGCTCTTTAATTGTAATTTTAAATCTGCCTCTGGATTGATGATGTACTCGCCATCGGGACTTATATAACCTATAATCGTACATCCAGTCTTTCTACGTAAATCGAGATCTCGCAAGGAATTACACTCCATCTGATCTGCAAAATCCTCAATGGCTACCTCCTCCAAATTAGTTGTATGTTCTCCCTCTACAGAAAGTTTGTCCATAAACGTAATTAAATCTGGCATTACTACCAAGGAAGCCATATGGTCACCACCGATCTTATCTGGCATAATTACCTTGTTTGCGCCCGCCAGAAGTAGTTTTTTCTGAGAATTTACCAAGGAAGCCCGGCTAATAATAAAAAGGTTCATGTTCAATTGTCTTGCGGATAAAACAACGAACAAATTTGTAGAATCGTCTGGAAGGGCGGTGATAAGAAACTGAGCCCGTTCTACACCGGCGCTTAACAAGACCTCATCATCATTGGCATCGCCCTCAACAAAATAGAAATTCGTATTATCCCTATCAATAATACCCTTATCCCGCTCTACTATCACAAATGGCTTGTTATATGCCTTGAGCCGCTCCGCGGCCTGCATCCCATTTCTACCAAAACCACAAAGCACAACGTGGTTGGATAAACTATCTATGGCTTTTTTCACTCTCTTTTTTTTTAAGATTTGTAACGAATTTCTACTTAATAAATATTCCGTTACCACCGAAATAGCAAAACCGCCAATAAATACGCTGGTAACAATAAGTAATACGGTAAACATTTTACCTTCGGCACCCATTGGCCTTACTTCTGAGAAACCTACCGTGGTTACGGTTATAATCGTCATGTAAAGCGCATCAATCCAAGAATAATCAGAAATATAGCGGTAGCCAAGCACACCAATTGAGAGCACTACTGCAGTCAATGCCAATGCCAAATAAATCTTGGACCTAAATAATTTAATCATTGCTATAAGTCAAAAACAGAGGTTCTTTTTGTATGGACCAAATCTTTTATTTTTAACCAAAAAGCTAGAAATAGATAAAGTGCAAAGCCAAAGCCCAAGGTTACAAAAGTTAAATAAATAAAGGAAGTGCGCACAACCCTGGCACGAATACCCATTCGTTCTGCAATTCTACGACAAACCTCAAATCCCCGCTTTTGTAAATAGTGTAACAAGGCGTAAAAACTGTTCATGCGCTAAAATTAAGTCTTTAAAGTTAATAATTCCACTCCAACGGCGCATTGTAGACACTTGTTTTTTGTGCAATAATTCGTGTATAGCTCCAATAAAGCCTGACTATCCTTTGCATTGTCCATCTTTACGCCTAGCTCTTGGTACTTTTTAAGAATACT
>CAZUIE010000181.1:0-7287 GCA_964620945.1 uncultured Maribacter sp.
TAGCTTCCTCGGCCAATGCTTTTGCTCCGTTCTCGCAATATTCTCCCAATTTGGACGGTGCTTCAGGGTCTGGCCATGCACAGCCTGGGCAATCAAACCCTTCTTTTTGGTTCATATGGGAAAGGGTCGATAGAGCTTCCAGTGCTCCCATTTCCTTAAAACTATGTTGTAGTGCTACTTTAATTCCTGGTATTCCGGCTGCGTAGTCTTTTGCTTCGGCAAGTTTTAGACCTGTGAATTTTATAGTACCTGTTAGGGATATATTGCGTTCAAATGTTTTGGCCATATTTGGATTCGTCAATGTATTAACGTAAGATATTAATAATGTGATGAAGTTGGAATACTAACGATAAATAAATAGTGTTAAACAACTATAACTATCACTACTTAAATATGATGATATATCGCGTTTAGTAGGTTAAGGTCAATACTGAAAAAGTAAAAATAGAAGGCAGAGGATGAGGTTGATCAAATACGGTGTTTTGGTAAACTTTTAAGGGTATTATTTCCCAAGATTAGTGGCATGTTTTTCAATTTGTTTTGATTTAATTGAAGGTAGCAATTCAATCGTCGTGTCATCTGTAACCTCTTGAAGTTGATTTTTTTCCGCTATTACAAACTCGGATACCAAGTCATGCTCTTTGCTACATGAGCTTAGTAGGCTTACTATACCGATTAAAAAGAAGAGAAAGTTTGTTTTGGGGGATTTAAATACTTGCATTCGTTTAAAAATATCTATCGTGTTATTTAACCGGAACTAAAAATAAAGTAGAAAATCGGTTCTCGGATGAAACGTTTCTTTTTTTCGATGAAATGCATAAAAAAGTTTTCATATAAGTTTGTTAATAACTTTTAGCGTACAATATTGATTTTGTTAAAAGCACCCTTAACAATTCTCCCATATTCATTATCGTAGTTTCCAAGATGGAATTAGCTTTTTAGCTAGGGTATAAAGGTTTAACAAGTTGTCTAATTTCTAAAGAGGATGTACTATAACACTACAGGCAACTCAAAAAAGGGGCAAAACATTGCTATTTATCCGTCATAATAGCAATCACCTCAGGTTCTTTGTCTTCGGAAACATCGACCCTTTTTACCGTCTTACCCTTATGAATTAGAAGTTTTATGTCTTCTAGGGAGAGGTATAAACAAGGAACGATTACTAAAATAATAGCCGTAGCGAAAACAATACCAAATCCTAAGGAAATAGCCATTGGTATCAAGTAAAAAGCCTGACTTGAGTTTTCCAAGATAATAGGTGCGAGTCCTCCGAAAGTAGTCATAGTAGTTAATATAATAGGTCTGAATCTACGGAGTCCTGCCTCGTGAATGGATTCATAAATGCTTTTGCCTTCCTTCCGCCGTTTATTTGCGTAGTCTATCATAATCAATGAGTCGTTGACCACAACACCGGACAAGGCGATGACTCCCATTAGGCTTACTAAGGAAAGATCATATCCTAAAAGAATATGTCCAATAACGGCACCGACGATTCCAAAAGGTATGGCGGTCATAACGATCAATGGCTGTGTATAGCTAGTAAATGCAATGGCGAGTAGGGCATAAATAAGTAACATGGCTATTGAAAAACCTGCACGTAAGGTATTCGTACTTTCACGCATATCTGCCTGGCTGCCCTCAAAGCTCCATGTGATACCTGGGAAATCTGCCCTAAGTTGGGGTAAGGTCTCTCTTTGAACCGATTCGATAACTCTGCTTACGGCATTGGCCGGTTCTACGTCCATACCAACATTAACTACCCTACGACCGTCCCTGCGATTAATGCTGCTAAAGGCTTCGCGTTGCTCTACTTCTACTACATCCATGAGAGGTACTTCGATGCCATCAGGTGTGCGTATCAAGAAATTCTCTAGATTTTTAATGTCCTTACGTTCTTCTAAAGGCAGCTTTACACGCACCTCTATTTCGTTCATACCTCGTAATTGTCGCATGGCTAAGGCACCAAAGAAACCATCCCGGACTTGTCTACCGACATCATCGGAGGTAAGCCCTAAATTTCTTCCTTGAGGGAGAAGTTTAAAATCATACTGCATTTTGCCTTTATTGTAATTGTCAGTTACATCCCTAGTATTAGAAAAGCCTTTCATACGTTGGACAAAGGCAGTACTTGCGCGTTCCAACTCATTAATATCCGAATGGCTGAGGTCAATACTAATATCCTGTCGTGCTCCTCCGGGCCCGCGTTCTGCTTCAAAGGTAATCTGGTCCACACCCTCTATATCCCCAATATTATCGCGCCATAGGGCAATGACCTCACCTGCGGTAATATCACGCTGGTCGGGTGGTAAAAGAACAATTTCTACATCGATGAAATTCTGGCCACGCACGTTGGTCTTGATGCCTTCTGCAATCTCAAAAAGGTTGTTCTCTTCGAACATACGCCGTGTAGCATCTGAAATTGCTCTGGCTACCTTCGCGGCTTGGTCCGGAGTAGTGCCAACGGGAAGCCGAACGCCACATTCTATTTCATCTGCGGCTACCTCAGGCATCTGAATCATTCCCATATGGCCGCTATATCCATAGCCTCCGACAACTACTAAAAGCGTTACCGCAGCGCACAAGGTTATGTAACGGTACTGTAGACATTTGTCTAAAATGGGCCGGTAGCGTTTCTCGATAAAGTTTTCAAAACCTTTTGCAAAAGATTGTTGCCAGCCTTCTAAAGTAACGATCCACTTATTTTTTTTCCGCTCTTTCTTTAGATGGGCCAAATGAGAAGGCAATATGAATAAAGCCTCCAAAAGAGAAACAGCCAGGATAACAATAACAACGGCCGGTAGAGGCTGCCAAAATTTCCCCGTTTCTCCTGGCATAAAAAGCAAGGGGACAAACGCAATAATGGTGGTAACAATACTAAAAATAACAGGTAAAGAAACATCTTTGGTACCTTCTATTGCCGCTTTCATTGGGCTTAATCCTTTTTGTCGGTATTCATAAACGTTTTCTCCTACCACAATAGCATCATCTACAACAATTCCCAGCACGACCAAAAACCCGAACATTGAAATCATGTTTACGCTGATTCCTATCAATGGTAGCAAAATCATTCCTCCAATAAAAGAGACGGTCATTCCCATCATAACCCAAAAAGCCAATCGATATTCTAAAAATAAGGTTAGAATAATCAGAACGATAACGATGGCAAGGACTCCATTTTCTGTGAGCAAGGACAGCCGTTCCCTATAATCTGCCGCACGGTTGCTATCTGTTCTGTATTTAATGCCAGGTGGGAGTTGATAATCATCCAAGATTGTTTGCACTGCATCAGCTATTTTTAATGGCGATTGGTCACCAATTCTAAAGATGCGAAGTTCAACGTAATTCTCTTGATTGAATTGCCCATGAAACCCTACCTCTTCAAAACCATCGGTAATCGTTGCGATATCTCTCAGGGCGACTTTGGCGCCATTGTCAGAAGAAATTATTGTGATATCCCCATATTCCTCCGCCCACTGTTTGCGTTCTTGCATCCGTAACAGTATTTCGCCGCTTTGCGTTTGCACAGCACCAGCAGGCACATCATTACTGCTTTGTTGTATGATATCCGCTACTTGACCTAAAGTAAGGCCATATTTTTGTAGGTTGCTGCGTGGGATTTCGATACGCGTCTCATACTCGGGTACGTTACCCAATTCCACCTGTGTAATCATGGAGTTGTTAAGTAGAATAGTACGTAGTTGTTCCGCAAGTTTTCGTAAGGTCCAAACGTCCGCTTTACCATAGAGCCCTATCTGTAATACGTCTCTCTGCCGGTTCTGCAAGGCCACTTGGGGTTCTTCAATATCATCGGGAAAGGTTTGGATACGGTTAATGGCTTGATCAATATCTTGAAAGGCTTTCATACGCTCCGTACCGGCTACAAGTTCTATGGTTATCTGACCAGAACCTTCCCGAGCTTCGGATACAATCTCCTTAATACCGTTAACGGCGCGTACGGCTTCTTCTACAGGCTGAAGGATACCTTGTTCTACTTCCGCTGGAGCAGCACCCGGATAAGCAACGGAAACCTCTACAAAATCTAGTTGAAATTCTGGGAAGACCTCTTTTTGAATGGTGTACATGGTAAATATGCCACCACCTAGAAGCAATAACATCAATAGGTTGGTAACAATAGAATTACGTGCCATATAGCCTATAGCACCTTCTTTGCGAACCTCTTTTTTTTCTAGCTTTTCTTCTTCCTTCATCATCTTGTAGTTTACTACTGTTTTTCAGTAGAATTTTTATCCTTTGTGCGAAGGCCTATTCCTTCGCTTACGGTACTTAGGTCGGTAACGACTACCATGTCCCCATTTTCCAGACCTTTGTTTATGTAAGCGTTTTTGTCATCAGTTAGGATAATATCCACTTCACGAATTTCTAGTTTACCGTCCCTCATCACCCAAACGGTTTCATTGCTTCGGACATAATTCCTACTAATCTTGATTACCTCTTTAAGAGGTCTTGCTTGAATGCTCACATCTACGAACGTGCCAATCATTAGTGCCGGTTTACCTTCTAATTCTTTAGAGTTAGCCAGCGGGTCGGCTACTTTGACCAGAACACGGGCAAGTCTGGTCTGCCCGTCCAAAGCACCAATTTGCCTATCCAGGTAGCCTTCACGTGCTTCACCATTGGGCCATGCTGTTGGATTTCTGATTTGCACCGGGGCACCTTTTTCTGTTTCACCGGTAGCAAATTGTAAATATTGAAGTTTAGAAATAGGCACCGTTGCAATAATCCAGTAATACTCTGTACCTACTAGTCTTCCTAAATCGTCTCCTTGAGAAACTTGTGACCCTTTCGTTACGTTCTGACTGAGGATATGGGCGTCAAAAGGAGCGCGTATGGTTGTTCTATTGAGGTTAAGCTGCGCCTGACCCATAGCAGCTTTTGAAGCACCAATAGATGCTTTAACAGCATTGAGTTGTGGTTTTCTAAGTACTAATTGTTGTTCTTCTTCTGAAAGAGGATTATCTCCAAAGAGGGAATCGCTGGCAATTAATTGCAAATCCTGTAATGCAATTTGTTGCCGTCCCATCTCTGTGTCCAAAGCGGTTTGTGATTGTAGCAGCTCGCTTTTGCGCAATTCTAGCGCATTGTGGTAGTCTGATGGATCAATCTGTAAGAGTACCTGATTCTTTTTTACAAATCCGCCAGGGGTAAAGGCAGGGTCCCTACGTATAATTTGACCTGCCACTAATGGGCTTAGTATAATATCTTCAACAGGTTGAACGGTTCCTGTAGCTACTATTATGGGCTCAAATGTACCACGTGCGACAGGTTGAACGTCCACTAGTATTGCGGTTTCTATCGTTGCACCTTCCGTTTGTGCCTCTGGTTCTGTAGAAAAAATAAGTGCTGTAATAGCAACTCCGCCAAGGATTATCGCCAAACAGATATATATTATTTTTTTATTACTCATAAAATTACTTTGTTTTTTTTATAGCTACTTCCCTATTGGTTTCAAAACCTCCCGCTAAGGCCCGATACAATCCGATACGAATCTGTATTTGTTGGGCTTGTGCCGTTAGATAGTCCCTGCGGAGTTGCTGTTCGCCATCCAATCCCACTAATACGTCCAAATAAGGGCTAAAGCCATTAAGGAACTCTACGCGTAATTGTTTGTTACTTTTCTCTGCTAAGTCTAATTGACGCCCTATATTTTCCAGTCTTTTTTCTTGCATGACTTCCTGAACCAAACCGTTTTCCACTTCTTGAAATGCTTCCAATGTTACTTGTCCGTATTCGTAAAGTCTTTGTTGTTTAATGGCCTTGTTTCTATCTACCTCTGCACTAAGCTGGCCACCATAGAAAAGTGGTGCCAATAGATTACCAGCAATCGAATAGGCCCAATTTTCAAATAGGTCCGCAAAATTATTGGCCCGTAGTTGTCCTCTGGCGTCAATTGAAAGTCTAGGGTATTTACTCTGCACCGCCGATGCCATATCTCGATCAGCAGCCAATAAAGAGGCGTAAGACTGCTGTATATCTGGTCTTCTTCGTACCAATTCTAGTGGGAGCCCTGCTTCAGGTAGCTCAGGTAGTGTGGGTAATACGTTTGTTTCAAGATTTAAAGAATTTTGAGGCTGGTTGCCCAACAGCACCGCCAATTGATTTTGCAATAACTGTACATTTGTACTGAAAATTAGCTGTTGCTCCTTTGTACTTTCTAGAAGTTGTGCTTGCCTAAGGATATCTACTGCCCTTATTTGACCACCGACGAATCTAGAGCGTATTAGTTTTATAATGTCTTCGTTGACCTGTATTTGCTTTTCGGTAATCTTTAGTTGATTTTTTGCTGCTACCAATTGATACCATGTACTTGCAATTTCTGACGAGAGAGATATGGCTGCGGTACGGTAGTCGAATAGGTTCACTTCTGCCCTGAATTTTTCAGCTTGGACTCCGGTACGAATTCTCCCCCACAAATCAATTTCATAACTTGCCGATAGGCCCAGTTGCGTATTTTCCCCACCCCTAAAATCATTTATAGGAAAATTTTCCGCAGTTTGGGCAGATGCCTCTATTTCTGGCCACTTATTGGAAGCTTCGCCCCTCACCGTTGCTTTTGCCGCAACGAACTGCTGCCATGTCGCCGCGAGATTCAGGTTGGATTGAAGTGCAGAATCTATTAAGGTATTTAGGGTTTCATCTTCAAAAGCCGTCCACCATTTTTCTTCCAGTACTGCAGTGCCGGTTTTAGAGAAATTTTCAACGTTATTGATGGGTAAGCTTACGTTGGAAAATTTTGGGGAACAGGCAAAAAATAACCATACAAAACTAAATGAATAGAAAAAGATTGCTTTTTTGTTTCCTAAATAGGCTAAGACAAGACGCAAATTGTCTTCATTTGAATAGAATCGTTGGAATTTCATAGCGTCGGAAAATACCATTTTTAAAGGGATTTTAATATTAAGAAAAACTTAATTTCTTATGGGTGCATTGATATAGTCTGTAGCTCATGTAAATAACACACGTTAAAGATTCTTTCCTAAAATGGCGGAAATAATCAAGCATATTGATTGTTCAATTATTGTCTTAAATCACAACCAGTTGTGTTTAGTCGTAGCGCCGGAGACGACCCAGCTTATAGAAAAGGCCGGGCTGATACGCATACTTTCTAATCCGGTAGGGTTAAAGAAAACAATCAACTCGAAGCTAGTCTTAGAAGTGTCGCCTTTGGACTAAATTACCCAATTGGCTTCAGTCTTGGTAATAGAATTGTTAAGTGGTATCTAAAAATAAAAATCCCAAACAAGCAAGCTTGATGGGATTTTATGTTTT
>CAZUIE010000182.1:0-1988 GCA_964620945.1 uncultured Maribacter sp.
AACATACCAGAGTTAAAAATGTATCTGAACCTCGTTTATAGTACTGGAGTGCCGGGTGGATCTCCAAGTTATGCAGATCCTTATATTTTTCAGAATAGATTAAGAGATTATAGACGGGCAGATTTAGGAATTTCCTATATTTTTGTAGACAAGAATAAAAGGTATGGAACCGGGCATTGGTTGGGTTCCTTTAAAGCATTGAGTGTAGGTTTTGAAATTTTCAATCTTTTCAACAATCTAAACTCTATTACCAATACGTGGGTTAGGGATGTGGATAGCAAAAACGAATTTGCTGTTCCAAATTTTTTAACCTCGCGAGTGCTGAACCTTAGATTGCAAATGCGTCTTTAATATAGTCATATGTACAAATTTCTATTTTTTATTGCCTGCTTTAGCGCAATATCCTTGCAAGGACAAAAGAATATCTATGAGAGTCCCAAGTTTGATGCCTTAAGCAGTAGCCATAAAACCCTTGCCATATTGCCTTTTCTCACCAATTTAGACTTGAAAAACAAAGTAAGCGCGGCCGATTTAAAGTCGCTGGAAGAGAAGGAAGGATATGCTGTACAAGATGCCCTAGAAACCTATTTTTCCAAACGCGGAAAAAAGAAAAAATTGCCTGTTGAGTTTCAAAATACAAAAAACACAAAAGCTATTTTATCCCAAAAGGGAGTCGATTATAAAAATATTGATGTGTATACGATGAAACAGCTAAGCGAAATGTTAGGCGTAGACGGTATCATAAGTGGCACACTAGACCTTAATGTATTATTATCCAATGGCGTATCGACAGATTTTAGCTTTACGGATTACTTCTCCGGAAATGCCGACTACGGGCGCATAGGCGTTAAAATCAGTGATGGGAATACGGGAAAACTACTATGGAAATACGAGAAGGAAATCAACAAAAAAACAGGTAAAAATACAACGGACCTCATCGATAGAATGATGAAGCTAGCTATCCGTAAATTCCCTTATGAACGGGAACGCAAAAAGGACAGAAAAAATTAAGAAATTCTGAACTTTCATTATTTTCAGCAATGCCAACCAAGGCATTAACGTTCACAAGATGTCATACCGTTGGATGAAGTCGACTCTATTATACAAGAAATTTTCAATTACTATACCATAAAATCCTTTAGCACCCCAATAGTATAATCTATATCTTCCTTTGTATTGTATTTAGAAAAGGAAAATCGCAAAGATGGTTTCTTTTGCTCATCCTCAGACAATATTTGCGATAATACATGAGAACCTTGATCACTACCGGATTGGCATGCACTTCCTTTTGAACACGCAATTCCCTTAATATCCAAATGAAATAGTAACATCATCGCCTTATCCGGTTGTACGGGCAGGCACACATTTACCAAAGTGTAGGTACTGTTTTCCAAATCTGCCGACAGACCATTGAAGCGTGCCCCGGGAATTTCGTTTTCCATTTTTTGGATAAAATGACGTTTAAGGTCAGTAACATAGTTTTGTTCGGCCTCCAAATTTTCGTAAGCGCTTACAAAAGCTTCCTCCAAGCCAACAATATTATGAAAAGACTCCGTTCCTGCCCTAAAACCGCGCTCTTGGGAACCCCCTGAAATCATACATCCCATACCCGAGTTTTTTCTAATAAACGCAAATCCGATTCCTTTGGGCCCATGAAATTTATGGGCGGCCGCAGCAAGAAAGTCAACCGGAGTTTTCTTAACGTCCCATTCATAGTGTCCAATGGATTGCACGGTATCTGAATGCACTAATGCTCCATGCTTTTTAGCCAATACCGCAATGGCGTGAATATCTACCTTATTCCCAACCTCATTATTAATGTGCATGATGCTAACCAATTTTTTAGAATCGTCGTTTGTCAATAACTGCTCCAAATGCTTCATATCCGGATTTCCGTCCGAATTTAAATCTACAAAGCAAAGATTTACCAAATTCTTTTCGTGCAATTCCTCAGCAGTATGCAACACGGCATGGTGTTCAATTCTAGT
>CAZUIE010000182.1:2088-7254 GCA_964620945.1 uncultured Maribacter sp.
TCTTTTCGTGCAATTCCTCAGCAGTATGCAACACGGCATGGTGTTCAATTCTAGTCGTAATAATGGTCTTTACCCCTAAATCCCTAACTGCGCATCTAAGCACCATGTTATCTGCCTCCGTACCACCAGAAGTAAAAATAATCTCCGATGGAAAGGCGTTCATCTGTTTGGCAATTGTTTTTCTCGCGCTTTCGATGGCAGTTTTGGCAGTTCTTCCAAAACTGTGCGTGGAGGAGGGATTACCATAAGAATTGGCCAGGGCCTCTTGCATTTTATGTATTACCTCTTTTCTTACTTGAGTAGTTGCAGCATTATCCAGATATACACTTTTCATTCTTTGTACGCGATTAATATGATGATTACCTATTGACAAGAAATATCACTCTCCTAGGAATTTTCACCGTCACTTGCTAAATGTTATAGGTATAGAATTGACCAAATTATAGCAAGTTTTCCTATTTCGGATTCAAAAATAATTCAAATAAAGTTAAATAAGCCCTAAATGGTTTTAAACCTCTAAAGGCATATCTAATATTTGCAGTAAATTTGACTTATGAAAAAACTTTTCAGCTTTATCCTGTTTCTGTGTTTACTTTCCTGTGACGATGGTGATTTGGCTATAGAAACCGTAAATTTTGATAGTATTACCACAGTGCAAACCTGTGGCACTGTTTCTGCAACCGCTTCCAATCTACTGTTTAAAATCAATGGAGCTGAAGCTCTAATTTTAGAACTACCGGCCGGACTTCTAAAAAATGAAATTTCGGATGGGGTAATAACAAGTGAAATTTCTTCTACTTCGAAATTGACCTACCGTATTTTCACCGATGAGGTATCAAATGACTATTTCTGTGATGTGATACCTCCAACCACGCCATCTGTCTCCGAAGAAATTACAGCCGCCGAGGGAACTATTTTTATCACAACAACAACGGAGGGTTCCGAAACTTTTAACCATCTCATAGAATTAAGTGGCATATCTTTTATCACGGAAGATGGGTCTAGAATTACCGACCTGCAAATAGATTTATTTGGAACAGTAACAACAGTATTATAAGTTAACACTAACTGTTCTGGTAGATGTAAACTTCTGTTGCACCAAGGCCATATTTTTGATAATCGGCATCATAGTGCTTTACATTATCGTATTTATTAAAAAGATATAACAGCTCTTCCTTTAAGACACCCTCACCTACCCCATGTATAAAAACAACTTTTTGAATACGTTTGGATATGGCAAAATCCAATTGCCGCTTGGCAGTATCTAATTGAAGGTTTAGCATTTCATGATTGCCCATCCCCTTTGGGTTCTTTACCAAATGATTTATATGTAGGTCTACTTCCATTTTGGGAAGGTTCCGTTCTTTGGACTTGACAATAGTAGGTCTGCGTTTTTTAGGCAGCTCCTTTTCCCTTTTAATCTTCGCAATCTCATAGTTGCTTACGGGAATGTTCCCAGTAATTATAACCAACTCCTTAGCTTCAAACACCAGAGGAAAATCATCCTCAGTTTGCACTGTAATGGCGTTTCCATTAACGTTGGAAACTACACCACGAATAACGTCATCTATCGCCTCTACCTTATCCCCGATGTTAAAAACAGCCATAATTTTATTTTGATTACACAAAAATAGTGGTAATTTACCTTTTTCAATCTTTTAGATACATGAGGACAGCTTTTGTTTTTTTTCTTTTGACTATTGAAAGTTTTATGCTGCCCTGCTTTACAAAACAGCTTTGGGGATTTGATTGTCCTGGATGCGGTTTGCAACGAGCTATTCTATTTTTATTTAAGGGGGAGTTTTTAGCAGCGTTTGACATGTATCCTGCTATTTATCCTATGCTGCTGCTTTTTGGATTCTTGATTATGGATAAATTGTTTTCCATTAAATACGCAATCAAAATAACCAATGTGCTTATGGTAAGTACCGTGGCCTTTATACTGACCAATTATATATTAAAATTCATTTAACTAAACAACCAAAATTATGGAACAACAAAAATTACCGAATGTTACAATTGCAATGATACTTAGTATTGTTTCATTTCTCTGTTGCTGCTTCAGTGTGGGAATAGGTGGCATATTTCTATCTGGTATTGCATTATTTTTAGTAAATAAAGATGATAAGTTATACCAACAGAATCCAGAGGACTACTCTAATTACAGCACCTTAAAAACGGTAAAAACCATAGCTATAGTAGGTTTGGTCTTAGGTGTTCTAACACTGTTGTGGAGCATTTATCAAATCGCATCCATGGGCGGATGGGATGCTTACATGGAGCAAAACCAGGAAATGTTAGAGCAGTTAGGTTTGCCATCAGAATAAAATAGATGAATCAACCACTACCTGGGGCTAGTAATGCCTTAACATTTGGAATATTGTCTATTGTACTTACCCTATTCTGCTGTGGGCCTTTTGGAGCTATTTTCGGTTTCATAGGGCTGAGCAATGCCAAGAAAGCGGAAAGGCTCTATCAGGAAGATAGTGCTAACTTCAGCGGTATTGAAAACGTGAAAACGGGTAGAATCCTATCTTATATAGGATTAGCAATTGCAGGAGTACTATTAATTTTAAGCGTCATCTATTTTGGGGCTATCGGGGCCATTATTTATGCTGCTGCCCAAGAAGGCGGATTTCAATAGCGCTTCATTGTAAACTAAAAAAAGTCCCGTTTCAAATATTTGAAACGGGACTTTTTTTCCTTTAAACAAAAGATATTACTTTTTAAACTCCGTTAAGGTAGTTTTGATAATATCGACACACTCTAACAACTCTTCCTTGGTCATTACCAAAGGCGGGGCAAAACGGATGATATTCCCGTGGGTAGGTTTGGCCAATAATCCATTTTCTTTCAAGGCCATACAGATATCCCACGCCGTGGAGCTATCCTCCGTATCGTTTATAAGAATGGCGTTTAACAGCCCTTTGCCTCTAACGCTAGAGACCAAATCACAATTGGGAATAAAAGCGCCAAGTTCGGCCCTAAAAAGTTCACCTAATTCAAACGCATTTTGTGCCAAATGTTCTTCTTTCACAACTTCTAATGCAGCCATACCTACTGCTGCTGCGATAGGATTGCCTCCAAAAGTACTACCATGATTTCCTGGTCTAATAACGCCCATGATGTTATCATTTGCCAGTACGGCAGAAACCGGGTAAGCACCACCGGAAAGCGCTTTACCTAATATTAAAATATCGGGTTTGGTCTCGGGCGTACCGCTACAATGTTTATCGGAACAGGAGCAATTACCACAAGTAGCCAATAATCGGCCCGTCCGGGCTATCCCGGTTTGGACCTCATCTGCTATAAATAGTACATTATGTTTTTCACATAGGGCTTTTGCCTTTCTCAGATAACCTTCAGAAGGCACATAAACTCCCGCCTCACCTTGTATAGGCTCTACTAAGAATCCTGCTATATTAGTATTTCCTTCAAGCGTTTCTTCCAAAGCTGTAAGATTATCATATTCTATTTTTATGAATCCTTCTGTAAACGGACCAAAGTGCTGCCTAGCAACAGGATCATTAGAAAAAGAGATAATCGTAGTGGTACGGCCATGAAAATTATTTTCACAAACTACAATTTGCGCAAGGTTCTCTGGTATCCCCTTTTTTTCATACGCCCACTTACGACATATTTTTAATGCTGTCTCTACGGCTTCAGCGCCGGTGTTCATCGGTAAAAGCTTGTCAAAATGAAAGGTCTCGGTGGCATACTTTTCATACCGCCCGAGCATATCGTTATAAAATGCCCGCGATGTTAAGGATAACGTTTTAGCTTGGTCTACCATCGCATCCACAATCTTTGGATGACAATGCCCTTGGTTCACCGCAGAGTAAGCGGATAGAAAGTCATAATACTTTTTTCCTTCCACGTCCCAAACATGCACACCTTCTCCCCTGCTTAATACCACAGGTAGAGGATGATAATTGTGAGCTCCGTGTTTTTCTTCCAATGCAATGGCATCTTCAGAAGTGATGTTTTCTAAAACTGACATGATAAAAATTACTTTAAATAAAACTTTAGCAATTCCTTCTGTACCTTTTTCCCTTCGTAATCCCGAAAGCCATCGGGACGAAAATTCAGCGTAGGAGAGAAATCATCCTGTAGAATTGCTAAATTACTAAATATTTCAGTGAGTAAAAACATATATGCCGAGAGTTGAATATTCTTTGTCCTTCTAAAAAAAAGACCTCTATACTTTAACAGTCGATATTTCTCAGCGAAATGAAATTTAAAAAAAGTCGATTTCTACTAATTAATTGTTATTCTACATAAAGTAACCTCAATTAAAACAAAGCAATTCCTATTTTTGTCCCATGCGAAGAAAGAACAAGCGACAGGTTTTTGAAAATGTAGAAGTGGTTGATGCCGGGGCAAAAGGAAAAACAATTGGTAAAGCACCTGATGGAAGGGTTATTTTCCTAACGAATACGGTTCCAGGGGATGTTGTAGACGTGCAGACGACCAAAAAAAGAAAAGCATATTTTGAAGGTATTGCCACAAACTTCCATTCTTTATCCGATAAACGGACCACACCAGAATGTGAACATTTTGGAGTTTGCGGTGGGTGTAAATGGCAAGATATGGGCTATGAGCATCAATTATTCTACAAACAGAAAGAGGTAGCGAACAACCTGAAGCGAATTGGCCACCTAGAACTGCCGGAAATTAGTCCTATAAAAGGTTCTGAAAAACAATATTTCTACAGGAATAAAATGGAGTTTTCGTTTTCGAACAGTCGTTGGTTGACCTTGGAAGAAATTCAATCCGACACACAAATAACAGATAAAAATGCCTTGGGTTTTCATATTCCTGGCATGTGGGACAAGATTCTTGATATTAATAAATGTCATCTTCAGGAAGACCCTTCCAACGCCATTCGTTTGGAAACAAAAGCTTTCGCCACCAAAAACAATATTACTTTTTTTAATCCCAGAAACCAGTATGGGATGTTGAGAACCCTAATGATACGTACCTCTTCTACAGGTGAAATTATGGTGCTGGTGCAGTTTTATGAAGATGAGGAGACCAAAAGAGAACTGCTAATGGAACATTTAAAAACTACCTTTCCAGAGATTACGTCATTACTGTATGTTATCAATCCAAAGCAGAACGATACCATTTATGATCAAGAAATAGTTTGCTATGCCGGACGTGACC
>CAZUIE010000183.1:0-7239 GCA_964620945.1 uncultured Maribacter sp.
AAAATAGCTGCAGATTTTAATTTTTTTCAAAAAAACTACGCAGGATTTAGACCCTTGGAAATAGCGATTATGGCTAAAAAAGGATATAAGGTTACAGATTATGAGGTAGCTCTAGAAATTGAAAAACTGACAACACATTTAGAACAAATTAAGACTATTGGGAACATTCAATCCCCTAACCTGCCCTATAAAATCATCAATAAGGCGAACAATTTAAACAAATCTGATTATCTACGTCTACCAGAGGATAAAACTACCTTTATCAAGTATCAAAAAGACGTAAATAAACTAGCTAGAAAGCAACTGGCAAAATTTATAAACAAGGCCAAGGACAAGGCAAGGATAAATGGCAAACTACAGGATGTAGGCACGGATAGCCTTAAAAAATTATACACACACATTGAAAGATTTGCCAACTTTGCTATCGATACTACCAAAATACAGGTAAGGGTAACAGGGAAAAGTATGTTACTGGATAAAAATTCTGAATACATTCGGAAAAGCCTATTGGAAGGACTTCTTTATGGCCTCATTATTATTGGTGTCATCATGGTCCTCGTCTTCCGAGATATTAAAATGTTCTTGATTTCCTTAGTTCCCAACCTCCTACCCATGCTATTTGCTGGCGCAATACTTGGGTTTTTAGGAATACCCTTAGAAGCTGGTTTATCGGTAGTTTTTGCAATTGTTTTCGGTATTGCCGTTGACGATACTATACATTTTCTTGGAAAATACAAACTGGGTATTACCCAAGGATTATCCAAAGAAGAAGCCTTGGAAAAAACATTTGCACATACCGGCAGGGCATTGGTCATTACGACGCTTATCTTATTCTTTGGGTTTCTGGTAATGTTATTCTCCATACATCAACCCAGCATAACCATAGGAACAATTATAAGTGTTACACTAGTGGCCGCCCTTATTCTGGATCTGCTATTACTGCCGGTCTTACTTCGGAAGTTTACTTAAAAATATTGTTTTTTTCGTTGATTGCTCGCTGTAAAGAGCGATAAGCCAATATACTTTTACCAATCATTACAACCATTGCTGCAATCCAAACAGAAAAGAGAAGATATTCCATAACAGTAGATTAATAGTTTTGGTTCTGGTTAAATTTATAATACTAAATAGTGCTATAAAAAAGCTTATAAAACTGAACGTATTTGTATTTGGTCGATAAATATATACATTTCATCTATATAGGTCTTAATAAAAACTTAATTTTCGATGAAATACACAAAAAAAGACATCGCAGCTGTTACACTACGATGTCAAACCAAAAACAACCAACCTAAATCAACCAAAAATGAAAATTTAAATACGCTTACTTTATAACGCCTTGATGTTTTTCTCCATACCTGGACCTAACTCATAAATGGAGCCCACCAAGTCTTTTTTCAGAATCTGAACCTTCTTTAATTCACCGCTTGCGCTATACACGGCTGCCGCTTGGTAACAGAGTGCAGGCTCAAATGTTTTCCCGTATACAAATTCATCCATTATTTTCTTTGCCTTATCTAACTGATCATTTTTGAGATAACTATACCCCAACATGCTATACGACTCGGGGGTAGGTCTGTTAGCAACCTCCCTCATAGAAAGCTGTACGGCTTTTTCATATTGTCCGGTTTCCTCTAAAAATAAGTTTATGTTGTACCCGTTGTACATATCTCCATAAGCTTCATTTTGTACCGTAGTAAAATAGCTGTCAAGATTTTCCAGTCTAGTATTGTCATCACCCATGTAATCGGCTATATCCGCTTTTAGAAGAAAATAATCCGGAGCCTTGTACGTAGCCGTAACCGAGTCGAGTATTCGTAATGCCTCCTCAGGGTTTTTATCATGCGAGAACACAATCCATGCGATACCCTTTTTGGCATATGCATTACTAGGGTCTAGTGCTAAAGCACTTAAGTAATATTGGTACGATTCCGCAATTCTACCTGCATGACCGTAATAATCTGCCAAATTGGTGAAACTCCAAAGCATCAGTTCCTTACTCTTAGCCGAAATAGCTTTTTCCTTAGCCTTTTCCATAAAAGCGATAGTCGTATTCAAATCACCTTTATAATCGTTCCATTTGGATAGGCGAATGATATATCCAAAATCAGATAAGTTTTTAATGCTTTCCAAATAGGCCTCTGCAACCTTATAGTTACCCAACTCCATATGAACATCAAAAAGTAAACTTCTAGATTCGTTGGCTCCACCACCAAGTTCCATAGCCTCATTGGCAAGTACAAGTGCTTCCTTGAATCTATGCTGTGCTATGTAATTTCTTGCTAAAGCACGCAAATAGGTCTCTTTACCTACCGCCGCCACGGCAACTGCTTTTTTTAAACTTTGTTCCGCTTTTTTTAAATAGGTGATATCTCCTGTTTCCTTGAAATACCGCGTATACTCACCACCTACTATGGCAAAGCTGGTAAGTTGAATACTGTCTGGCCTTATTTTAGTATTCCAAAGTTCAAAATATTTTGAAGTTGTTTTTGGTTGTTTTGCCACTAAAAACACATTGTAATCTTCTTGGTTTCCAATAGTATTCTCCATATCGGGAGCACAGGAAACAAGTAGTAAAATCGATAGTAATAATAGGGTTGTTTTCATTGTTTTAGTTTTTTGTTGTCATCTGTATAAAATAAGGGAGTATGACTACCACACTCCCTTAAGCTCCTTTTTCATAGACTTATTCAGGAGCGCCCAAATAAGGGAAAGTTGTAGAAATTGTTGCGGTCAATGCTACACCGTCAGATGTTAATCTTGGCAAATCCGCCATGCCGTCCATATCTGTATCCTGACCACTAAAACGTACACCATCACCACCTCCAAACAAAAGGATTAAAGAGATATCTATAACATCATCTTGCGGAGTTCTGCCGGTTAATCCGATTGCACCTTCATAGTTCGGAGCTCCGGAACCACCATTGAAATAGGTCGTTGGCAAATTTGGAGCAACCTCCAACACGTCGGATGCCAATACTGTAGTCAAGACCGTGGCGGAAACAGGGTTGTCCGTAAATCCATCCTTATCTGGGCCGTTCAAAATATCCCCTAAAATATTTGGTTCAAAATTTACTGCCGTTGGATCGGCACCCAATAAACCTGCGTAAACATCGTGATATTGCTCCAAACGTGCTTCAAAAGCAGCTTGAAAACTAGCTCCCATCTCGGATGGTATAGCCATATTATGCATATCCTTTGTAGCCCCATCTGCACTCAGCACCGTATTAATTCCGGGTCTGCCCATAAAATCAGCTTGTGCGTATGTACCAGAAAAGTCTGGTGGAGTTATCGCAGTCTCACAAGGCGTACAAGATCCTCCGCAATCCACTCCCGTTTCATCCCCGTTCATAATACCATCCGTACAGCTAGGATTACCCATTACCATCATTTGATCATCATCATCACTGCATGCGGCGAAAACTAACAGTGCACATAGCGCCAACATATTTTTTATTGTAAATACTTTCATGTTTTCTAATTTTTATAAGATTGTTATTGTTTTATGTTTGTCGTTATCCAGGTCTTGTACACGGGAATTCCCAGGACATTTACAGCACTGGTTTCTCCTAGAAGACTATTTGGAATTTCGATTACGATGGACATCGTATTGGAACCATCAAACGTATCTACCGCAGTAGTATCGTCATCAGCCGTTGAATTAGGGTCGCCAGCAGGTTTAAAACCTTCTGGTGCCATTCCGCCTATAACGGCGTTAAACTGGAAGAAATCAAAATAAAAAGCATCTTGTCTTGGTCCTGCAAATAGAGAAACCCCATTTGCTGTGGTTTCAACGGTTGCCGTAGCTCCTGAAATAGCTACGGAACCTAAAGGTGCATCAACCATTATAGTTCCATTTGTTCCAGTAGTGCTTGGCGCAACTGGGCCAAAGAAATACATTCTCCCTGCTCTAGGTATTGCCTGTATGACCAAATCTTCTACCAGGTCATCATCTGTATCAATATTTATTTCGGTAAGCACATTTTCATCAAACGTACCATACGCTAAATCCGGTAACACATTAGATTGTAAATCTACCGCAAATACGGTATTATCTGAACCTACCGTAGGTTCAAACGCATAAAAGTCTGCAATATCCGCGGTGGTACCCATTGCACCAGGTGCATCTATATGATCTGCAGCAACCAATAAAGTAGCCACAATTGCAATAGCCCCTAGGCCCATAATTAATTTTGATCTTTTCATTTTTTTAAAATTTTAGATTAGTACTCAACTGTATTTACGAGGTAACATACGGGAGGTTCAGTTTAAGATGTTAAAAAAATGTTAATGAACTATATGCCCTGGAACTAGGGAGGATACTTTTCTTTTTTATGACCTTTGCTTACTTAAACTATTCTATATGATGAATTTAGAGTAATTTCACTCCGTAATTAAAACGAGCCAGCATCATGAATCCGTCGTCAAGCGGTTGGATATCGAAATTTGAATCGGTCATTGAGGAACATCAGGATAAGTATACCCACTTTTCTGAATTGTATTTCGATTTGAAAAGAACCGGTTTTGTCTATGGAATAAATACGGAGGTACTCCCTTTTATACTATCGGAACATTCCTTGTCCGAAGATGAGAAGGCCAAAATAAACCTAATCACAGCACTATTTTACACGTATCGCTTAGAACGCAATAGTAATTTTAAAGCATTTTTAGAAGATCTTTTTGCCTTCTACGATACGTTAAGAATAGCACAAATAAGCTTTTTAGGAAAACTTTTAAGTGGGAATACAACTACCGCTAAGCTAGAGAAACTTATTGATTCGCGTGTTTATTTAGAGGATAACGTTATTAGTAAAACCTTTAATAGCATCATTACCAATTCGCTGTTATTCATTGATAGCTTGCTCTTTAAACGCTATTTAAACAATTCGGTTGGTATAAAAAGTTATGCCTATAACTTGGAATATTTAGCCATCAATGTTACCTATCACGCATTAAATTCTAAAGAAAAAAACAGGAAAGATGAGAAACTGGCAGAACTATTTGGCTCCAGTCTGTCGTTTATAAATCCTGACACACAATCCTTTGACAACTCTTATAAAAAACTTTTATTAAATAAAAGGCCTAACTGCGAAAACGCCTATTTATTAGACATGGCCTGTCTTACTGTTTGGGAAGACCATTCGTTAGATTATAAGGAGTCAAAATTCATTTTTGGTATTGGAAAGGATATTGGGTTTACCAAACAGACCATCTTGGAATCGTTAGAGAATGTCGCTGATTTCTTTGAGAAAAATGCCAAAACGATTCCCTTTCTAAAAGAGAATAATCTTGCCGTACAATTCTATGATAGTATGAGCAAAGTGGTGAACAAGCTTATTTTAAGGAACAGTAAAAGACTCCAAAAAGAGCTATCGGAGAGTGCGGAGCTTGTATCGCTTTTAAGCAAATCTACGTTACGCGATCTAACAAAAGAAGAAAAGAAAAAAGTACAGAATCAACTTATAGATATCTTTAAAAGCATCCCGTCCCTAGCTATTTTTATTCTTCCGGGCGGTGCTGTTTTACTTCCTATTTTTATTAAATTAGTACCAAAGTTATTGCCCTCTTCCTTCGATGAAAACCGCGTAGAAAAATCTAAAGAAAATGAGTAGTTCATAACAATAGAAAATATCTATGGTTTAATTTAACTATTTATAAATCAGTATTTTAATATATTTTACTCTAACCAAAGCTTAAAGTCTTTTACACGCTCTCTACTTACTATAATTTCCTGGTCTTTAAGGTTGTTCAGCTTTATCTGTAATCGCGAATTCGTGTAAGAAATAATGTCTTTGATATGATTGATGTTGACATAGAATTTTCTACTCACTCGAAAGAAAATTTCAGGCTCCAGTTCAGTTTCCAAATTTTCTAAGGTGGTGTCCAAGAGATAATTTCTACCGTCCAAAGTTGCTGCGTAGGTCCCTTTGTTTTCGCTGTAAAAGCATTCCACCTCATCGGCATTAATAATCTTTAGGTGTTGCCCTACCCTAGCCGTAAATCGTTTTTTGAATTCGCGCTCTACGGGATTAACCAATAGCTTTTTTATATCCTCAAAGTCGAGCGCCAATTTCGGAGAAAGTGTATCGGGTGTAAAACGTGATTTATATTTTTTAACCGCACTTTCCAAATCTTCATCGTCTATAGGTTTCAGTAAATAATCAATACTGTTTAGCTTAAAAGCCTGTAATGCATACTCATCGAATGCAGTTGTGAAAATGATGGCACTGTGCACCTCAATTACATCAAAAATTTCAAAAGAAAGTCCGTCCGACAATTGAATATCCAAAAAAATAAGGTCTGGATGTTCGTTATTTTGAAACCAATCTATAGCTTCCTCAACAGAATGCAACATTGTAGATACTTCTACAGTTAAGTCGTTCAACATTCTATTTAAACGTCTTGCCGCCGGTTTTTCGTCTTCTATGATTATCGTCCTCATTTATTGGTTTTACGTATAGCTATTTTATTCGTTTTCTGTTTTAGTCGCTATTTTGGTTCATGTACTTTTGAATAGTTCGCTCCTCCCATTCTTGCTGGAACCGTGAAAAATTGCTTAAGACCTTTACCCCGTGAACAACGAGTACGATACCCCAGATAATGGTAGTGCCAAAGACATTCCAATCTATCCACTGTAAGAAATCAGGATTCCCAAGTGCATCCTCATTTAAGAGAATTATCGTAAATTTATTTCGCAACACATATAGTAGGATGTTTATTATCACATAAATAGTTAGGTGGTTATAGAACCCCCTTATGGAAGCTACCCTTAATTTAGCTTTTTCATATTTTGAAAAGGTCGTAGTTTTCATTTGTTCTTTCGTTAGTTACTTGTTGATTTATCTGAATTTTTCTGCTTCTTGCCTATCTTTTTCAATATATTTTTGAATTTGTCGTTCTTCCCAATTTTTGCTGAAAAGCGGACTAAAGTTATAGACTTTAGCAGCGTGGAACCCAAGACCAATCCCCCAAAAAATAGCTGTTGAGAAAGAACCAAAACTAAAGAAGGCCTCTCCAAAACTTTCGCCCCCATTTACCCTAGCATAAACGGTCACCCCGGTAATAAATATGTTTACCAATATATAGACAAGAAGATGAATGTAAAAACCCTTGAGTTCGTCCACGTGCTTTTTAGCACGGATTAATTTATCTGATTGGTTCATTTCGTTTAATTCCATTTTTCACGTTTTTGGTCTTCCTTCATCAATTCCTGAATTTTACGTTCTTCCCAATTCTTCC